>NZ_JBVIMX010000015.1:38978-235540 GCF_055579625.1 Streptomyces sp. NPDC032721 | reverse complement strand
CCAGCGCCGCGCAGTTCCCTGCGCCCGTCAGCGACGAGTACTTCAGGGGCGCGGGGAACTGCGCGACCAGCCAAGAACCCACCGCACATGACCACCGGCCGTGGCCGGGCCCGCCACCCGGGGTCTGGGGCAGCGCCCCAGTTTCGGGAAGGGGCGGGGAGGGGAGAAGCCCGCGCAGCGGACCCCCACCCGCACCAGACCGCAGGCCACCTACTCCAACCCCGACACCCGAAACACCGTCCTCGCCGCCTCCCGATCAACCCACTCCCCCAACTCCCCCAAAACCGTCACCCCCCAAAGCAACGTCCCCCTCTCCACACACCCCCTCGCATCCCCCTCCACCACCCGCCAAAGCGCCGGATTGGCCACGAGGACCTTCGGATCGAACTCCACACGCTCGCCGTCCGCGTCCCTCAGCACCACGCGTGGGGCCACCCCGTCCGCCCACCGCACGGACACCAGCCGGTCCGTCCGGACCACGTGTTCGCCCAGCACCCCCCTCGCCGCCAGCCACCCCGCCCCGGCGGTCACCCGTACCGGGACCAGGATGACCAGCAGCATCCCGGCCAGCCCCACCCACAGCGCCGTACGCTGCCAACTCGCCGTCTTCGCAAGGGCGTCGATCGCCACGAGCATCACCAGCAGCGTCACCCCGCACCGCACCGCGTGCCGTACGTCCTCGGCCCATTCGGTGTTCTGGTGCCAGGTGTCGGACGACGTCGTTCCCGCGCTCTCCATGCCGGCGAGGCTATGCGCGCCCGGTGGCCCGATCGACCGGAGTTGACGGTTCACTGACGGATGTCAGCCACTTCTGACGAGACCTTGATGAAGCCTTGGCGCAGGCAAACCCCACAAGACCCCTCAGCCCCACAAGACCCCTCAGCCCCGCACCACCTCCGTCCCCGCCCCCTCCGCCCCCCACTCGCTCCACGACCCGTCGTACACCGACACCTCCCGCCGCCCCGCCAGCTCCGCCCCCAGCGCCAGCACGCACGCCGTGACCCCCGACCCGCAGCTGACCACCAACGGCCTTTCCACCGGCCCCAGTTCATCGAACACGGCCCGCAACTCCGCCTCGCCCCGCATCCGTCCCCCGCCGTCCTGCAACTCCCCGAACGGCAGGTTCACCGCGCCCGGCATGTGGCCCCCGCGCACCCCCGCGCGCGGCTCCGGCTCCGTACCGGCGAAGCGGCCCCGGCTGCGGGCGTCGAGCACCAGAGGCCCGCTGCCGCCGTCCGCCAGCGCCTCGCCCACCTCGTCGCGCCCGACGAAGGCCCCGCTCCTCGGCCGCGCGGTGAAGTCCCCGGGTGCGTACGACGAAGCGTCGGAAGCGGCATCGCTCACCTCCCCGCCCGCCGCGATCCAGCCCGGCAGGCCCCCGTCCAGCACCGCGACCCGCTCCAGCCCCATCGCCCGCAGCATCCACCACGCCCGTGCGCTGGAGTAGATCCCGACGCTGTCGTACACGACCACGCGGCTGGCGTCATTCACCCCCAATGCCCGTACCGCAGAGGTGAATTGATCCGCCCCGGGCATGGTGTGCGGCGGCAGTCCGGGGCCGTGGTCCGACAGTTCGCCGTCGATGTCGAAGATCCTGGCTCCCGGGATCCACGGCCCGCGCCCCCGGTTCGCCCCCACGGAGGCATCGAGAACCACCAGCCCCGGCTGTCCCAGCCGCTCCGCCAGCCACTCCACCCCTGCCAACGGCCCCGGCCCGTGCGTCGCGCTCACAGCCCGCCCCCTTCGTTCGATGCGTTCGATGCGTACGTCGACGGGAACCGTATCCGCACCGTCAGGCCCCCCTCCGGCGCGGGATTCGACGTCGCCGTGACGGTCGCCCCGTGGGCGTGGCCGATCGACTCGACGAGGGAGAGGCCCAGGCCGGCGCCCCCGCCGCCGGTGTGGTGGAACGGTTCGAAGAGCAGCGGCACGGTCGCCTCGTCCACCACCGGACCGGTGTTGGAGACCTCGATGCCCGCCGGGCCGGTACGCAGCAGCACCTGCCCGCCCCAGCGGTTGTGCCGGACCGCGTTGAGGAGGAGGTTGTGCAGCAGGCGGTCCAGGAGGACGGCGTCGCCCTCGACCGTCAGCGGTCCGGCCTCGACGGAGATCGTCACCTCCCGGTCCGCCGCCTCCGCCGCCAGTGCCTCCGCGCTCGCCCGCGCCACCTCGTCGACCCGTACCGGATCACGGCGCTCCAGGCCCTGTTCGGAAGCGGCGAGCAGCAGCAGGCCGTTGATGATGCGCTCGCTCTTGTCGGCCACGTCGATGAGTTTCGTACGGATGCGGGCGACCCGCTCCGGGGCGGGATCGCCCGCCAGCCCGATCTCGGCGGCGGCCCGCTGGACCGCCACCGGGGTGCGCAGCTCGTGGGCGGCGTTGGCGGCGAACCGCTGCTGGGCGGCGACGAGGCGTTCCATCCGTTCCAGCATCGAGTCGAAGGTGTCCGCCAGGCGTTTGAGTTCGCCCGGCGGGCCCTTCAGGTCGATCCGGCCCCAGGGCTCGCCGGACGGAACCCCCAGCAGGTTGTCGCCGGACAGCCTGCGCGCGGTGTCCGTGATCACCGCGACCGGTCGCAGCACCCGCCCCGCCATCCACCACGCGAGCACCACCGAGGCCACCGAGTACAGCACGAGCACCCCCAGGGAGACCATCAGCAGCCGGTTGAGCGCGGCGGCCTCGGCGGCGTCGCTGAGCTCCTGCGCCACCGTGTAGGACGGCCGGAGCGACGACGGGGGGACCGCCCCGGAGGGCCACGGCGCCGGGCTCGCGGGCAGGACCGACGCGTGCGGCACCGGGGGCACCGGGGCACCCGACGAGCCGCTCGGCCGCGGCACGGGCGTCTTCAGCAGTCCGGCGGGCACGGCCGTCGTCACCGCCAGGCTGATCGACGTGTACAGCCCCTGCCGTACGAGCAGGTACACCACACCCGTCAGCAGCATTCCCGCGAGCACCAGCAGCCCGCCGTACAACATCGTCAGCCGGCCGCGCACACTCCTCATGCCGCTCCCGCGATCCGGTACCCGACGCCCGGCACGGTCTCCACCACCGGCGGTTCGCCCAGCTTGGTGCGGAGTTTGCTCAGGGTGACCCGGACCGCGTTCGTCCGGTAGCTGGTGTGCTCCTCCCAGACCTGCTCGATCAGGTCCTCGCCGCTGACCACCGCCCCGTCCGCCCGCAGCAGCGCCTCCAGTACGGCGAACTCCTTGCGCGACAGGTGCAGCGGGCGGCCGTGCCGGTCGGCCTGGCGGCGCGCGGTGTCCAGGACGATGCCGGCGCGTTCGATGACGGGCGGCAGGGCGGGGCGGGAGCGGCGGCCGAGCGCCAGGACGCGGGCGAGGAGCTCGTCGTACGCGAACGGCTTGGTGAGGTAGTCGTCGGCGCCGATGCCGAGCCCGTTCACCCGGTCCCGTACCGTCCCCGACGCGGTCAGCATCAGGATCCGGGTCTCCAGACCGAGGCCTACCACCCGCCGGCAGACCTCGTCGCCGTGGACGCCCGGCAGGTCGCGGTCCAGGACCATGACGTCGTACGCCCCGAACTCCAGCTTCCGCAGGGCCTGTGCGCCGTCCGCCGCGACGTCCACGGCGAGCGCGTCGCGGCGCAGCCCCTCGGCGATCATCTCCGCGAGGAACTCCTCGTCCTCCACCACCAGTACGCGCATGGGGCCCTGTCTAACCCACCTGCACCTTTCGTCGGTGTAAAGGCGGGCTTGAGAGAAACGAAACACCCCTCCGCCGCACCCTCCTTCCCATGACAGCCACGCGTACAGCCGAACGAGTCCGGCGCCTCCGGCGCCTCCGCCACTCCAGCCACCTCCGTCACGCAGGCCGGGCCACCGCCCTCGCGGCCCTCGCGCTCCTCACCACCGTCGCCTGCTCGGCGGGCGGCGGCACGGGCGGCACGGACACCGGGGACGGCGGCAAGACCGACAGCGGCGCCGGAAGCTCCGACGCCGGCGGCGAGGGCAAGAAGGCCGACCAGGCGCTGGAGTACCGCAAGTGCCTGCGCGACCAGGGCCTGGACGTGCCCGAGCCCAAGCCGGGCGAGAACCAGGGCGGCATCTCCATCGGCGGCGGCGACATGAGCAAGGAAAAGATGGAGAAGGCCTTCAAGGCCTGCAAGGGCAAGGGCGGCGGCATGGGCGCAGGCCGCGAGCTGACCCAGGCCGACAAGGACAAGGCGATCAAGTTCGCGGGCTGCATGCGCAAGAACGGTGTCGACATGCCCGACCCGAAGTTCGACGGGTCGATGCAGAAGGCGCTGCCGATGCCGAAGGCGGGCCCCGAGAAGGAGAAGTTCGAGAAGGCCATGAAGGCCTGTGAGAGCGGTGCCCGGTGACGCGCCGCAGGCTCGTCGTCACGGTGACCGCCTTCGTCCTGCTCGCGGGCGGCGGCGCGGCGGCCGTCGCCGCGTACGGCGCCCCCGACCAGGACAACACCGCCGCCACCCGGAAGGGCCCGCCGCGCACCACCGCCACCGTCGAGCGCGGCGACCTCAGCGACAGCAGCCAGCAGACCGGCACCCTCGGCTACGCCCAGGAACGCAGGATCAACGCGGGCCCGGGGGCCGGTTCGGCCGCGGGCACCTTCACCTGGATCGCGGGCACCGGCTCCACCGTCGTACGGGACCAGCGGCTGTACGAGGTCGACGGCACGCCCGTACGGCTGCTGTACGGCAGCGGCCCGATGTACCGGACGCTGAAGCCGGGCGACAAGGGCCGCGACGTGAGGCAGCTGGAGGAGAACCTGCGGGACCTCGGCTACGGCGCATACCTGACCGTCGACGAGAAGTACACGGACGGCACGGCGCGCGCGGTCAAGCGCTGGCAGAAGTCCCACGACCTCAAGCAGACCGGGCAGATAGGCCCCGACCAGGTGACCTTCGCGACGGGCCCGGTACGTGTGAAGGAGACGGGTTCGGCGGTCGGCGACCCGGCGGCCCCAGGACGGACGGTCCTGACGGTCACCGGCGCGGCACGCGTGGTGCGCTTCCAGCTGCCGGTCGCGGAGGGTTCGCTCGCGAAGGTAGGTACGAAGGTCACGGTGGACCTCCCGGACGGAACCTCCGTACCCGGCAAGGTCACCGGCGTCGGCAAGGTCGCCAAGGCGGGCGAGGACCCGAACGACAAGGAACCGAAGATCGACGTCACGGTGTCCTTCGACGACCCGTCGAAGGTCAAGGCCCTCGACCAGTCCCCGGTCACCGTCAACCTCACCGGACAGACTTCCCGGAACGTCCTGTCCGTGCCGGTCAACGCGCTCCTCGCGCTGCCCGGCGGCGGCTTCGGCGTCGAGGTCGTGGAGAACGGCAGGGGCCGGGACGTGAAGGTGGAGCTCGGCATGTTCGCGGACGGCCGGGTGGAGATCACCGGCGGCGCACTGCGCGAGGGCACGAAGGTCGGGGTGCCGTCGCTGTGAGCGGTACGGAACCGGAGGCGGTGGCCTCCGCGCCGGCCGAAGCGGTGGTCGAGCTGGCCGGAGTCACCAAGGAGTACGCGGGCGGGGTCAAGGCCCTCGACGGAGTCGAACTCACTATCAATCAGGGCGAGTTGACCGGCATCGTAGGTCCGTCTGGCTCCGGGAAGTCCACCCTCCTGCACATCATCGGCACCCTCGACAAGCCCACCACCGGCCGGGTCCGCATCGCAGGCCACGAGGTGTCGGCCCTCTCCGACCGCCGCCTCTCGGCGCTGCGCTCGCGCCACATCGGCTTCGTCTTCCAGTCCTTCCACCTGGTCCCCGGCATCAGCGCGCAGGACAACGTCGCCGAAGGCCTCCTCTACTCGGGCCTGCCCAGACCCCGCCGCCGCGCGCTGGCGGCCGAGGCCCTGGCCAGGGTGGGCCTGGCGGACCGAATGAAACACCGCCCGCACGAACTCTCCGGCGGCCAGAAGCAACGCGTCGCGATCGCCCGCGCGGTGGTCGGCCGCCCCGACCTCCTCCTCGCCGACGAACCGACCGGAGCCCTGGACACGGCGTCCGGCGCGGCGGTCATGGACCTGCTGCGCGACCTGAACGAGGAGGGCGCCACGATCGCCGTCATCACCCACGACACGGAGATCGCGGACCGGCTGCCGCGCCAGGTCCGGATCCGGGACGGCCGAGTGGTCGCGGACACCGCGGCGACGCGGGGCGCACGGACGGGGGTGCTCGCCTGATGCCGAAAACCCCCTCCAGGCTCAAAGCGGCCCGCCTCGGTCCCCGGGACGTGCTCCACGTCGGCTCGGCGGGCCTGCGCAGCCGTCCCGTCCGTATCGTCCTCTCCGCCCTGGGCATCGCCATCGGCATCGCGACGATGATCGCGGTGGTGGGCATCTCCGCCTCCAGCCAGGCCCAACTGGTCAGAGAACTCGACAAGTTGGGTACGAACATGCTGGTGGCGACACCGGGCGAGTCGATGTTCGCGGGCGGCGAGGTCAAACTCCCCGAGGAGGCGCTCGGCATGGTCGGCCGCATCAAGGGCGTCGAGCAGGCGGGCGCCACGGGCGACGTACCGCGTTCGGTGCGCCGTTCCGAGAAGATCCCCGAGGCGGAGACGAGCGGTATCGCGGTGAAGGCCGCGACCCAGGAACTCCTGGAGGTCCTGCGGGGCCGGATCGCCAAGGGCACCTGGCTCAACGCCGCCAACGGCCGCTACCCCTCCGTCGTGCTCGGCCACGTCACCGCCGAACGCCTCGGCATCACCGAACCCGGCCGCCAAGTCTGGCTGGGCGACCGCTACTTCACCGTCATCGGCATCCTGGCCCCGCTCCCGCTGGCCCCGGAGATCGAACGCTCCGCCCTGGTCGGCTGGTCCGCCGCGAAGAACCTGCTGTCCTTCGACGGCCACCCCACCTCCCTCTACGAACGCTCCACGGACGCCTCCGTACGCGACGTCCGGTCCCTGCTTGCCCCCACCATCGACCCGCACAACCCCCAGAACGTCCGGGTCACGGACCCCTCCTCGGCCCTCAAGGCGAAGGCGGCCACCGAGGGCGCCTTCTCCACCCTCCTCCTGGGCCTGGGCGGAATCGCCCTGCTGGTGGGCGGGGTCGGCGTGGCCAACACCATGATCATCTCGGTGCTGGAGCGCCGCCACGAGATCGGCCTGCGCCGCTCGCTGGGCGCGACGAGGGGCCAGATCCGCATCCAGTTCGTCACGGAGTCCCTGATGCTGTCGGGCCTGGGCGGCCTGGCGGGAGTGGCCCTGGGCGCGGCGGCGACCGGCGCGTACGCGGCCTCGGGCGGCCTCCCGTGGGTGGTCCCGCTCTGGGCGGTGACGGGCGGCTTCGCGGCCACCCTGGCCATCGGCACGGTCGCGGGCCTCTACCCGGCGGTCCGAGCGGCCCGGCTGTCCCCGACCCTGGCACTCCAGGCAGCCTGACGCCGCACATGGACTGTGACCCGCCCCACACCCCGAAACCCGATGACTTCCCCGCTCCCCACAGGTCCTAATAACAAGCAGGAACAACAACCGCCACGCAGACCGAGAAACGGGAACACCCCATGCCCACCCCCGCCACTCCCCCCAAGGGCCCCGCCAGCTACTTCCCCTCCATCGAGAAGAAGTACGGCCGCCCGATCGAAGAGTGGAAGACCCTCATCCGCTCCTCGCCCCTGACCAAGCACATGGAACTCGTCAGCTGGCTCAAGACCGAACACGGCCTGGGCCACGGCCACGCCAACGCCCTGGTCGCCCACACCCTCGCTGAGTCCACCTCGGACACCTCGGACACCTCGGACACCTCGGGCTCCTCCGTCAACGGATGAGCGACCGCCCCCCGGGCACCAGCCGAAGCACGCCACGACGAAGCCCCGGGCCACTGGGACCCGGGGCTTCGTCGGCGTGCGGTGTTACCTGACTCGCGGAGCGCGTCAGCTCAGGCTCAGCTCAGCTCTGCGTGGAGTCGCCTTCGCCCGCGTCCGCCTGCCCGTCGCTGTCGGCAGCCGCCCCTTCCGCCTTCTCGCGCATCTTGCGCAGGAGCTCCGCCTTCTGGTCGGCGGCACCCTTGCGGTCACGGTTGCGGTGCGGACCGTTGTCCGCCCGCTCGGCGCGGGACTGCCGCTTGCGCTGGCCGCCGCCCATGCCCACGGGGTTGTTGATGTTCTTGCTCACGGTCATGACAAGGACGTTACCCGGTTCCACCGCCCCCGCACGCCAGTCCAGCGGGCAGGGGGGTACTCGTCACTCGGTCCTGGCCGGCGGCGGATGCGGCCACCCGCCCTCGACGGCAGGCCCGCTGCCCTCCGGAACGTTCGCGGCCATCAGCGCCGCCGCCTCCCGGGCGTCGAGCCGGGAGCCGAGCTCGCGCCTCGGGAGGTGCGGCGTCCACCGCGACCATTCGAGGATGACGTTCCACAGTCCGTCGATCGTCGGCACCGCACGCGGAACCTCCTCGTAGAAGGGATCGGCCGTACTGCTGAGCAGGCTGAACGCGCCGTGCGAGGGGAACGGGAAGAACGCGCGCAGCGCCGGCTGTGCGTACAGCGCCTCGGCCAGTTCGGCGTCGCCCAGCCTGATCGTCCCGGAGCGCTCCAGGGTCAGCCGCCAGGCGGTCGAGACCACCTTCCCGGGCGGCGCCGCCTCCAACGGCGATGCCGCGAGCAACGGCCACTCGCGCATCAGCCCGCCGATCGTGGCTCCCCCGCGCCAGGCATGCAGGAGGTCGCCGACCAGCTCGAAGTCATCGGTGCTGGCGTACGCTCCCCGGATCGATCCGACCACGTCGATCTCGATGCGGAACTCGCGCTCGTCCGTGTTGGCCGCGTACACGGCGAACCGCGTCCCGCCCTGCGCATCCACACCGCCTGCGGCGGCCAGGGGCCCGTACCCCTCGACCGGCCCCAGCGGTTCGGTACGCCGTCCCCGCCGGACCGCCTCCCGGGCCAGCGCCTCTCCGAGGCTGCCGGAGGCGGCGAGCTCGGGATAGAGGACGGACCGCGCTTCGCTTGAACGTTCGGACATGCGCACACCTTAGGCAGCGGGAGCAGGACCGGTCGGGCGGATCGCGCACGACTAGGGGATCTCGGCGATCAGCCCCTCCACCAGGCGCTTGATCTCGTCGCGGATGGGGCGGACGGCCTCGACGCCCTGCCCTGCGGGGTCCTCCAGCTTCCAGTCGAGGTAGCGCTTGCCGGGGAAGACGGGGCAGCTGTCACCGCAGCCCATGGTGATGCAGATGTCGGACTCGCGTACCGCGTCGACGGTGAGGATCTTCGGGGTCTCGCGGGAGATGTCGATGCCGACCTCGGCCATGGCTTCGACCGCGGCCGGATTGACGGCTTCGCCCGGGGCGGAACCCGCCGAGCGGACTTCGACGCGGTCCCCCGCGAGGTGGGCGAGCCAGGCGGCGGCCATCTGGGACCGGCCGGCGTTGTGCACGCAGACGAACAGCACGGACGGTTTCGGTGTCGCGGTCATGGGATGGGGGTCCTCTCTCCGGGTGGGCGCTGTTCTCCGGAGCCGTTCTCCGGAGCCGTTCTCCGGAGCCGTTCTCCGGAACCGTTCTCCGGAAAGGCGCGCCCTCACGCATCAGCCCCTGCTGGTATCAGTGGGTGGTGATGTGAAAGTATCAGCCCATGCTGACTTCAGTCGACACTGATCTGTTGCGGGTGCTGGCAGACCCGCTCAGGTTCCGGATCGTGACCCTGCTCGCCCGCGAGACGCTGTGCACGACGCACCTGGTGGAGGAGACGGGCGCCAAGCAGACGAACCTGTCCAACCACATGAAGGTGCTGCGCGAGGCCGGCGTGGTGGACACGGAGCCGTGCGGGCGCTTCACCTACTACCGGCTGAAGCCCGAGGTCCTGGAGACGCTGTCGGAGCAGTTCGCCTCGCTGGCCTCCGCCGCCCGCGACGCGGCCCAGAGCAAGCGGGCCTGCTGATGGGAAAGCTCTCCACCCTCGACCGCTACCTCGCCGTGTGGATACTCCTCGCGATGGCCGTCGGCCTCGGGCTGGGCCGTCTGGTGCCCGGCCTGAACGACGTGCTCGCGAGCGTCGAGATCGGCGGGATCTCCCTGCCGATCGCGCTCGGCCTGCTGGTGATGATGTACCCGGTCCTCGCCAAGGTCCGCTACGACAGGCTGGACCGGGTGACCGGCGACCGCAGGCTGCTGGTCTCCTCGCTGGTCGTCAACTGGCTCGTCGGCCCCGCGGTGATGTTCGCCCTGGCCTGGATCTTCCTGCCGGACCTGCCCGAGTACCGCACCGGCCTGATCATCGTCGGCCTGGCCCGCTGCATCGCCATGGTCATCATCTGGAACGACCTGGCCTGCGGCGACCGCGAGGCCGCCGCCGTCCTGGTCGCCCTCAACTCCGTGTTCCAGGTCCTCGCGTTCGGCCTGCTGGGCTGGTTCTACCTCGACCTGCTGCCGCGCTGGCTGCACCTCGGCGACGGCCAGGGCCTGGACGTGTCCGTCTGGCACATCGCCCTGAACGTCGTCGTCTTCCTCGGCGTCCCGCTGCTGGCGGGGTTCCTCACCCGGCGCGTCGGCGAGCGGAGGATGGGCCGTGCCGACTACGAGGCGAAGTTCCTTCCCCGGATCGGGCCGTGGGCGCTGTACGGGCTGCTGTTCACCATCGTCATCCTCTTCGCACTCCAGGGAAAGACGATCACCTCGCAGCCGCTCGACGTCGTGCGCATCGCGCTCCCGCTGCTGGTCTACTTCGCGGTCATGTTCTTCGGCACCTTCCTCCTCGGCAAGAGCCTGGGCCTGGCCTACGACCGCACCGCCACCCTCGCCTTCACCGCTGCGGGCAACAACTTCGAGCTGGCGATCGCGGTCGCCATCGCCACCTTCGGAGTCTCCAGCGGCCAGGCGCTCTCCGGGGTGGTCGGCCCGCTGATCGAGGTGCCGGTGCTGATCGGCCTGGTGTACGTGGCGCTGGCCTGGCGGAAGAGGTTCGCCCCGGACGCCGCGGCGACGGCCGCGTAACCCGCCCCGGCGCGGGGCGAGTTGATCACACGACGGGGCTACGCCGCTCCAGCAGCACCACGTCCCGCCAGACGCCACGGTGGCGGCCGATTCGCTCACGGGTGCCGATGACGCGGAATCCGGCGCGTGCGTGGAGGGCGAGGCTGGCGGTGTTCTCGGGGAAGATCCCGGACTGGATCGTCCAGATCCCCGCCGCCTCGGTCGACCGCACCAGGGCGGCCAGCAGCAGCCCGGCGACGCCCCGGCCGCGCGCACGGGGGTGGACGTACACGGAGTGCTCGACGACACCCGCGTACGCACAGCGGTCGGAGACGGCGGTGGCGGCGATCCAGCCGAGCAGCGTGCCGTCGGCATCGAGCGCGCCGAAGCGGTGCGCGGCCGGCTTGGCGGCGTCGAACTCGGCCCAGGTCGGGGCGGTGGTCTCGAAGGTGGCGTTGCCCTCGTCGATACCGGCCTGATAGATCGCCAGGACCTGGTCCGCGTAATCACCGGTCAACGGCACGACCTGCGGGTCGACTTGAGCGACGGCGGCCTGTGGGACGACCCGGTCGGTCATCCGGCAGCCCCCGGACGGCGGGTGAGGAGCTGGCCCATGGCGGCCAGGACGGACGGCTCGACCCGGTAGTACACCCACGTACCGCGCCGCTCGGAGGCCAGCAGCCCGGCCTCGCGGAGCCTCTTCAGGTGGTGGGAGACCGTCGGCTGGGAGACGCCGACGTCGGAGATGTCGCACACGCACGCCTCGCCGCCCTCGTGCGAGGCGACCAGCGAGAACAGCCGCAGCCGCACCGGGTCCCCGAGGGCCTTGAACATGACGGCGGTCCGCTCGGCCTCCTCGGCCGTGAGCGGACGCTCGGACAGGGGCGGACAGCACGGAACGACGGCTTCCGGCTCCACCAGCGGCAGCACCTTCGTAGTCATGCGCCCATCCTCCGCAAAACTTCGACCAATGTCTATATTGACAACCACGAATACAAGACTCCAAGCTGGGGCCGGACAGCACATCGACAACCATCGAATCAACGGGAGCCCACCGTGACCGCTCTGCCCGTAGTAGTGATCGGAGCCGGCCCGATCGGCCTGGCCGCCGCTGCCCACCTCCTAGGGCGGGGGATCGAACCACTCGTCCTGGAATCCGGCCCCACCGCCGCGTCAGCGGTCCGGGAGTGGGCGCACGTGCGGCTGTTCTCCCCGTGGTCCGAAGTCGTCGACCCGGCCGCCGAGAAGCTCCTGGCCCCCACCGGCTGGGTACGCCCGGACGGCGCCGCCTACCCGTCCGGCGGCGACTGGGTGGCCCACTACCTCCAGCCCCTCGCCGACGTACTGGGCGACAAGGTCCGCACCGGAACCACCGTCACCGGTGTCTCCCGCACGGGCCGCGACCGTGTCGTCGACGCCGACCGCGAAGCCCAGCCGTTCCTGGTCCACCTCACCCGCGCCGACGGCACCGAAGAGCGCGTACTGGCCCGCGCCGTCATCGACGCCTCCGGCACCTGGAACACCCCGGGCCCGGCCGGCGGCAGCGGCCTCCCGGCCCTCGGCGAGAAGGCCGCCGCCGACCGCATCACCTACCGGGTCCCCGACCTCGACTCACCGGCCGTCCGGGCCCGTTACGCGGGCAGGCGTACGGCCGTGATCGGCTCCGGCGCCTCCGCCTTCACAGCCCTGGCAGGACTCGCGGACCTGGCCACATCCACCGACGGCAACGGCACCCACGCAGTGTGGGTCCTCCGCCGCCAAGGCATCTCCGGGAACACCTTCGGCGGCGGCGAGGCCGACCAGCTGCCGGCCCGGGGCGCCCTCGGTCTCGCAGCCAAGTCCGCCGTCGACAACGGCCACGCGGAAGCCGTCCCAGGCTTCCGTACCGCAGCCATCGAACGCGACGACACCGACCGCCTCGTCCTGATCGCCGAGGACGGCCGCCGCCTACCCCCGGTCGACGAGGTCATCGCCCTCACCGGCTTCCGCCCCGACCTGACCTTCCTGAACGAACTGCGCCTGGACCTCGACACCCGCCTCCAGGCCCCCACCGCACTGGCCCCGCTGATCGACCCCAACCAGCACTCCTGCGGCACGGTCTACCCCCACGGCCACCGCGAACTCTCCCACCCCGAACAGGGCATCCACCTGGTCGGCATGAAGTCCTACGGCCGAGCCCCGACCTTCCTCGCGATGACCGGCCACGAACAGGTCCGCTCCGTCGCAGCGGCCCTGGCGGGCGACCTGGACTCAGCCGACAAGGTCGAACTGACCCTGCCCGAGACAGGAGTATGCGGCGGCCCCGGACTCTTCAACGCCCCCACGACGGAACAGGCCGACGCAGCCGGCTGCTGCGGATCGTGACAGCGACAGCCCGCCCGGTTCAGCGCAGTCCCGCGAAGAGATCGTTCTCGGGTACGGCCGCGCCGGTGGCGTCCTTGACCCGTACGTACGTCTCCAGCCCCATCAACTCCCCGAACCTCTCCCTCCCCATCTTGAGGAAGAAGATGTTCTCGCCCTGACTGGCGTGCGCGGCCAGCGCGTCGTACTTCTGGTCGCTGAACGCGGTGGTGTCCACCCACGTGGTGATCTCGTCATCGGGAAGCCCGATCTCGGCCAACGCGGCGGTCTCGGCGGGATCCGGCTCGGGCATGTCCCCACCGAACTCGCTCATGATCTCCCCGAACCGCTGCATGGCAGAGCGTGGCATGGTCGTCCAGTACACCTTGGGTGTCAGGTCGGTCATCTCCACCGCGGCCATGGTGATGCGGTGGGCCTGGATGTGATCCGGATGCCCGTAAAACCCATTCTCGTCGTACGTGACCACGACATCGGGCCGGTACTCCCGCATGAGCTCCGCAAGCCGAGCGGCACCTTCCTCGACGGGGGTCTGCCAGAAGGCCCCCGGCGCGTCATTGCTGGCCCACCCCATCATCCCGGAATCGGCGTAGTCGAGCGTCTCCAGATCACTGATCTTGAGCGCATCACAACTCACCCGCAGCTCCTGACGACGCATCAGAGCCACAGCCTCCGGATCGTGCCCGGCCTCACCGGGCTTGACGCCCCCGGGCCCGTCCCCGCACCTGCCGTCGGTACAGGTAACAAGAACCGTACGAATCCCCTCCGCCGCATACCGCGCGAGAACCCCACCGGTCCCGGTGGCCTCGTCATCGGGATGAGCGTGCACTGCCATGAGCGTCAAGGGCCGATCAGCCATGAAATTGTCCTCCTGCAGAGTCGTGGTCCCCCACCCTTGCAACCACGCCAACCAACCCGCCTGTTCCCCATACCGCAGGGCCTTACGGTCCTGGGCGATCCAGCCCGACAGCCCTTCGGAGTCCAGCGCGACGACGCGCTCTGTCAGCCTGATGGCCGGCATGGTCGGTGGTGAGAGTGACCTTGCCTTCTCTTCGCCCCGAGCGGCAGCAACCTGGTCAGCGGTCCAACCACCGGTGGTGAACCGGTCCAGCTCGTCCTCCGACGCATCTGGGACTCACAGGTGCCGCCATGAGCGACCCGTGTGCGCCCGGGCGATCGCCTTGGCGACCTCCTCCACCGGCCGTCGTACCCGCCCTGCGGGTTCTACCTTTTGGCGGAAAGCATTGTGCTCCACGACCTCATTTCGGAGGGGTGCAATTCCGTTTGCCGGTGGTTCGTATCCGAAGGGCCTTCTTTTCCCTCGTTGAGATCAGTGCCGTCGCGGCAGGAAAGGAATTTCCCCCTGAAAAACCGCGGATACAGTGCCTGGCCTGGTGGGCTGTGTTTGGACAGTCATGCGGTCCGTTCAGGTGGTCGTGAGCGGCTGACAGGATGAGGGAACGTGTCCTGATGAAAGTGTCGGCGAATTCGGGATAGAGAGCTGAACGGTCCGCCGGGATGTGACGGCGGATGACTCCGTTCACATCTCTCAGGAGGCGTACTTGCTGTCCCGATCGAATCCACCAGAGCCAAGACCCGAGCCGAGCAGACGAGCCCGTCGTGCCGGTGCCATCGGTGTGACGCTGCCCCTGGTGGCATCCAGTCTCATGCTGTCGGCCGTTCCGTTCGCGCAGGCGGCCGGCAAGGCGCCGGGTGACGGCACGGTCACCGTGCACGTGGTGCGGGAGGTCAACGCCAACGGTCTGTGGGACCGGGTGCTGGAGCCCGGCATGTCCGGGGTGGAGGTGCGGCTGACGGACGATGCCGGGAACACCATCACCGGCAGGACGGGGGCGGACGGCAATGTCACCCTCGATCCGTCGACCAGCACGCTGACCGGTGGGAAGTACCGGGTTCAGGTGATGAACCCGAAGCCCGGCACCTGGTACTCGGCGTTCGCCAACCGTGACGGCCGGCTGAGCCAGAACACGGACGCCCTCTCCAGCACGGAAGAGTTCGTCGACGTCAACGGCGGCAACAAGGTCGAGGTCACCACGGCGTTCTGGAAGCCGGCGGACTACTGCCAGAAGAACGCCGACGTGGCCACCGCGTGTATCCGCAAGGACCACACCACCGGTCCTGTCGACCCGGCGGACCGCACGCTGATCTCGTTCCCGTACAACGCGCAGGGCAACCAGGCCGAGACCACGGACCTGTCGACCAAGCAGGTCACGGGTGCGCTGTACGGCATCGCCTACTCCAAGCAGAAGAAGTGGATCTTCTCCGGTGCCTTTGCCCGGCGTGGTTCCGCCTACGGTCCCGGCGGTCCCGGCGCGATCTACCTGACCGACCGGAACGGCAACACCACGACGCAGTTCACCACGGTCCCCAACGCGGGCACCACCGCCCACGTGATGGACACGGACGCGGACCTCGCCTTCAACCCCGCGGTGAACACGGAGGGGCTCGGTGACGTGGACATCACCGAGGACGGCAAGGACCTGTATGTCGTCAACCTGAAGGACAAGAAGCTCTACCGCTACGACGCGACGCAGAAGACCGCGGCGGCGCCGAAGGCCTCGTACGACATTCCCGACCCGGGCTGTTCGGACGAGGCGGACTGGCGGCCGGGAGCGATCGGCATCGAGGACGAGAAGGTCCTCGTGGGTGGTGTCTGTTCGGCGCAGACGTCCCAGGACAAGGCCGACATGCGGGCCGTGGTGCAGACCTTCGATCCCGAGACCGGTGACTTCACCGGTGTCGTGATGAACGAGAAGCTGGACTTCAAGCGCGAGTGGGCCGACACCCTCGCCAGCTGTGCGGGTGGTGGCTGGTACCCGTGGTCGGACGTGTGGCGCGACACGCAGGAGGCGACGCTCGACGGGGGGACCCGCAACTGCAACGGCGGGCGCACGGCCTACCCGCAGCCGTTCCTGGCGGACATCGTCACGGAGATCAACGGGGACCTGGTCCTCGGCTTCCGTGACCGGTTCTCGGACCAGTCCGGCATGAACATCATCCACCGCAGGACCAACGGCGCGGTCCTGAACGTGGAGAACATGTCCGGCGGCGACATCAACCGGGCCTGCCCGGGCGCGGACGGCAAGTTCGAGATGGACGGCAACGGCGGCTGCACCAACAACTCCACCAACGCCGCCGTCAAGGAGTTCTACGCGGGCGACTGGCGCACCGGCTGGCACCCGGAGTCGGCCTTCGCCGGCATCGCGATCTCGAAGGTCGAGGAGAAGCTGATCACCTCGGGCATCGACGTGACCGGCGCCACCTTCACCGCCGGTTCCATGCGGATCAACCGGTTCACGGGCCAGACCGTGGCCAACGACGGCAACATGCAGAACAACGTGTGGGGCAAGGGCGGCGGCATGGCCGACCTTGAGGTCATGTGCGACCTGGCGCCGATCCAGATCGGCAACCGCGTCTGGTACGACGTCGACAAGGACGGCATCCAGGACCCGGGCGAGCGGCCGGTCCCGGGTGCGACGGTCAACCTGTACGACAAGGACGGCAAGCTCGTCGCGACGACGAAGACCACCTCCCGGGGTGAGTACTACTTCGACAGTCTCAAGGACGGCCTGAAGTTCGAGACGCAGTACACGATCAAGATCAACAACCCGGCGGACTACGCCGACGGCGGCCCGCTCTTCAACTGGACCGTCACGAAGAACGACGCCGGCACCAACGACTTCATCGACAGTGACGGCAAGGTCCCGGCCGGGGGCAAGTTCCCCGAGCACACCATCACCACGGGCAAGGCCGGCCAGGACAACCACACGTACGACTTCGGGTACCACCTCCCCGACCCGGACGTCGACATCGAGAAGAAGGACGAGGCGACCGACTCCGACGCCGACACCGAGGCGGAGAAGGTCGTTCTTCCGGACACGCTCCAGAAGACCCTCTACATGGACATCACCAACAACGGCAAGGAGCCGTTGGTCAAGGTGGAGGTCGGTGACGTCGTCACCAAGGGCGGCGCCAAGGTCACGGACCTGAAGTGCGACTGGCCCGACGGCACGTCCAGCTTCGACCCGACGGGCAAGAAGGTCCGCTGGGACAACACCTTCGCCACCGCGCCGGAGAAGCCCAAGTCCCGCTTCGCGGTCGGCGCCACCTACAAGTGCACCGCCCTGCTGACCGGCACCAAGGTCGAGGAACTGCACGGAGACAATTCCCGCGTCGACGGCGAGGGCGAGATCTCCGGCAAGCACGTCGAGGACGAGGACCCCTGGCACGGCGAGCCCATCGCGGGCGGCGTCAAGGTGATCAAGGTCGACGCCAAGACGAAGAAGCCCCTCTCCGGAGCGGTCTTCCAGCTGTGGCGCGACACCAACGGCACCGACGGTCTGCAGCGCGACGGCGACACCCCCGACACCAAGGTCAACGCGCCCGTCACCACCGGCGCCGACGGCGTCGCGGCCGCGGGCAAGCTGGAGCCGGGCACGTACTACTGGGAAGAGACCAAGGCCCCCAAGGACTACAGCCCGCCGAAGCCCCCGGTCTTCGGCCCGCTCGTGGTGAACAGGGACAACGCCACCACCGGTGTCAGCATCACGGCGGAGAACCACAAGCCGGACATCGACATCGAGAAGAAGGACAAGGAGACCAACTCCGACGCCGACACCGAGAAGGACAAGGTCGTCGTCCCGGACACCCGGGACAAGACCCTGATCCTGGACATCACCAACAACGGCACCGAGCCGCTGATCAAGGTCGAGGTCGGCGACGTCGTCACCAAGGGCACCGCCAAGGTCCGTGACCTGAAGTGCAACTGGCCCGACGGCACCTCCAGCTTCGACGCGACGGGCACCCGGGTCCGCTGGGAGAACACCTTCCCCGTCCCGCCCGCCAAGGCCAAGTCCCGCTTCGCGGTCGGCGCCACGTACAAGTGCACCGCCCGCCTGACCGGCCTGGTGGCCCGTCAGATCCACGCCGACAAGTCCGTCGTCGACGGTGAGGGCGAGTTCTCCGGCAAGTCCGTCAAGGACGAGGACCCGTGGAACGGCGTCCCGCCGGAGATCAAGCTGCTGAAGAAGGACGCCAAGACCGGCAAGCCGCTCCAGGGCGCCGTCTTCCAGCTGTGGCGCGAGACCAACGGCACGCCGGGCCTCCAGCGCACCGGCAGCCGCCGCGACACCAAGATCGGGGCTGCCTGCGCCACCAACGCAGCGGGCATCTGCTCCTACTCGGGCAAGAACTACAAGCTCGGCGCGGGCAGCTACTACCTGCAAGAGCTGGCCGTCCCGGACGGCTACGTCATGCCGGCCCGGACCGTCTTCGGCCCCTACAAGGTCACCAAGGACAAGTACGTCCTGACCGTCACCCTCACCAACAAGCCCGGTGAGGAAGAAAAGAAGAAGAAGTAGCAACTTCTCCTCCCACACCGGCACAACACACGCGGCCTCCCCACCAACCAGGCGGGGAGGCCGTTGCCGTCCTGCACGTCCCGGCCTGTCGGTCCAGATACGCAGGGCTGCTCGCTCGTCACGGTTCACGGCTCATGTGTTCACACGCAAGCGAGTCACCGATGTGTCACTCGGCCCTGGATGCACTGGCCGCCGAGGGCACCCCGGTCAGAGTTCCCTCCCCACCGCCTCCGGCGCCCTGGCGGCCGAACTTGGCCACCGCCCGCCCGTCCCGCGAGGTTCCGCGGAGCAAGCACCTGGCCGGCGGGTGGCCGATCCTCCATGCGAGGGCAGGGCGGGCTGAGCGTCCTGCCATGGCCGCTTCCGCGCCCCTCGGCAACGGCGGCAAGCACAAGCACCCCGCGCCGCTGATCGAACGCCGCAGCGACGGCCTCGCCATCCGCACGTCACGCTGGCCGGTGTCGGCGAACTTCGCTCGGGAGCCCACCACGACTGCTTGACACTCGGCCACGGCCGCCGTGTCCGAGGTCTGGACAACAAAGAAGCCCCGGCCTCTGGCCTGGGGCTTTCGTGGGTACTGCGTGGAGCGGGTGACGAGAATCGAACTCGCGCTCTGAGCTTGGGAATCACCCTGGACTTCGACCCATAAATAACCTCTGAACTGGGGCGAGGCCTGTCTGGGGGTGATCGGAGAAATCTCCGCTGACAACGACCGCCGGTCTTGGTACGCGCACCGCACTTCGCCATGACAACCCCCTGGAACGAGTACCCCTGCCACCGGTGAAGGGGTTGCGGAGATCGCCTTGCTGCTCAGCCCAGCTGTGAAGGCATGAACCGGCCGGGTTGGGACCGGCGGAGCCTGCTGAGGCACCCCACTCAAGGGCACTGATGGTTCAGAGGGGGACGATGCGTATGCGACCGCCGCACAACTTCGTCATGTCGTCGGCGTCGGAGGTGAGAAGCGCGACCGGCCCCGGCTGCCGCAGGGCCACCTCCGCCACGGTGGCGTCGATGGCGTACTTGTGGCCGTGCAGCCCGCTGTCTTTCAAAAGTTCGGCTGCGGCCTTGGCCGCCTGCTCGGTGACCGGTTCCACCTTGACCCGCGACAGCGTCCAGTTGAGGCGCGGCATGTTCGTACGCGCATGGCTGACCTCCACGATCGTGTTCGCCCCCACGACCAGGTCCGCACCCATGTCATGGAACACCCGCAGCATCGCGAGGACCTTGCGGTCCTGCGCGACCCAGGCCGACAGCCCCTCGGAGTCCAGGACGACGGTCTCGACGCGCTCCGTCATGCCGCACTCGATCGCTCGCCGGTGCCGGCGCCACCAAAGATCTTCGAGTGAGCCTCGGCGAGCTCTTCCTCGGTGAAGCTGCCGTGCTCTTCCTCATGGCGTCGCAAGTCATCCCCGAGTAGCTGGTGCCGGATCTGCCGGGCCACGGCCTCCGCCACATACCCGGAGATGTTGTCCGTGAGCTTGCGAAGCTCGGCCACCTGCTCGGTGGGCAGGGTGACGGTGATCCGCGTCGTCGAAGACATACAGCGAGCATACTGGAGTATGCGCGGGCGCTCACCACGTGGCCGTGACGGTCGAATGGTGCTCGTCGACGACGTCAAGGTCCAGGACACAGTCCGTCGGGATGTGCAGAGGCGCGCCCTCCAGCTCGCTGTACTTGAGGTGGCCACGCAGACTCGGGGCGGTGTGCAGCCTCAGGTCGCGGCTGATGGCCAGCAGTCCGCTGTCGAAGAGGCGGTGGATGTCGGCACGCAGCAACAGCCCTTCCTCGACGCGGTGGCGCTCGGTCTTGGCGAAGGGTCGGATGTGGGCAGCCTCCAGCACCTCGGCCGGTGCCGGCCCTGTCGCGGCGCAGATCATGCCGTAGTGAGCAACCAGCGCTCTGCGGAAGGCGTCCTGTCCGCGCCGAGCCGCTATCGTCGTCCGCCGCCTCCCGCCGGGGAGCTCCAGGGGATGCCGGCGGCCTGTCCGTGGGGCATGCCCTTTGCCCGGAAGGCGGATCCCGCGGGCGGCGACGGCGGCGAGCGTACGTTCTCGGTCCAGGGCCTTGATCGACTGCTGGTCGGACTTGCTGAGGCTGAGTTCTGCCAGTTGAGCCTTGTTCAGGCAGCCCTCAAGCGGCTGCCAGGTTCCGCCGTAGTGGGCCTGGTAGGTGCTCACCGGTATCACCTCCACCGTCGGATCAGGGAAGACGCTTCCGCAGGGACTGCACCGGAAACGGGGTGCTTCCGTGACGCGTTCCTTGAAGCCCGTGCTCCTGCAACTCGGGCACCTTCGGCGGAGTTTCTCCTGGTCGGGTGTCACGTCCAGCTTCTCGACGTACGCCACGCCAAGGGCTTCGAAGCTGTTCCTCACCACCACCAAGTCGCCGACTGCAACTCGCAGATGGTTTCCGACAGTCGAGTCGTAGCTGTAGGACTCCTCCGCCACATCCTCGTAGCCGGCGTTCCCCTGGAACTGGCGCTCCTCGCCGGCGACCAGGAACGACCATGCTCTGCCGCTTGCGATGGTGATCGCTGCGTCGACATCGCTCATGGCGAGAGCATATGGGTGGCCACCGACAGCGGTCCCCCGCGAGCGCACGCCCCGGAACTGGCGCAAGGTGCGAGGGGAAGCCTGCACAACGACAAAGCCCCGGGCCTCTGGCCTGGGGCTTTTCTATGGAGCGGGTGACGAGAATCGAACTCGGGCTCTGAGCTTGGGAATCAGCGATGACTATTGGCCGGAATCGTTCTGACCTGCCGAAACGGGGCACTCGACAGGCCCTCTTAGTTGGCGCGGAAGCTTGTGCCTCACCGTGTCTTACCGCGGTATCTGGCATGCATCTGGCACAACCTGGCTGCGCCCGAGCTCGGTTGGGCGACGGGCAAGAGCTTCAGAGCTGCATGGATAAGGATTTTCCTAGGTGACGGATTGCAAAAAGGCGGATCTAATCCGACGCATGATCATTAGAAGGGTTAGGGCAAAGTGGCTGAGTAGTATTAGGAGAACTCCAGTCAGCCAGCGATTCACCTTCTCCATTCCCATTCCAGACGCGACCGCCAAAATCCCTGCGGCTACGAGTGCGACAAGCAGAGCGTAAGTAACGTTCGCCTGGAGCTCTTTGGCCAGCTTCAAGCGTACGTTCTGTGCATTAATCCCGCCGGCTTGTGCTGATTTGGCGGCGACGTCGAAGAGGAGGACCAGTAGGTTAAATAGGAGTCCTGCGAGAATGGCGAAAGCAGCGAGAATGTTTCCGACTCCCTGCAACTTCCATTCCAGGGCTGTCCCGACAGTACCTACTATTACTGGGACCCCGCAGAAGAATGAAATTTCTCCCCAGAGAATGTTATTATTGGCGTGACTGCGTAGCGTTCGAAAATGGTCCTTTACGATCGGAATGAGGTCAATCATTCGGATCAACGGGAACCTCCAGTCGATAGTGACCCCAGGCGTCCGGCCACGCGAAGTCTCGGCGCATAATTTGCACGCTCATGCCCATAGTCGGTGCGAGATCCTCGGCAAGTTCCTTGGATTTTGAGTACAACCAACTATCCGTAAGTAGGCTTACTCCGTCTTTGCGCATTTCGGCGTCCAAGTCGTAAAGCATTGCTGGTGTTGTGCCAGAGGAGACCGATAGTGTCCTGGTTGAATTGGCCACCCTGACCTCGACCTTCATTTCACGGTACTCCACGCCACGCCACTCCAGCATGCTTGAAACATCGGTCTCGCCGCTGATGATGGATTGGATTTTGCTCTTTCCGAATGAAAGGCGCCGCGGGGGCCTCATCACCACTTCAACACTTCCAAGTTCGCGTTCTTCACCCCCCATTCCCAGTGCATCTGCGACGTCATCCGGAATTGCTTGTCGAACCAAACGAATCTTTTTCAGCTCACCACTCTCTAGGTAGATCCCAAATGCTGCCTCAGAGGTCATGTTGTTGATCTCTAGAGTGTACCCGTGGTGTTTAGCTCCAAATGCCTTCTTGAATGATTCAGAAAGTGCTGAGACTACCCCATTTCCCTGAAAGCGCTCGGTGAAGAGCAGGCCGGCTTTTGAGTTGGCGGGAAGGATTAGATAGTTCCTGAGATCGGTCAAATCTACGTGATCTTCCTGTTTCTGGAAGATCACCTGCCCCGTTGAGCGCTCCCTAATGCGTGATTGTGCGCCGTAGGCACCGTAGGCAAGTTTGAATTGCAAAGAACGATCCCGCTGAATGATCTCTTGGCATTCGAGAGAGCGTTCTTTGTCTTCGATTTCGAAGGGGCGTTCTTGAAGGTGGAGTAGGTATCCGTAAAACTCCTTAAGGAGGTCCCCTCCTGTCCGATCGAAGTCATCAAGTGCTAGGTAGTCGTTCTCTCGGCTCTTGCGAATCCGGATCGCGTAGCTGGCAAGTGTGTGCTTCGCCATCGGCACCTCCCCTGGTGAGCCTCCGATCTTCGCACAGAGGTAGGGGAGTTGAGTTGGATTTGGGGGTTCTGATGGCTGCTGGTGACTAGCGTTCGGCGACCGCACTGAACCACGGTGTCGTCCCTGCGAGCTTGGGTACCACCGAAGGTGACGCATAGTCGATGGCGCTCGAATCGGTGTGTCAGTTCTGACGCCACCGTTCACGGTGCCGTCGCACGCATTCCAGGTCGAGGTCGTGATGCGGGTGGGTGCGAAGGGTTCCGGCCTTGACGCCCCCGCGAAGGATGCTCAGATCATCATTGATGATAATGGCGCCCATATCGAGCATTACGTGGCAATTTGGGCACAGGCAAAGGGTGTTCGCCGTAGTGTCGGGGCCGTTGTGAGGGCTACCCAGAGCCTGCATGTGAGCACCCTCGCTGTAGCTGCCGCCTGGTACCTCGATCCGCAGAGCGCAGATCTGGCAGCGGTTGTCATGCCAAGTTTTTACCTGACGCTTTACAGCGCTGCTTCGGACGATGCGCTGGACGGTAGTGGTTACTCGCTCCGGTGACTCATTGCCGGTTGGAAGTTGAGGTACGCCGGAGTCTGATGGCTCGCTAAGGCTCGGAAGCGCTTCTTGCGGAGCTGGCTTGGGAAGCGGGGTCCCGTCGTACGCCTCCAAGCGGAATTGCCAGATCAGGTAGCCATCGATCCCAAGTTTGCTGCCGTAGCTTGTGACGCGGAAGAGCCCGTCATACCTGTATCCCTGAGTCGGAGACCACTGCGATCCGCTGTGGGCACCCCGTAGAACGCGGACGGGAAGGCCTTCGAGGTAACTAGTGACTAGCGCTGCGTTGCCCGCGTCGTTCAGGCTCTGATCGCTGACCTGGTTCCCTGATGAGTCCTGGCCGCCGTGGCCGGTGTAGACGATGACATCACCGAAGTCCTCGTCGTCTTTGTATCCACCAGACACGACGATCGACTCGGCACCGCTCCGTCGAGTTCCGCAGATGCCGGCTTGGAGCGGGCGATGGATGCCGGCTTCGTGGGCGAGTCGTCGGCTGGCGAACGCCTGGCCGACCTGGGAGTTGGGCACTTCACCAATCATGGGTACAGCCTTGCATCCGGCACTGACAGTGGCCTTCATCGTCGTCGCTGGTCTGCGAGAAGGTCGGTGGAGCGGCTTTGGCCGGTGTCCTGCCCGGTTTGGGGTTGAGCATGATCAGGGGGCCGTACGCTGGCTGGCAACTCGGGCAGGCTGTGCACCTGCCCGGAATTTGAACGAGTGGCCCCCTGGTCTTGCTCAACGCGGGACCTGAACTGGGGAGGTGGGTAAAGCCGTGGAACCGGCCGCCCCAGCCACCCACCACCCCCCTCTTGAACCCGCACCGTTCCCGTCCTCCTGCTCTCCCTCCGCCTGCCACGCTCCTGCTCTCCCGTCCTTCCCACCCTGGGGTCGCGGACGGTGGTCTGGTGCCCCGGCTGGGCCTGGGAGCTCTCCTGGCCTGTGCCCTGTCGCAGGTCTGGTCTTCTCGCTCGGCGGTCGGCGTGCCGGTGGTGGGACGGCCTTGTGGGTGGAGGGTGGCGTCTCTCCGGGAAGGGGATGTGCGCTCTCGGAGTCCGGGGGTGTTCTTAGGTTTGGTCAAAGCGTGAAGCAGGCACCCCGGCGGAGCATTGCAGAGCGGGGGCCAGCCGGGGCGGGGGAGCGGGGCGGAGACAGAGCGCACCCGCCCCGGCAGGCCACCGCGCGGCCGGTTGACCGGCCGTGGGGTGGGGCCTGTAGCGGCGGCTTGGCACAAGGCGATTGACCTGACCCCGCCGGATGCGACGCAGGAGCAAGAGCACACAGCACCAGGAGAGACACGTCCGCCCGCAACCCGCCAGGAACAGCCGCCTCCACCGCCGGGCACGGCCTGCCGCAGACCGTGAACGTCCTGCCCGCCCGAACGGGATCATCGCCCGGAGTTGCCCCGTGCCCCTTGCCTGCATTGCAGACACTCCCTCTCCGCACGCACCCCGGAACGAGGTAACTCCGACTACCGCCGAACACAGCCTGGCCCTCCGCCCGTTGCTGCACTCCTGCGACTCGTCTCCCTCCCGCTACCTCTTGTTCTCCCCCTCCCCCGCCCACCGGGCGGGGGAGCCTTGATGAAGTAGGGAAAGTACTACCGCGCTGGGATCATGCGGCGTCCGTCGTGGGTCCGCACATGCGGCTTGTCTCCGTCCAAGGCGTCCCGCAGGCGGATCGCGTAGACCTCGGACATTCGCTCTGCGACTTCCTCGGGCGTAAGCCAGGCAACTGCCGTCGATTCGTCCGACGTGCGCTCGGTGCCACCGGACGGCTTGCACCGAAACACCAGGGCTACCACTCCTCGTGTGACGTTCTTGTAGACCCCAGTGAGCCTGTCCACCTCAACGTGGATGCCGGTCTCCTCGAAGATCTCCCGGCGTACGCCGGCCTCCGGAGCCTCTGCTAGTTCCAGCACCCCGCCCGGTGGCTCCCATGTCCCGTTGTCTGCGCGTCTGATCGCCAGCACACGCCCGTCCTTACGGATGACTGCACCGGCGACGGAAACTGAATGGAGTGGTGGCATTCTTCCTTGCCCCGTTCAGGCCGCATCGGCTCCTGGCGTGTGTCCGTGCTCCAGGTAGACCGGAATCGCCACCGTGCGTGCGTGAACTGCCGCCTGGATTCGTCGGGCAAGTCGGGGGATCGTGCGGGATTCGATCTCGGAGATTTCGACGTACTCGAAACTCTTCAGCTCGGCCGCTTGCAAGCTGATCCGCTGGTGCTGCTCGCGGGTAAGCCGTCCACCGTCGAAGAGGTACAGCACCTTGTCGCCCTCGTGCTCGCTGGGGGCCCAGTCGACGGCTAGAAGGTTCCCCAGAGTCGGCGTGATGCCGAGTTCCTCTCGGACCTCCCGTCCGGCAGCCTGCAACGGCGACTCACCCTTCTCGACGTATCCGCCGGGGATGTCCCAGTAGTCCTTGTAGGTGGGCTCCACCATGAGCAGTCGCCCGGCATCATCAAAGAAGAGCGCACCCGCAGCCATGCGCGGATGCGCCATCTTCGCTTCGTGCTCGTTCATCGCCGTCATGTGATCGAGCGTACCTACGTCAAACGACGTGCAGCCGGTCAGCCAGTTCTGCCATAGGACGACTCGGGCGGCCGCGCTGGTTGCGTACCCATGACAGGACGAGTTCCCGCGCCATGTAGTGGCTCCGTACCTGTTCAGGTGCCTAGCTCTCGGCTTGCAAGACCATCGTGAGCGCTTCGTCCACGCGGTTGAACGCACTCAGCGCGCGTGCCACTTCGAGGTTGTGCCGGGTGCGTCGTTCGGTCGGCAGACCCGTTGTATCGATGCCGGGACCGAGATCCACGGCGATCTGCATGTCACCGAGTTCGCCGGCGGTCGCCACGCGGTGAATGTCTACGTTGGTCGGTCCGAACGCGGTCCATACATAGTTGGCGTCGTGCCCAAGGCTCTGGGCAGACCGGTCGGCCTCGGCTAGGAATTCCTGTGTCGTCTGCCGGTCATCCGCTCGCGCGGCTGCCATTGAGCCCGCAAGGAAGAGCGTCCCGTAGATCGACAGGAACTGCGGAGTGGCGTTGGTGAGTCCCGGGCGAAGGTAGTCGGACGCGTCGCTCACGAGCTGGACAGCGGCACCGTAGCGGCCGTTGGAAAGCAGGCAGTGGGCCACCGAGCGGAAGAGGGAACCGGTGACGACGATGTTCCCGGATTGCTGAGCTGCTGCGAGACCTCGATCGGCTGCGATCCACGCGAGATCCGTTTCCCCAAGTTTGGTGAGGACCATTGCGGCGCTTTGGTAGGTCATCGCGGTCAACTCGTATGCGCATTCGCGGTCATGGCCTTCGTGCGCTTGGCAAGCAATCAGGGCATCGGTCAACAGCAACGGGAGTCGACGGGTTGCAAACCCGTAGCGGGAGTCCTGGTAGGCATCCCAGACTTCGGCGACGTTCGATCGCAGTTCGTTCAGTGGAGTGGTCTCGCCCTCGGTCGGAACTCCGAGAATCGGCGTGAGCTGGCGATAGTTCATCAGCGCGGATCGCAGAGCAGGGACGGTTCGGGTGCCGCTTTCGTTCGTCCAGTCCATGAGTGTAGGTTCGGCGAGCAAGTCACCTAGGGAGACGTCCAACGCGTCGGCGAGCGTCTTGATCACCGACAAACGGTCCAGCTCCAGCCTGTTGTTCTCGGCCCTGCTGAGCCAATCGACCGTACGGCCGACCAAGCCGGCCAACACCTCCTGTGACAGGCCCCGCCTGCGGCGGTACCAGGCAACTCGTTCACCGATCGTCAGGTTCGTCGTCATTCCTCGCATGGGATGAGCTTCTCCCCGTCTCTACACGGGACCCCGGAGGATTTTTCCGGGGTGCTTCTGCGAACCGGTCCTAGCGTTATTGCCGACCGCAGGGCTGTTAGATCGAGTGTGGGGCAAGGGGGCCACCATCGTGTTGACCTTCGAAGAACGGTCGATGCTGGCTGAGCAAGTCGATCAACTTCGCGGAGAAGTATCAGCACTTGCCTGGCGAGCCGAGAGGGCGATCAACGCTCTTTCGACTGCTGCCGGACAAGGTCCTCAAGCTGCTCCATCCGTTCCGTCAGTCGACGTATGTCGCCCCTCACCTCGGTCAGGAACTGACTGATCTGTTCGAACTCTGGGCTGTGCTGGGTAGGAGCGGCGTCGCTCGGGAGCGCGGCGAAGCTGCCCTTGCCCTGGTGCGAGATCGCATACCCGTCTTCACGAAGGCGCGAGATCGCTTGGCGAGCGACTGTGCGTGAGACCTCGTGCAGAGCCATCAACGAGGACTCGGACGGCAGCTTGTCCCCTGAGGCCAGCTCACCGTTCCGGATCTTGTCTTTGAACTCATCGGCGATCTGCAAGTACGCCGGCTGCTTCCCGTTGAACTCGGCCATGGCCCCTCTTCGCGGTTGTTGTACCAAGTGCAGCACATGGCACCGACACGAGTCGAGACCAACCACTTGACACACCAAGTAAGACAGGTTCATCCTCGAAGAGACATGACGCACTAAGTGCGTCAAGTACTCGACCTAGGAGCGCGCAATGCGTCAGATTCCTGTGGACACGACCGCCGCGACCGTGATGGTGGCGAAGGCCCCTGAGGTGAAGGTGAAGGACCGTCGGACTGGTGAGCTCGCGACGGACACGCAGACCGGTGTGCAGCTCATGACCGTGAGCGTGTTGTTCGTGGCGAATGAGGAGACGGAGGTCATCGTGGTGACGGTGCCGCAGCCGGGTATCTCAGGTGAGATGGGCATGGGCACCTTGGTGGCGTTGACGGGTCTGGTGGCCCGGCCGTGGGAGAACGAGTTCGGTGGCCAGAAGCGGCACGGGATCGCGTTCCGGGCTGAGGCGGTCACCCCGCTGCACGCCCCGGCGACTTCGTCCGGCAAGGGCTGACCCCGATGACTGGGGGACAGGTCCTTTCGTTGATCGGCTTAGTGCTGATCGTGGCCGGGCTGGGTGTGCTGCGTTGGAAGCGGCCGGTCTGGTACTGGATCGGGTTCGGTTCGCTGGTGACGCTGGTCCGGATCCGGGTGTCGTACCGGTCGGTGATGGAGGCCTGTGGGCTGACCGAGCCGCCGTCCCGGTCCCGGTTGTGGGTGGCTGCGGTTTCCCGCCGGGAGCCTGCCCGGATGATGGCGAGTCTGCGCCGGGTGCGGATTACCCGCTGTGGGCTGGTGCTGCGGTTGCGGATGCGTCCGGGGCAGGAAGTTCGGGACTTCGACGCCGCGACGGAACGACTCCGTCATTCCTGGCGGGTCCACGGGGTCCACGTGCGGGCCCTGCAACCGGGCTTTCTGGAAGTGCGGTTGATCGGTTATGACGTGCTCCGCAAGGTCACCATGCCCCGCAATGCGGTGTCGGAGCTGCTGCGGGTGCCGGTGGCGCTGCGGGCGGACGGTGCTCCGCATTGGCGGGACTTCCGGGCCACCCCGCATGAACTCGTGGTCGGTGCCACCGAGTCGGGGAAGTCGGTCTACCTGCGGGGGCTGATCACTGGCCTTGCCTCGCAACGGGTCGCCCTGGTGGGCATTGACTGCAAGTGGGGTGTGGAGTTGGCCCCGTTCGCCCGCCGCCTGTCGGCGCTGGCTTGCACTCCGGAGGAAGCGGCAGAGCTCCTGGACGACCTGGTGGAGGAGATGACCGGCCGGTACGAACTGATCCGCGCTGCCCAGCACCTCCCCTCGGACGCACCTTTGGATGCGATCACCTCGGACATCTGGGGGCTGCCCGAGGACATTCGCCCGGTGCCTTTGGTGCTGGTCGTGGATGAGATCGCCGAACTGTTCCTGCTCAGCAGCAAAGCGGACGAGAAGCGCCGGGACCGCATGGTCACCCAACTCATCCGCCTGGCCCAGCTCGGACGGGCTGCGGGCATGTATCTGGAGATCTGCGGGCAACGTTTTGGGTCCGAACTCGGTACCGGTGCCACCGCGTTGCGAGCTCAGCTCTCTGGCCGGGTCGCCCACCGGGTAAACGATGAAGGCTCGGCGAAGATGGCCTTGGCGGACTTGAGCCTGCGCGCGGTCGGCGCCGCGACCTCGATCGCCACCACCCGGCCGGGCACGGCGGTGGTCGCCCTGTCCTCCGGCGGCTGGGCCCGCATCCGCTCGCCGTTCACCTCGCTGCCGGACGCCGTCGCGGCCTGCACCGCCCACGAGGGCATGACCCCGGACCTCCCCGCCCTGGCGGCCTTCCGCCCCACTCCGGCCCCGGCCGGTACCGCCGTCGAGTTGGCGCCAGACCCGGCCTGATCCACCCCTCGCTCTACGGTCGGCGCGACCGCTTCGCGCCGGGTCCCTACCCCGCCCATGCCCAAAACCCCGAAGGGAAGCGTCTGTCATGAGCAACCAGGAACACCCGGTCAACGACCAAATGCGCACCGCCGAACTCCGTCAGGGATTGACCAACTACCGCTACCAGGAAGGTGCGGACAAGCAATTCGCGGACGTGGTCGAACACGGACTGCACATCGGCCTGGACTACCCGCCTGCCGGGCGCGACTACCCGTCAACGGACTAGTGACCTGCCACGGCCACCGCCCGCAAACCCGCCGCGAAGAAGTCCGCACCCGTTGCGGAGCTGGTGCCGTGTGCGCCGTGCAAGGGCACCGGCGAGGTCTCCAAGCCTGTCCGGGTCGGCCGCAAGCGCCGTCCGGCCGGTGAGCAGACCGGTATGTGCCTGCGCTGCTGGGGCGCCGGAGAGCACGCCCCGCGCCAGTAGTTCCCCGTCGGTACCGGGCGGCCGGACCTTGTGAGCCCCGCCCGGCACCGGCCCCAACCCCCGCACCCGAAAGGGAGGTGAAAGGCCATGACCCGTCCCATGTTCCGGCCGGACGCTGTACTGATCCAAGCCGTGATCGCCGGTGCGTTGTCCTTCGCCCACCTGCACGACCTCGCCGCCGCTGCTGGACAAGATGGCTGGAAAGCCTGGGCCTATCCGATCAGCGTGGACTTGCTGCTGGTGGCTGCCTGGCGGCGGCTGCGTACGGGTGGTGCGTCCCGGCTGGCCTGGTCCTGGTTCCTGGTTGCGCTGGCTGCCTCGCTCGGGGCCAACGTCGCCACCGCCGGATTTCTCGACCTGGGGCACCCTCCGGCCTGGCTGCGGTTCGGCGTCGCCGGATGGCCCGCCCTCGCCTTCCTCGGTGGCACCCTGCTGGCACACAACCGGCCCACCCCGGCCGAGACGAACACCCCCGTGCCGGCACAAGCCCCGACGGTCACCACCTCTGACCCGCCAGGACACGAGGAACCCCTACCCCCGGAGCTGCCTCCGGCCGCCGCACCGGCCTCAGATCCGGTGGCCCCAGTGATCCCGGACGCGCTGATCACGTACGCCCGAAAGGTCGCTGCGGACCACCAGGCCCGCACCGGCACCTCGATTACCCCGGACGCCCTGCGCACCCGCCTGGGTGTTCCGGCTCCGATGGCCGACGCCATCAACGCCCAACTCACCTGAGAGGAAGCCCTGTTATGGCCCGCTACCGGTTCCGCGACACCACCCGAATCGGCCCCGTCCAGATCGGCACCTACATCGACCGCTACGGCCGGGAAGCCCACGCCGCCGCCTGCACCGCCCCCGGCTGCGACTGGTCCGCCGACTACCTCTCCCGCCCGGCCGCTGAACTCGCCGCCCGCGCACACCGGTGCAACCCCCGCTGAGTCCACAGGAGATCACCTCATGGACGTACCGCTCTGGCTCGCCGTGATTGTCGTCGGCTACCTCGGCATCAAGCTCACCCGCCCGCCGCTCTGGCTCATCGCCCTGCTCCTGCTCGGCGGCTTCCTCCTCGCGGACAGCTTCCTCGCCCCCGCGATCACCCCGTTCACCAAGTAACACCCACTTGAGAAGGAGAAGACCCGTGTTCAAGCCCCGCTACCCCACCCCGGACACCCCCGCCCTGACCGCCCACACCCCTGCCACACCCCCGGACACCACGGACCCGGCCCCTGCGCCGGTGGTGTCCGGTCCGGGACTGGCCGCGCATCTGCCGCGTTCGACCGGTGCCGTGATCGCTCTCGTCACCGGGGGCATCGGCGGGACTCTCGCGCTGGCCTCGGTTGCCGTCTCGCTGCTGCTGGCCGTCGCCGTGACCGCCGTCGCCCTGTCGGTATCTGGGCTGGTCGTGCTCTTCCTCGTCCGCACTCTCCGCAACGAGATCAACCACCACTGAACAGCCCCCGGGGCGGCCTCAACCGCCAAGTTTCCGCCGCCCCGGGCGCCTTCCACCTCCCAGATCACTGACCCGAAAGGCAGTCTCATCATGACGCACCGCCCCGGCCCCGTGGCACGACTCTGCCCGGACTGCGACGGCTTCTCTGTAGTCGCCATCACCACCGGCATCCGCCACCGCGACGGCACCCGTCACGTCGTCCCCGCCATCTGCCGGTCCTGCCACGGCACCGGCACTCGCTCCCACAGCACCGTTCGCCACGTGCACGTACCGGCCGGGAGGTGACGGTCATGGGACTCCTGAACTGGCGCTCGGGTGAGCACTACGACCACATCGGCGACTGCGCTTGTACCCAGTGCGGCAAGCCCACCCCACTGCGCTCGCACCGGGGCGAACCCGTTCACAAGGTCTGCGCAGAGAACTGGAACGACCACAACCCCGGCGCCCCGCGCACCGAGCACGAGGGCCGCGACCTGGGCACTGCGCGCAACCACTCCGACCGCCCGCACAAGAAGCGGACGGAGGACCACGCGTGAACGACACCAGCACCCTGGCGGGCCTGGACCCGATCACCCTGGGCGACATGCTCCGGGTGACCGGGGATCCGGGCTTCGACCGCTGGCAAGACCAGATCCGCCGCACCAGTGGATGCGCCGACCCGGTCCACCTGACTGGCTGGACGCTCACCAAGGACAAGGTGTCCGGAGAGACCCTGCACCACTACACGACCGAGGGTGAACCCGGCGGACGGTTACGGATCGCGTGCGGCAACCGGCGGGCCTCCCGCTGCCCCTCCTGCGCCTGGACCTACGCCGGGGACACCTACCACCTGATCCGCGCCGGACTCGTCGGCAACCCGGCCAAGGACATCCCCGCCACCGTCCGCGACCACCCCCGAGTCTTCGCCACTCTCACCGCCCCGTCTTTCGGCCCGGTCCACAACCGGCCCGGCCCCCGGCCCTGCCGCTGCGGCGTACGCCATGCCGATGACGACCCGGCCCTGGGCACGGCACTCAACCCGGGCACGTACGACTACGCCGGGGCCGTGCTCTTCAACAACCATGCTGGGAACCTGTGGCAGCGCTTCACCAACCGGCTGCGCCGCGAACTCGCTGCCCGTGGCGGCCTGACCCAACGAGAACTCTCCGAGCAACTGCGGCTCTCCTTCGGCAAGGTAGCTGAATTCCAGAAGCGCGGCGCCGTCCACTTTCACGCCGTAATCCGCCTCGACGGACCCAACGGGCCTGACTCCCCGCCGCCGTCCTGGGCCACCGTCGGCGTGCTGGACGACGCGATCCGGGCGGCTGCCGTGCACAGGTACACCTCCGTGTCCATACCGGCTGCCGACGACAACCCCGCCCGCACCTTCCGATGGGGCACCCAACTCGACGTACGCCCGATCCGCGCCTTCGACTCCGGGCAGGACCTCACAGAACAGGCGGTGGCCTCGTACGTCGCCAAGTACGCCACCAAGGCAGCCGAGACCACCGGCACCCTGGACCGCCGGATCGGCGAACTATCCGAACTTGACCGCCACGGTGTCCCGGACCATGCCCGCCGGCTGATCCAAGCCTGCAAGATTCTTGACCCGCTCTACCCGGACCGGCGGCTCTGGGCCTGGGCACACATGCTCGGTTTCCGCGGCCACTTCTCCTCGAAATCCCGCCACTACTCCACCACCCTCGGCGCCCTCCGACAGACCCGCGCCGACTACCGCGCCACCCAAGAGCACGCCGCACTCGGCCTCGACGAACGCGAGCCGGACACCGTGCTCGTCCTCGCCGACTGGCAGTACGCCGGCCATGGCCACACCCCTGGCGAATCCACCCTCGCCGCCACCATCGCCCGGACCATCCAGCTCAACCGCGACACCGCCCGCGAAGCACTCGCCGTACTACCCAACGAACAGGAGTGGTGACCATGGCTGAAGGAATGTTGACGGTGGCGGAGGCGGCCGTCCTGCTCGGTACCTGGAAGACCAGCGGCGAGCGGTTTCCCCGCCGCCTCGTTGCTGAGCGGCGCATCCGCTACGTCAAGGTCGGCTCACACGTGCGTATCCCGGAAAGCGCCATTGAGGAATTCCTCACGGCCCATACCGTCGAACCGGTCCGGCGCCGGCGTTCGGGCTACCGGAGGGCTGCTTGATGGCTAACAAGAAGGGAAAGCGCCGCCTCTTTGGATCGGTACGCAAGCTGCGGTCCGGGCGCTACCAGGCGCGCTATCTCGGGCCTGACGGACTTCTGCGCCCCGCGCCGCAGACCTTCGAAACAGCTCGGGACGCCGACGATTGGCTGTCAGAGACCCGCACGGAGATCCGACACGACCAGTGGATCGACCCGGACGCGGGAGCAGTGAACTTCGAGAAGTACGCCCGGACCTGGGTGGCCGAACGCGAGATCAGCGCGACCACCGAGGAGCTGTACTTGCGGTTGCTACGGCTGCATCTCGTACCCACCTTCGGGGACGCGGACTTGGACGAGATCACCGCGCCCGCGGTCCGTACCTGGCGGGCTGAGAGGAAGGGCGCCACTGGGGCCACCACAGTGGCCAAGACGTACAGGCTCTTGAAGGCCATCATGGAAACGGCTGTGGACGATGAGCTCATCCGCCGGAACCCCTGCCGCATCAAGGGCGCGGGCAAGGAATCAGCAGATGAGCGTCCCATCGCCACCGTGGCCCAGGTGGATGCTCTCGCGACTGCTCTGGGCGCGCGCTGGCGGCTGATGGTCTACATCGCTGCGTACGGTCCGGCTCGCCCCGAGGAGCAAGCCGGGATGCGGCGCTCGGACGTCGACCTGGACACGGTGGGCATCTGGGTACGGCGAGCTGAGCCGGAGCTGACCACCGGCCGGCGCGCCCCAGGGAAGACCAAGTCGAGGGCCGGTATGAGGTTTCTCGCTCTGCCCACCTTCTTGAGGCCGGAGCTGAAGGTGCATCTAGAGCTGTACGCGGAGAAGGCACCCGATGGGCTGCTGTTCGTGGGGGAGCGGGGCAAGCCGTTTCGGCGCTCCACCTTCGGGCGGAAGTGGCGCAAGGCCCGTGCGGACGTCGGGTTGCCGGAGGGTTTCCGCTTCTACGATCTCCGGCACACCGGGCACACCCTGTCTACCCGGGCCGGGGCGACGCTGAAAGACACGATGGTCCGCGCCGGCCAGTCCTCGGAGAAGGCCGCGATGATCTACCAGCACTCGGACCTGGAGCGGCAACGCGAGGTGGCCAAGAAGTTGGAGAAGGCGATTCGCAAGGCCCGCAAGAAGGCGGCACGCGAGGCAGCTCGCCAGGAAGGTGATCAAGCATCTGGCACGGATCTGGCGCGAGAGCCTTGATCCGGTCTAGACAACAACAAAGCCCCGGGCCGCTGGCCTGGGGCTTTCGTGTGGAGCGGGTGACGAGAATCGAACTCGCGCTCTGAGCTTGGGAAGCTCATGTTCTACCATTAAACTACACCCGCTTGAGCGGCCGTTGAGCTGTTGCCGCATCGTCGGACACTGTACCCCATGTCGGGATCCAGTTGTCCGGTGGTGGGGAAGTGGAGTGCGGAGTGCCGCTTGGAGTGAGGTCCTGTTTATCCCCTAATGTGGCAGCTTCGTCCACGCGTGGTTTGGGGAAGGGACTTGATGGATCGCACCGTCGTCCGCTGTGCCGAGGGGCACGTGTTCAGCACCTCTTCGTTCCCGTTGCAGCAGCTCGGAGCGGAGCGGATCGGGCCCGGGCGGCTCATTCGCTGTCCGCGATGTGCTCGGTTGAGGCATGCCGTGCCGGTGGGAGCGCCTAAGCAGTAGTAGGAAGTAGGCAGTAGCAGGGAGTGGTTTTTGGTGCGTGGGGCCGTCCGATTGGGGCGGGCCCACGCGCTCTGCGTATCCTCGGTGGGTGCTTCTCTCAGACAAGGACATCCGGGCCGAGATCGACGCCGGACGAGTACGTATTGATCCGTACGACGAATCCATGGTGCAGCCGTCGAGCATCGATGTGCGGCTGGACCGCTACTTCCGGGTGTTCGAGAACCACCGGTATCCGCACATCGACCCCGCCGTGGAGCAGGCCGACCTCACGCGGCTCGTCGAGCCGGAGGGGGACGAGGCGTTCATCCTGCACCCGGGTGAGTTCGTGCTCGCCTCGACGTACGAGACCATCACCCTGCCCGACAACCTCGCTTCGAGGCTGGAGGGAAAGAGCTCGCTGGGGCGGCTCGGGCTGGTGACGCATTCGACCGCGGGGTTTATCGACCCCGGGTTTTCCGGGCATGTGACGCTGGAGTTGTCGAATCTGGCGACCCTGCCCATCAAGCTGTGGCCCGGGATGAAGATCGGGCAGCTGTGTCTGTTCCAGCTCAGCTCGTCGGCGGAGTTTCCTTATGGATCCGAGCGGTACGGGTCCCGTTACCAGGGGCAGCGCGGGCCGACGGCCTCGCGGTCCTTCCTCAACTTCCATCGGACGCAGGTGTAACAGCGGTATGAGTGACGTACGAGAGAACCTGACGTACGACGGTTTCGGGCATGCGGTGCGCGAGCTGGCGCAGACGATCGCCGACGACGGTTACGAGCCGGACATCGTGCTCAGCATCGCGCGCGGCGGCGTCTTCGTGGCCGGTGGGCTGGCTTATGCGCTGGATGTGAAGAACATTCATCTGGTGAATGTGGAGTTCTACACCGGGGTCGGTACGACCCTGGAAATGCCCGTCATGCTCGCGCCGGTGCCGAATGTCATCGACTTCAGCAATAAGAAGGTGCTTATTGCTGATGACGTCGCCGATACCGGCAAGACGCTGAAGCTGGTGCACGACTTCTGCCTGGAGCACGTTGCCGAGGTGCGCAGCGCCGTCGTCTACGAGAAGTCGCATTCGCTCGTGAAGTGCGAGTACGTGTGGAAGCGGACCGACGAGTGGATCAATTTCCCCTGGTCCGTGGAGAAGCCGGTCGTGCGGCGCGCGGGGCAGGTTCTCGACTCCTGAGTGCTGAGTGCTGAGTGCTGAGTGGTCAGCGAGAAGGGCCCGGGTGAGTGGTTCTCGCCCGGGCCCTTCCGTGTGCCGTCAGCGCTAGATCGTGCCCAGCTTGATCAGCGACAGCAGTGCGACCAGCTGGATCGCCGACGCGCCCAGCGCCTTCGGCCACGGCAGGTCGTGGGACTTGCTGATCATCGAGGTGAACAGGGCGCCTGCGGCCAGCCAGGTCGCCCAGCCGATGATCTGGACCAGGTTGTTGTCACCGCCCAGGAAGAGCGCGAAGAGCAGGCGCGGGGCGTCCGTCATCGACATGATCAGCATCGACAGGCCGACGGTCGGCTGCCAGGAGCCGTCGCCGCCCAGCTGGCGGGCCAGCGTGTGGGTCACCACGCCGAGGACCAGGCCGCAGATGATCATCGCCACGGACGTGGTGAGCACATACGGAATGGCACTCGCGAAGGTCGAGTTGATCGTCTCCTCGCGTGCCTTGTCGAAGCCGAAGACCGCGAGCAGGCCGTAGAGGAACGTGATGATCAGGGCCGGGGCCCAGACCTGGTGGTCGCGCATCTGCAGGAACGTCGCGCCCGGGCGCAGCACGATCCCCGAGAGCAGCTGCTTCCAGTGCAGGCGGGGGCCCGGCGGCGGCGCCGGGGAGTTGCCGGCCCGGTAGGTGTTGCCGTCGCCGTACGGGTCCTCGTTGATGCTGAAGGCCTGGGTGTGACCCGGGTTGTTGGCGTACGGGTCGTGCTGCGGGCTCTGGCCGTACGGGGCCTGGCCGCCGCCCTGCGGGCCGTAGCCGCCCTGGTGGGGGTGCGGGTCGCCGAAGTACTCCGGTTCGTCGGAGCCGCCACCTCCGTATCCCCCTTGGCCACCGTGGCCGCCACCTCCGTACTGGGGGGCCTGCGGCCACTGCTGCTGGCCGTACGGGGGTGGAGGCGATGCCTGCTGTCCCCCGTACGGCTGCTGCTGCCGCTGCGGTTGCTGCTGCGTGCGGTTGTCCCGGCCGCGTCCGATCCTGAATCCAGCCACGCGAACGAACGTACCCGCTCCGGGTGGGCCCGTGGTCGGGGGACGGCGGAGCGGGGGCCTTTGCGGCCGACCTGTGACATCCCCTAGGGGAACCCCGGGGGGCTGTCAGGAGCGGGGTGAGGGGCCGACAACAGCCCGGAACGGCGAGAGCGGCCGGGCCCGCCCCGAAGGGAAGGTCCGGCCGCTCACGCGGCACGCGTGCGTGCGTACCTGCGTACCTGCGTACCTGCGTACGTACTTCTACTTCGCCGGCTCCGGCTCCGGCGCGTCCTCCGACGCCTCCTCGGCCGCCGGGTCCGCCGGGGTCTTGACCGAGTCGAGCAGCAGCTGCGCCACGTCGACCACCGTCAGCGACTCCTTGGCCTTGCCGTCGTTCTTCTTGCCGTTGACCGAGTCCGTGAGCATCACGAGGCAGAAGGGGCAGGCGGTGGAGACGATGTCCGGGTTCAACGAAAGGGCCTCGTCGACGCGCTCCGTGTTGATGCGCTTGCCGATCCGCTCCTCCATCCACATGCGCGCACCACCGGCGCCGCAGCAGAAGCCGCGCTCCTTGTGGCGGTGCATCTCCTGCTGGCGCAGGCCGGGGACGGCGGACATGATCTCGCGCGGGGGCGTGTAGACCTTGTTGTGCCGGCCCAGGTAGCAGGGGTCGTGGTACGTGATGAGGCCCTCGACCGGGGTCACCGGGACCAGCTTGCCCTCGTCGATGAGGTGCTGGAGCAGCTGCGTGTGGTGGATGACCTCGAACTCGCCGCCCAGCTGCGGGTACTCGTTCGCGATCGTGTTGAAGCAGTGCGGGCAGGTCGCGACGATCTTCTTCGACGACTTGGGCTTCTTGGTCGCCGGGTCGTCGTCGTCCTCGCCGTACGCCATGTTCAGCATCGCCACGTTCTCCGCGCCGAGCTGCTGGAAGAGCGGCTCGTTGCCGAGGCGGCGGGCCGAGTCACCGGTGCACTTCTCGTCGCCGCCCATGATCGCGAACTTGACGCCCGCCATGTGCAGCAGCTCCGCGAAGGCCTTGGTGGTCTTCTTGGCGCGGTCTTCGAGGGCGCCGGCGCAGCCGACCCAGTACAGGTACTCCACCTCGGTGAGGTCCTCGATCGTCTTGCCGACGATCGGCACCTCGAAGTCGACCTCCTTGGTCCACTCGACGCGCGCCTTCTTGGCGAGCCCCCAGGGGTTGCCCTTCTTCTCCAGGTTCTTGAGCATCGTCCCGGCCTCGGACGGGAAGGCGCTCTCGATCATCACCTGGTAGCGGCGCATGTCGACGATGTGGTCGATGTGCTCGATGTCCACCGGGCACTGCTCGACGCAGGCGCCGCAGGAGGTGCAGGACCACAGGACGTCGGGGTCGATGACGCCGTTCTCCTCGACGGTGCCGATGAGCGGACGCTCGGCCTCCGCGAGGGCTGCCGCCGGGACGTCCTTGAGCTGCTCGGGCGTGGCCTTCTCGTTGCCCTCCATGTCCTTGCCGCCGCCGGCCAGCAGGTACGGGGCCTTGGCGTGCGCGTGGTCGCGCAGGGACATGATCAGGAGCTTGGGGGAGAGCGGCTTGCCCGTGTTCCAGGCGGGGCACTGCGACTGGCAGCGGCCGCACTCGGTGCAGGTGGAGAAGTCGAGGATGCCTTTCCAGCTGAACTGCTCGACCTGGCTGACACCGAAGACGGCGTCCTCGGCCGGGTCCTCCCAGTCGATCTCCTTGCCGCCGCTGGTCATCGGCAGCAGTGCGCCGAGCGCGACGTCGCCGTCCGCCTTGCGCTTGAAGAAGATGTTCGGGAAGGCCAGGAAGCGGTGCCAGGCGACGCCCATGTCGGTCTTCAGCGCGACCGTGATCATCCAGGTGAAGGAGGTCGCGATCTTCACGCCCGCGAAGAGGTACGTGAGGTTCTGGAGCGTGGCGAGGTCCATGCCGCGGAACCAGGCCAGGACCGGGTACGAGATGAAGAACGACGCCTCGTAGGAGTCCACGTGGTGCTGGGCGCCCTCCAGGGCGTGCAGCGTGAAGATGCAGACGCCGACGATCAGGATGACCGTCTCGACGAAGTACGCCTGGCCGGTGTTGGAGCCCGCGAAACGGGACTTGCGGCCCGCCCCGCCGGGACGGTTCAGCTGCCGGATGACGATCAGGACCAGGATGCCGAGCACGGTCATCGTGCCCATGAACTCCACGTACATGTTGTACGGGGCCCAGTCGCCGATGACCGGCAGGATCCAGTCGGCCTTGAACAGCTGGCCGATGGCGTTGACGATCGTCAGCAGCAGCGTGAGGAAGCCCACCGCCACGAACCAGTGCGCGACTCCGACGACGCCCCACTTGTTCATCCGGGTGTGGCCGAGGAACTCCTTGGCCACGGTGACCGCGCGCTGCCACGGGTAGTCGGTGCGGGTACCGGCGGGTACGGGCTGGCCGAGCGTGACGAATCGGTAGATCTGGAAGATCGCACGGCCGAACAGCGCGACGCCGACTGCGATGAGGACAAGCGACACGATGATCGCGGCGAGTTGCATTTGGGGGCTCCTCGGGCCTGCGAGGGTGGGTATCGGGGGGCCTGGGGCGGGCCCGGGAGTCCCGGAACCTCAGGCTGATTACTAAGCGGTAACTTATCCAGTCGAGCTGAGAGTACCCACTTATGCCGTCGCACAGTATCTACGCGGGCGGTGATCTGCGTCGCTCAGGCAACCCTCAGTGACGATCATTACGTCGCCCCGATGTCCGCCCCGGGTGCGGTGCGGTGCGGTCAGCGGGGCGCCCGCGCGGTCAGGGCCGCGGGGACCGTGCGGGCCAGGATGCCCAGGTCGACGGCGAGGCAGTGCGTGTCCACGTACTCCAGATCGAGCAGCACCATCTCGTCCCAGGGGAGATCGGAGCGTCCGCCGACCTGCCACAGGCCCGTGATGCCGGGGCGGACCTCCAGCCGGCCCCGGGCCAGGCCCGTGCGGCCGGAGTCCTCGACGGGCAGCGGGCGGGGGCCGACGAGGGACATCTCGCCGCGGACGACGTTGACCAGCTGGGGGAGTTCGTCGAGGGCGAGGCGGCGGAGCAGGCGGCCGACCGGGGTGACGCGGTCGGCAGTGGCCGTGTGCGCGACGGTGCGGAAGCTGAGCATGCCGAAGGGCTCGCCGCCCAGACCTGCCCGGGGCCGGCGGAGGATCGGGTCGCCGGGGGAGGTGAGGGCGACGGCTGCGAAGGCTGTTGCCAGTACCGGTGAGAGGAGGGCCAGGAGCAGCAGGCCGCCCGCCAGATCCAGGGCGCGTTTCGTGGACAGGTAGCGCATCTCCCGCATGTGCCGCATCCTTTCGTGGGATCTTTGTCCGACTTCGTACAAATAGTCGGGTTTGTGGATAGGACTCTCGCACGATGAGTGCCGGTCGAGGGGTGTGCCACGCGTGCTGCTCGGCCGTGCGGCGTTCCGTCGGACAGTGCAGGGCAGAGGTCGGAGAGGTGGTTGTGGCATGCGTGCCGTGGTGACAGGAGGGGCCGGACTCATCGGCTCCCACGACGCGCTGGTACGGGGGGCCTGAGGGGTGGGGAAGATGCCGAAACCGTCCGTGCCCGCCCCGCTGGCCGCGTTCGCCGCCCGGTTGTGGGCCCGGCGCACCCTCAAGCTGATCGGTGCCGGCCTCGCCGTGATCGTCGGGCTCACCGCCGTCGCGGGCTGGCTCGCGTACCGGAAGATCGACGGCAACATCCGTACCGACGAGGCGACCGCCGCCGCCCTCGCCAGGTTCGGCGCCGAGCGGCCGACCCGGGCCCCCGGCCGGGCCCAGAACATCCTGCTGCTCGGCTCCGACTACCGGGAGGCGGCGGGCAGCGAGCGCTCGGACACCGTGATGCTCCTGCACCTGGCCGCCGACCGGAAGCGCGCCGAGGTGCTGAGCGTGCCGCGCGACCTGCGGGTGGACATGCCGAGCTGTCTGCGGCCCGACGGCAGCCACAGCCTGGAGCAGAACGCCCAGTTCAACTGGGCGTTCCAGTTCGGCGGCGCGGCCTGCACCATCCGTACGCTGGAGAAGCTCACCGGCATCCGGATCGACCACCACCTGACCGTCGACTTCAAGGGCTTCACGAAGATCATCAACGCGGTGGGCGGCGTCGAGGTCGACCTCAAGAAGCCCGAGCACGACCCCAACGTCGGACTCGACCTCTCCGCCGGACGCCACGTCCTCAAGGGCGAGACCGCACTGAGCTACGTCCGGGCCAGGCAGTACGTCGGCGACGGCAGCGACCTCAACCGGATCAGCCGCCAGCAGGACTTCGTCAACCGGCTCGCCACCAAGATCCGCAGCGACGGCACCCTCACCAACCCGGCCCGGCTCTACCCCGTGCTCGACGCGGCCACGTCCGCACTGACCGCCGACTCCGGACTCGACTCGCTCGGCGAGCTGTACGACGTCGTGCACAGCCTCCAGGAACTGCCGCCCGGGGCACTCACCTTCACGACGCTGCCGCACCACCAGGCGCCGGACCACTGGTACCGGCTCGACCTCGAACAGCCGGAAGCGCGGCGGGTGTTCGACGCGGTGAAGAAGGACGAGCCGGTGCTCGCCGCCCTCAAGGCGGCCGAGAAGGAGCCGGAGGAAGAGCCGGCGGCTCCCGAGTTCGAGCCGGTCCACGACGAGTACGAGTAGCTGCGAGTGGCTGGCGACGACTGGGTACTGGCGACGAGTGGCGGCCAGGCGCGCACGTAAGTGCAGGTCAGGGCCTCGATGCGCAGTGTATGAGCGAGATAAGAGCCGAAGAGTTGAGTCCCCTCCACTCAGCTCTGTTGACGGAGTGGGCCATGTGATGCATCCTTGAGCCAGTTCCACTCAAGTACGTATCTGGAGGATTTGAAATGGCACGTGCGGTCGGCATCGACCTGGGCACGACTAACTCCGTCGTCAGCGTTCTCGAAGGCGGCGAGCCCACCGTCATCACCAACGCCGAAGGCGCCAGGACCACGCCGTCCGTCGTCGCCTTCGCGAAGAACGGCGAGGTCCTCGTAGGTGAGGTCGCCAAGCGCCAGGCGGTCACCAACGTCGACAGGACGATCCGTTCGGTCAAGCGCCACATGGGCACTGACTGGAACATCGAGATCGACGGCAAGAAGTTCAACCCGCAGCAGATGAGCGCCTTCATCCTGCAGAAGCTGAAGCGGGACGCCGAGTCCTACCTGGGCGAGAAGGTGGCCGACGCGGTCATCACCGTCCCGGCGTACTTCAACGACTCCGAGCGTCAGGCGACCAAGGAGGCCGGTGAGATCGCGGGCCTCAACGTCCTGCGCATCGTCAACGAGCCGACCGCCGCAGCCCTGGCGTACGGCCTCGACAAGGACGACCAGACCATCCTGGTCTTCGACCTCGGTGGCGGTACGTTCGACGTTTCGCTCCTTGAGATCGGTGACGGCGTCGTCGAGGTCAAGGCGACCAACGGTGACAACCACCTCGGTGGTGACGACTGGGACCAGCGCGTCGTCGACTACCTGGTGAAGCAGTTCCAGGGCAACCACGGTGTGGACCTGGGCAAGGACAAGATGGCTCTCCAGCGTCTCCGCGAGGCCGCGGAGAAGGCGAAGATCGAGCTGTCGTCCTCCACCGAGACGTCGATCAACCTCCCGTACATCACGGCGTCCGCCGAGGGCCCGCTGCACCTGGACGAGAAGCTCACGCGCTCGCAGTTCCAGCAGCTGACCAGTGACCTGCTGGAGCGCTGCAAGACGCCGTTCCACAACGTCATCAAGGACGCGGGCATCGCGCTCTCCGAGATCGACCACGTCGTTCTCGTCGGTGGCTCGACCCGTATGCCGGCCGTGGCCGAGCTCGTCAAGGAGCTCACCGGCGGCCGTGACGCCAACAAGGGCGTCAACCCGGACGAGGTCGTCGCCATCGGCGCCTCGCTCCAGGCGGGTGTCCTGAAGGGCGAGGTCAAGGACGTACTGCTCCTTGACGTCACCCCGCTGTCCCTGGGTATCGAGACCAAGGGAGGGATCATGACCAAGCTCATCGAGCGCAACACCACGATCCCGACCAAGCGCTCCGAGATCTTCACGACGGCCGAGGACAACCAGCCGTCCGTGCAGATCCAGGTCTACCAGGGCGAGCGCGAGATCGCGGCGTACAACAAGAAGCTCGGGATGTTCGAGCTGACCGGTCTGCCGCCGGCCCCGCGCGGCGTGCCGCAGATCGAGGTCGCCTTCGACATCGACGCCAACGGCATCATGCACGTGGCCGCGAAGGACCTCGGCACCGGCAAGGAGCAGAAGATGACCGTCACCGGTGGCTCCTCGCTGCCGAAGGACGAGGTCAACCGGATGCGCGAAGAGGCCGAGCAGTACGCGGACGAGGACCACAAGCGCCGCGAGGCCGCCGAGACCCGCAACCAGGCCGAGCAGCTCGTGTACCAGACGGAGAAGTTCCTGAAGGACAACGAGGAGAAGGTCCCGGCCGACGTCAAGACCGAGGTCGAGACCGCCGTCACCGAGCTGAAGGAAAAGCTCAAGGGCGAGGACACCGCTGAGATCCGTACGGCCACCGAGAAGGTCGCCGCCGTTTCCCAGAAGCTCGGCCAGGCCATGTACGCCGACGCCCAGGGCGCGCAGGCCGCGGGCGAGGGTGCCCCGGGTGCCGAGGGTGCGGCCCAGGGCCAGCCCGAGGACGACGTCGTCGACGCCGAGATCGTCGACGACGAGAAGGACAAGAAGGGCGGCGCTGCCTGATGCCCGAGGAGACACCGGGCTTCGACGAGAAGCCCGACGTCTCTCCCGGCACGGACGACGCCGAGCCGAAGGCTGCTGAGTCCTCCTCCAAGGAGGAGGGCTCGGCAGCCCCGGCCGGGGACGCGAGTGCCGCGGAGGACGTCGCACTGACGGCCCAGCTGGACCAGGCCAAGATGGCGCTCGCCGAGCGCACGGCCGACCTCCAGCGGCTCCAGGCCGAGTACCAGAACTACCGTCGCCGCGTGGAGCGGGACCGGGTCACGGTCAAGGAGATCGCCGCGGCGAACCTCGTGACCGAGCTCCTCCCGACGCTCGACGACATCGGCCGCGCCCGGGAGCACGGCGAGCTGGTCGGCGGCTTCAAGTCGGTGGCCGAATCGCTGGAGACGGTGGCCGCGAAGATGGGCCTCATGCAGTTCGGCAAGGAGGGCGAGCCCTTCGACCCGACGATCCACGAAGCCCTGATGCACTCGTACGCGCCGGACGTCACCGAGACGACCTGCGTGGCGATCCTGCAGCCCGGCTACCGGATCGGCGAGCGTACGATCCGCCCCGCCAGGGTCGCGGTGGCCGAGCCCCAGCCGGGGGCCGCGGCCGAGAAGTCGGAAGACTCCGATGACAAGGAGAGCGGTGACCCCGAGAAGGGGTAGTGCCGCACTCGGGATCATGGGTCCGAGAGGAGGGACGTCGAGGAAATGAGCACGAAGGACTTCGTCGAGAAGGACTACTACAAGGTTCTCGGCGTCCCCAAGGACGCCACCGAGGCCGAGATCAAGAAGGCGTACCGGAAGCTCGCCCGCGAGTTCCACCCGGACGCGAACAAGGGCAACACCGAGGCCGAGGAGCGCTTCAAGGAGATCTCCGAGGCGAACGACGTCCTCGGTGACGCCAAGAAGCGCAAGGAGTACGACGAGGCCCGCGCGCTCTTCGGGAACGGCGGCTTCCGCCCCGGTCCCGGTGCGGCGGGCGGCGGCTCGTTCAACTTCGACCTGGGCGACCTCTTCGGCGGCGCCCAGGGCGGCTCCACCCAGACCGGCGGCTTCGGCGGCGGCATAGGGGACGTCTTCGGCGGCCTCTTCAACCGGGGCGGTACGGGTGCGCGCACCCAGCCCCGGCGCGGCCAGGACATCGAGTCCGAGGTCACCCTCAGCTTCACCGAGGCGGTCGACGGCGCGACGGTACCCCTGCGCATGTCCTCCCAGGCAGCTTGCAAGGCCTGCTCCGGCACCGGCGACAAGAACGGCACGCCCCGCGTGTGCCCGACCTGCGTCGGCACGGGACAGGTCTCGCGGGGCGGCGGCGGAGGCTTCTCCCTCACCGACCCCTGCGTCGACTGCAAGGGCCGCGGCCTCATCGCCGAGACCCCCTGCGACATCTGCAAGGGTTCGGGCCGCGCCAAGTCGTCCCGCACCATGCAGGTCCGCATCCCGGCCGGGGTGACGGACGGCCAGCGCATCCGCCTCCGCGGCAAGGGCACCCCGGGCGAGCGCGGCGGCCCGGCCGGCGACCTCTACGTCGTCGTCCATGTCGACGCCCACCCGGTCTTCGGCCGCAAGGGCGACAACCTCACCGTCACGGTCCCCGTCACCTTCGTGGAGGCGGCCCTCGGCGGCGAGGTGAAGGTGCCCACCCTGGGCGGCCCTGCGGTCACCCTGAAGGTGCCCGCGGGAACGGCCAACGGCCTCACCATGCGGGCCCGCGGCAAGGGAGCCGTGCGCAAGGACGGCACCCGGGGCGATCTGCTCGTCACGATCGCGGTCGACGTACCGAAGCAGCTCAACGACAAGGCCAGGGAAGCCCTGGAGAACTACCGTGCGGCCACCGAGGACGAGAATCCGCGGGCCGCACTCTTCCAGGACGCGAAGGGAGCGTAGGAGAGCGATGGACGGCCGACGACGCACCAATCCTTATGAGTTGACCGACGAGTCTCCGGTGTACGTCATCTCGGTCGCCGCTCAGCTCTCCGGTCTGCACCCGCAGACCCTCCGCCAGTACGACCGCCTCGGCCTGGTCTCCCCGGACCGCACGGCCGGGCGCGGCCGGCGCTACTCGGCCCGCGACATCGAACTGCTGCGCACCGTCCAGCAGTTGTCGCAGGACGAGGGCATCAACCTGGCCGGCATCAAGCGCATCATCGAGCTGGAGAACCAGGTCGCCGCTCTCCAGTCCCGCGTCGCCGAACTCGCGGCGGCCGTGGACGGCGCGGCGGCCCAGCTCCAGCAACGCGAGGCCCAGGTCCACGCCTCGTACCGCCGCGACCTGGTCCCGTACCAGGACGTCCACCAGGCGAGCGCGCTGGTGGTGTGGCGGCCGAGGAAGGCGGGGGAGTAGGCCAGTTGTACCGAAGGGGCCGGGAGGACGTGACGTCCTCCCGGCCCCTTCGCGTGTGCGCGGTGTGCCTAGCAGTAGTCGAGGTACGCGGTGTGGATCCAGACGCCGGTGGGGCCGCCCCAGAGGTCGCCCATGACCCAGTTGCCCTGCGTGCCGCGGTACTCCAGGTTCTGGCCTCGGTTGACCTTGCCGAGGACCGGGTACTCGGGGCCGGGGCCGCCGCGGAAGTTGACGTCGTTGTCGTTCACGGTGCAGACGTGGTTGATCTTCTGTGCGGCGGGGGCGGCGGCCGGTGCGGCAGTCGCGCTGGTGGCTCCCGTGAGTGCGCACAGGGCGGCGGCGGTGACGACGGCGACGCCGATCTTTCGAATCATTCGGACAGCTCCTTCGGGTACAGCCATTCGGGCATGACTGAAGGTAGTCGAGTGATTGCCATGAGTGATGAGCTCCTGGTCGGATGCCACTCCACCGAGTGAGCGGCGGTCTCTCAAACCCTGGAACCCCCTCTTCCATCTCCTTGCCGCACCAGGTATCTTGCATCGCATGGAACCTGGTGATGCGGCCAAGCAGGCCCGAGCAGCCACCCAACTGCGCAAGGGCGTGCTGGAGTACTGCGTACTCGCCCTGATGCGGGACCGGCCCCGTTACGGCGTGGAGCTCCTCCACGCCCTGGAGCAGTCCGGCGCGCTGGCCACGAGCCAGGGCACGGTCTACCCGCTGCTCTCCAGGCTCCGTCGCGACGACCTGGTCACCACCACGTGGCAGGAGTCCGCGTCCGGACCGCCGCGTCGCTACTACGCGCTCACCGAAAGCGGCCGGGCCGCGCTCGACGAGTTCACCCACGTCTGGCCGGGCTTCCGCGACGCGGTCGACACGTTCCTGACCACCTGACGTCCCCCCCCCCACGCTGCACCTCGCGTCAGCCCAATCCCCCCACCGGAGATCTCGAATGAAGAGCACTGCCGACCCCGTACGCGACTACCTCGCCGCCGTCGAGCGCGAGGGTTCCGCGCTTCCCGCCGACCGCCGCCAGGAGCTCCTCGCCGACCTCGCCGAGCACATCGAGGTGACCCGCGCCGAGCGCCCCGAGGCGGCGGTGGCCGAGATCCTGGCGGAGCTGGGCGACCCCCGTACGATCGCGGCGACCGCGCTGGCCGAGACGGGCGTCGGGGCGGTCGGAGCCCCGGCGGGCAGTGGTGCGGGCGCCGGTGCGACCGGCAAGCGCGGCAAGGTGCACCCGCTGGTGCCGCTGCTGATGCTGGGGGTCTCGATGCCCTTCACGATGATCTTCAACCTGGGGGCGGACGCGGCGTTCAACCCCGGTCCGGTGTTCGGCTTCCTGTTCCGCGTCGTCGGTGCGGTGCTGCTGTGCACCTCGGTGCACTGGACGGCCGTCCAGAAGACCACCGGTGTGCTGCTCGCCGCCGTGGTGCCGATCGTCTTCTTCGTCACCTGGAACGTGATCAGCGGCTGGTCGTCGGGCGACATCCAGGCCCTGCTGGGCAACCTGGGCGGCTTCGCCCTCATCGCCGGCACGTGCGTCTGGCTGTGGCGGGTCCGTCGCGTCTGAGCCCTACGGGAGGGCCTCGCTGACCGTCTCGACCAGCATCATCCAGAACGGCTGGCCGCCGGTGCCGAAGGCGGCGGCGAGGGCGTAGCCGAGGGCGGCGTCCTCGGGGGTGGGGGTGGCGCCCTCGTGCCATTCGGCGATGACGGTCTCGTCGCCGTCGGACGAGAAGTCGCCGACGTGGCTGCCGTTACGGGTGAGACGGCTGGAGGGTACGGAGTCGGGCTGCAGCCGGTAGTGCGCGCCCGCGTGCCGGACGTCGACGCGGTACGTCCGGCGGCGGAGCTTGCCCTTGGCGGGGGTGATGCCGGCCGGGGCGCCGTCGACGGTCAGGACGAGGGCGGCGGGGTCGCGGGTGCCGATGGCGACCAGGGGATCGGGCTCGGCGGAGCCCGGGGTGCGCTCCAGCACCACGGTGGGAATCTGCTCACCCGCCACGGTCACGCGGTCCTGGCCCTCCAGAGTCACGGTGATCTCGCCGAAGTGGGTGTCGGTGGTGCGCATGGGGCGTGTGGGTCCTTCGATGGTTCAGGCGTCGAGGATGTTGGACCGGGCGATCAGGTAACCGAGCTGGGCCCTGCTGCCGCTGCCCAATGAAGTGGCGAGTTTGGCGATGTGGGCGCGGCAGGTGCGGACGTTCATCCCGAGGCGGCGGGCGATGGCTTCGTCCACGTACCCCTCGATGAGGAGCTTGGCGATGGAGCGCTGGACGCCGGAGATGCCCACGGGGGTGGGGTCGTAGGAGACTGGTTCCAGGAGGGGGACGGCATGCTGCCAGAACTGCTCGAAGACCTGGGCCAGATACCCGACCAGGGCGGGGTGCCGGAGTTCCAGGGCGATTTCCTGGTCGTCGCTCACGGGAATGAAGGCAACCGAGCGGTCGAAGATGAACAGCCGGTCGACGAGCTCTTCGAGGGTACGGATCTCGACCTTGGCCTCCGCCATCCGCTCCGCGTAGGCGAGCGTGCCCTGGCTGTGGCGAACCGTGTGCTGGTACAGCGTGCGCATCGAGACGCCCCGCTCGACGAGGGGCCGCCCACGCTCCAGCCCTTGTTCGAGGATGTCCTCGCGGCGCCCGCCCCCCGGCTGGATCGTCAGTACTTCGGTCTGGCACTCCGCCGCCGCGATGTCGAGCGTGGCGTTGATCCGGTTGAGACCCTCAAGGACCGTGATGGCATGGGTGGTTGCCGAGGTTTGCGCGCTCAGCGCGAGGAACGGCTCAAATGCATCGGAGAGTTGAACCGTCAAACGTCTGCGATCCTGTATCTCTCGTTCCAGGGGGTGCAGAAGCTGGCCAAGTGCGGTGGACGGCGGAACCGGGCGGAGCCAGTTCGCGTCGTCCGGATCGGGATGCAACAGCGCGAAGTCCATGAGACAGGGCGCCGGTTCGACCTCGGCACGGCCTATGTGCCCGATGCGTAGAGCCGTGGCGTAAAGCCGTGTTCCGGCTTCACACAAGTCGCTCACGGAGTGTGGATGTGCCGGTATCGCACCTTTTTCAGCCATTTGCCCACCCCCCAGGGTCCTGTACGTACAGGAACATGATGCATCGCTCCGGTGGTGTTGACGTGCCTGTATGGGCGATCGTCTTGTTCACGGGGTCGAGGGAAACCACCAAGTGAGGACGAAGCCGACTATGCGTAAGAGAATGCTTCGCTCAGTGCTTGTCGCCGCTGCTGGTGCGGCGCTCGCACTCGGAGTGGGTGCTGGCTTGAGCAGCGCGCAGTCTGTAACGCCGGATCTCGGCTGGGGCAGTGCGCAGGCCCACAGCGCCGACCTCGGTTGGGGCGTCGCTCCCGTGGCAGGTAATCGTGGATCGGACCTCGGCTGGGGCTTTGTGCCCCGGGGCATGGGTGTTTGACATGGCTTCGGACGATTCTTCCTTCAGACGTGAGGTGGCCCGGGTCATCCGGAGCGGCTGGCATCTCATCGACCTCGTCTCGGCCGTCCCCGAGGCCGGCGACTCGTTGATGGTGACGCTGTTCGGCGATCCGATCCTGATCGTCCGCGAGCAGGACGAGGATGTCCGGGCCTACCGGTGTCTTCGCAAGCCCCGGGGGGCGCCGCAGCCCATCCGGTGCGAGATCAGGTACGGCAATATCTTCGTGAACCTCGACAAGTCCGACCACCAGCTCTTCGAGACGGAAAGCGTTCCGCGCTCCGCCTCGCGCACCACCCGCCGGACCGCCCCGCGGACCGCACAAGCCACCCCCCGCAGTGCCTGAAGCGATTCCCCCGTCGTTGACAATCGCTCAGGCGCTTCCCCCACACAGCGGCGTCCTCGTGAACCTGAACACGAGGGCGCCGCTGTGCTGTCCCCGTATGGATCATGAAGTGGCTCTCGGAGGGTTTCCCGCGTTGCCCATCGCGCGGGTGAGCGTGATCTCGATCAGTACGCGGTCCGGGTTGACCCGGGCCGGTTTGTAGCGCGCGCTGTAGCGGCGTACCGCTTCCGCGATGATCTCGGGTTCCGTACGGACCCGGGCCCGGCCCTCCAGCGTCGCCCATTTCGCGCCGATCACCTGGCACACCGCCGCGAGTGCCCCCTCCTCGCCCGCGGCCAGGACGTTGCGCACCTTGCGGCTGTTCTTGTCGGCCGTCACCCAGGCCGTGCCCGCCCCCGGGTCGTAGGTCACGCCCACGGGCACCACGTGCGGGGTGCCGTTCGGGCGAGGTGTCGTCAGAGTGGAGAAGTGGTACCCGCTCCAGAAGGTCAGGTACTCCGGGTTCGGGTTGCGTACGTCGATGGCCATGGACGGCAGGTTAGCCAGTGGCCGGCGCTCGGATGACCGGGTCCCGGGCTGCCGTGAAGTTGAGTGGAATAGACTCAACTTTGTGCCCGTTGGAAGAGTCATAGAGATGGGTTAGTCGTTGTAGCTGGCTGTATCAGTGTGTGTGCACAGGAGGAGAGAGCGGACGTGGAAGCCGAGCTGACCAACAGGAGCCGGGACGCGATCAACGCGGCCACCAACCGGGCCGTCACCGACGGCCACCCCGATCTGACCCCGGCACATCTGCTGCTGGCGCTGCTGGAGGGCCAGGACAACGAGAACATCGTCGATCTGCTCGTCGCCGTGGAGGCGGACCAGGCCGCGGTGCGCTCCGGGGCCGAGCGGCTGCTCGCGGCGCTGCCCAGCGTGACCGGGTCCACCGTCTCGCCACCGCAGCCCAACCGGGAGATGCTGGCGGTCGTCGCCGACGCGTCGCAGCGCGCCAAGGAGCTCGGCGACGAATACCTCTCCACCGAGCACCTGCTCATCGGCCTCGCGGCCAAGGGCGGCCAGGCCGGTGACGTACTGAAGAACCAGGGCGCGAGCGCGCAGAAGCTGCTCGACGCATTCGAGAAGAGCAGGGGAGGGCGCCGGGTGACCACTCCGGACCCGGAGGGCCAGTACAAGGCCCTGGAGAAGTTCGGCACCGACCTCACGGCGGCGGCGCGCGAAGGCAGGCTGGACCCGGTCATCGGCCGTGACCAGGAGATCCGCCGCGTGGTGCAGGTGCTGTCGCGCAGGACCAAGAACAACCCCGTGCTCATCGGTGAGCCCGGTGTCGGCAAGACCGCCGTGGTCGAGGGGCTGGCGCAGCGCATCGTGAAGGGGGACGTGCCCGAGTCGCTCAAGAACAAGCGCCTGGTCTCGCTGGACCTCGGCGCGATGGTGGCCGGTGCGAAGTACCGGGGCGAGTTCGAGGAGCGGCTGAAGACCGTCCTCTCCGAGATCAAGGAGAGCGACGGGCAGGTCATCACCTTCATCGACGAGCTGCACACGGTGGTCGGCGCGGGCGCCGGCGGCGATTCCGCGATGGACGCCGGGAACATGCTCAAGCCCATGCTGGCCCGCGGCGAGCTGCGCATGGTCGGCGCGACGACGCTGGACGAGTACCGCGAGCGGATCGAGAAGGACCCGGCGCTGGAGCGGCGCTTCCAGCAGGTGCTGGTCGCCGAGCCGACCGTAGAGGACACGATTGCCATCCTGCGCGGGCTCAAGGGGCGGTACGAGGCGCACCACAAGGTGCAGATCGCGGACTCCGCGCTGGTCGCCGCGGCGACGCTGTCCGACCGGTACATCACCTCGCGCTTCCTGCCCGACAAGGCCATCGACCTCGTCGACGAAGCCGCTTCGCGGCTGCGGATGGAGATCGACTCGTCCCCGGTCGAGATCGACGAGCTCCAGCGCTCGGTGGACCGGCTCAAGATGGAGGAGCTGGCGCTGAAGAATGAGACCGACGCCGGTTCCGTACAGCGGCTGGAGAAGCTGCGCCGCGACCTCGCCGACAAGGAGGAGGAGCTGCGGGGGCTGAATGCCCGCTGGGAGAAGGAGAAGCAGGGCCTCAACCGGGTCGGTGAGCTGAAGGAGAAGCTCGACGAGCTGCGCGGCACCGCCGAACGCGCCCAGCGCGACGGCGACTTCGACACCGCCTCCAAGCTGCTGTACGGGGAGATCCCCGGCCTGGAGCGCGAGCTGGAGGAGGCCGCGAAGGCGGAGGCCGAGGTCCGCGAGGTCGACACCATGGTCAAGGAGGAGGTCGGCCCGGACGACATCGCGGACGTGGTCGGCTCCTGGACCGGCATCCCGGCGGGCAGGCTGCTGGAGGGCGAGACGCAGAAGCTGCTGCGGATGGAGTCCGAGCTGGGCAAGCGGCTGATCGGGCAGACCGAGGCCGTGCAGGCGGTCTCCGACGCGGTACGCCGCACCAGGGCGGGCATCGCCGACCCCGACCGGCCGACCGGCTCCTTCCTCTTCCTCGGCCCGACCGGCGTCGGCAAGACCGAGCTGGCGAAGGCGCTCGCGGACTTCCTCTTCGACGACGAGCGCGCCATGGTCCGCATCGACATGAGCGAGTACGGCGAGAAGCACAGCGTCGCGCGCCTGGTCGGCGCCCCGCCCGGTTACGTCGGGTACGAGGAGGGCGGCCAGCTCACCGAGGCGGTACGCCGCCGCCCGTACAGCGTCGTACTCCTCGACGAGGTCGAGAAGGCGCACCCGGAGGTCTTCGACGTACTGCTCCAGGTCCTCGACGACGGCCGGCTCACCGACGGCCAGGGGCGGACGGTCGACTTCCGCAACACCATCCTGATCCTGACCTCCAACCTCGGCAGTCAGTACCTGATGGACCCGACGACCCCCGCAGAGGTGAAGAAGCAGCAGGTCCTGGACGTGGTCCGGGCCTCCTTCAAGCCGGAGTTCCTGAACCGGCTGGACGACCTGGTGGTCTTCTCGGCGCTCTCCCAGGACGAACTGGCGCACATCGCCGAGCTCCAGATCGGCCGCCTGGCCAAGCGCCTCGCCGACCGCAGGCTCACCCTGGACGTCACCCCCGGCGCCCTGGCCTGGCTGTCCGAGGAGGGCAACGACCCGGCGTACGGCGCCCGGCCGCTGCGCCGCCTCATCCAGACGGCGATCGGCGACCTGCTCGCCAAGGAGATCCTGGCGGGCGAGATCAAGGACGGCGACACGGTGCGGGTCGAGCGGGTCGGCGACGGGCTCATCGTGGGCCCGGCCACGGAGAAGAAGTTGTAAGGGGTACGAGGTGCGCCAAGGGGTGCGGTAAGGGGTGCGATTCGCGGCGATTAGTCAGCTCGCAGCGGATCGCCCCCTGTGGGGGTTGCCATCACCCGCCCGGGATGGGAGAGGATGACAGGAACCGTACGAAGGGAAATCACGGTGTCCATCGACCCCTCCTCGATCCCCAATTTCGGGGGTCAGCCCGAACCGCAGTCCGACGGTCCGGCGGGCCCCGTCGTCCCCGACCAGGATCTGGTCAAGCAGCTTCTCGACCAGATGGAGCTGAAGTACGTCGTCGACGACGAGGGCGACCTCGCCGCGCCGTGGGAGGAATTCCGCACGTACTTCATGTTCCGCGGCGAGGACGACCAGCAGGTCTTCTCGGTACGGACGTTCTACGACCGGCCGCACAGCATCGACGACAAGCTCCAGCTCCTGGAGCTCCTCGACGACTGGAACCGCCGCACCCTGTGGCCGAAGGTCTACAGCCACACCCACGACGACGGCTCCGTCCGTCTCATCGGTGAGGCGCAGATGCTGATCGGCACCGGCGTCTCCCTGGAGCACTTCGTGTCCTCCACGGTGAGCTGGGTCCGCGCCTCCATCGAGTTCGACAAGTGGGTCGTCGAGCAGCTCGGCCTGGAGAAGGACGTCGACTCCGCGGTGGAGGACAACGACAAGGGCGACGAGGCCTGAGCCTCCCGCCCCCTGCCCCCGCTCCTTGCGGAACGCATGACGAAAGCCCGGCCCCCGCGGCCGGGCTTTCGTCATGCCGGGCGCCCATCCACTGACGTCGTACCTGGTCAGCCGGGGTGCGTTGCAGCAAGCTGCAGCCCGATCCGCAGGATGTTGCAGCCCTCGGCGGGCGGCCGGACGGCACGGCGATGGCACCGTGGGAGCTCACACGCACACGCTCGACCCAGGGGGAAAACCATGTCCGCACCCGACAACCAGGCCGTCGCCAAGCCCGTGCTGGCCCTCGCTCTGCTGGCCGTCTTCCTCGGCGTCGGGATGAACGTCTTCGAGGGCGGTACGCGCACGGCCGTCGGCATCGTGCTGGGGATCGGGGTCCTGGTCGCCGCCGGATTCGCCGGTGCGGCGATCAAGCGCGCCAAGCAGTGACCCCGCTGCCTCAGCCCAGCGCCAGCGCCTTCAGGCGTCCCACCGCCTCCTCCAGCACCTCGCGCTTCTTGCAGAACGCGAAGCGGACGAAGGGCGCGCCCTCCTCGCGGTGGTCGTAGAAGACCGCGTTCGGGATGGCGACGATCCCGGCGCGGCCCGGCAGCTCCCGGCAGAACTCGAAGCCGTCCGAGGTGCCGCCCAGCGGGCGGATGTCGGTGGTGACGAAGTAGGTCCCGGCCGGGCGGTACACCTCGAAGCCCGCCAGGGCCAGACCGTCCGCCAGCAGGTCGCGCTTGAGCCGCAGTTCGGCCCGCAGACGGTCGAAGTACGTGTCGGGCAGGGCGAGCGCCTCGGCGACGGCGTACTGGAAGGGCCCGGCCGAGACGTACGTCAGGAACTGCTTCGCGGAGCGGATCGCCGCGACCATCTCCCGGCTGCCGGTCACCCAGCCGACCTTCCAGCCGGTGAACGAGAAGGTCTTCCCGCTCGATCCGATCGTCGCCGTGCGCCCGCGCATGCCGGGGAAGGACGCGAGCGGGATGTGCTCGCCGTCGTACACCAGGTGCTCGTAGACCTCGTCCGTGACCACCAGCAGGTCCCGTTCCACCGCGAGTTCGGCGATGGCGGCCAGTTCGGCGCGGGTGAGGACGGTGCCGGTGGGGTTGTGCGGGGTGTTGAGGAGGAGCAGGCGGGTGCGCGGGGTGACCGCGTCGCGCAGCTCGTCGAGATCGAGGTGGTACGCGCCCTCGCGCGGGCGGAGCGTGACCGGCACCCGGCGCCCGCCCGCCATCGCGATGCAGGCCGCGTAGCTGTCGTAGTACGGCTCCAGGGCGATCACCTCGTCGCCCGGCTCGACCAGGGCGAGCAGGGCGGCGGCGATGGCCTCGGTGGCGCCGGCGGTGACCAGGACCTCGGTGTCCGGGTCGTACGGCAGGCCGTACCGCTTCTGCTGGTGTACGGAGACGGCCCGGCGCAGTTCGGGGACGCCGGGGCCCGGCGGGTACTGGTTGCCCCGGCCGTCGCGCAGCGCCCGTACCGCCGCCTCGCGCACCTCCTCGGGCCCGTCCTCGTCGGGGAAGCCCTGGCCGAGGTTGATGGCGCCGGTACGGGCGGCCAGCGCCGACATCTCGGCGAAGATCGTCGTGCCGAACTCGGCGAGACTGCGGTTGAGGAGCGGGCGGGGCGCGTCGGCGGGGTGGGCCTGGCCTGAACTGCCGGAGGTCGGGGTCATGGCGCCATCCTGCGCGGAACCTCTGGACTTGCTCAAGTGTGCTTTGGGCGGGTCGGCGTCCGGGAATCCCCTGTTCACGTCAAGCCCGTGCGAGAAGCGAAACACCTCGCTTCGGGGGAACGGGCTTCGGGGGAACGGAAGGACGGTGCGACCCATGAGCATCATCGGGATCGTGATTCTGATCGGATTCGTGTTCTGTGTGTTCGCCGCGGTGACCGGGGCGCTGGTGATGCGTCACGGACAGGACCGCCGCAAGACGTCGCTCAGCAAGACCTCGCGCAGCAGGCCCGCAGCGCGCCGCAGCAAGAGCCGCAGCAAGGCCGGCAGCGGCAGTTGGTGGGCGGGCGGCTCCGGGGGCGGCGGCGGTGGCTGCGGGGGCGGCTCGTCCTGCGGCAGCTCCTCCTGCGGTGGTGGCGGCGGTGGTGGTGGCGGCGGTGGCTGCGGCGGCGGCAGCTGACACCTGGATACCGCACGCCCGGCGGGATGGAGGACGGTTGCACGACCGCCCTTAACTCCTGCCGGGCGTCCTTTTGTTGAACAGATGAACCGTGTGGCCCCCGGGGGGATGGAAACCACGCCAAGTTGGGTAAAAACGCTAGGTGCGCCGCACACTTCGTGATTCCCTCGCTGTTGAAAATTCCCAGCACCCCAAGGGGTCACCCACCGACCCCTAGACCACGGAAGATCCCTCGGTCCCCGGCGGACCCGAGCGGGCGGTCGCCGGCCCCACCCCGTACCCCTCCGGCGTGCCCCTGGTCCATCCCCCACTGCGTGTTTGCGGAGCCCCCACATGCTCACGACCCTCAAGACCGACTACACCGACACGTGTGCCGCCGATCTGGCCTGGGCACTCGGCCGTCAGCCGTTGCCGGCCCTCGCCGTACTGGACCTCGAACTTGCCGGAGTCACACTCCAGTTGCGTCTGCTCGGCGCCTCCCACCAGGTGATCCTCGACGACGGCGACGGCTGCTGTTCGGAGACGGTGGCCTGCATCCCCGGGAGCAGGACCCCGCTGCCGCTGGGCGTCGCCAAGCAAGTGGGCGAGTGGGACTACGAGTTCGCGGCCCGGGTGGAGACGCTCTCCGACGCGGCCTTCGCGGGGCGCGCGCAGGAGCTCCTCGCCCTGGTCGCCGACCACCCCAACGGCCTTGCCGGTACGTTTCCCGGCTCCCCGCACGCCTTCACCGCGCTGCTTGCCCAGCGCGAGGGCGACGGTCGGTACAGCTGGCGCACCTGGCACGCGTACCCGCAGGAGGGGCAGTTGGTGGTGACCAGGACGCGCGTGCTGACGCGGGCCAGAGCGGGAGCGGTCGCGGGGGCGGCTGCCGCCTCGGTCCCGGCACCCGGGGTGCGGGTGCCTGCCGCGCTCTGAAGCGCCGTGCGCCGGATCGAGAGGGGGAGTTGTATGCCGGTCGCACTCCAGTTGCACCCTTGTGGGTGACAGATAGCGAGCATGTGGTGACGTAGCGTTCCCGTCATGATCCAACCGGCCTCCGCCTCAGCCGGCCCCAACTCCTCCGGCTCCGCCGCCCCGGGCGCCTCCGGCGTTCCCGGCGTTCCGGGGGCGCCGGGTGCTTCCGGCGCTCTCGGTGCGCTCGGCGGCGGACCGGTGCCGTCCGCGCGCGGTGCCGTCGCGGTGCCGCGCGGCCGCAAACCGGCGCCGCTGCCGGTGAGTCCGAGGGCGGCCCGGTTCCTGGTGCTCGGCGTGGTGTTCGTCTGCGCCGCCTGCGGTCTCGTCTACGAACTCGAACTCGTCGCCCTTGCCTCGTACTTGATCGGCGACTCGGTCACCCAGGCGTCCGTCGTGCTGTCCACGATGGTCTTCGCGATGGGCGTCGGCTCACTGCTCGCGAAACGGCTGCGGTGCCGGGCGGCGGTCGGATTCGGGCTGCTGGAGGCGGGGCTGGCGGCGGTCGGCGGGAGTTCGGCGCTGGTGCTGTACGCGTCGTTCGCCTGGTTCGGCGGCGCGCGGTACGTACTGGTGGCGTTCTCGCTGGCCATCGGGCTGCTCATCGGCGCGGAGATCCCGCTGCTGATGACGCTGATCCAGTGGATCGGACGGCAGGACCGCGCGCGCCGCCGCAGACAGGCGGCGGGTGCGGACGACGCCGAGGGCGACGACACCAGCGGCGACGTGGCCGATCTGTTCGCCGCGGACTACGTGGGCGCGCTGGTCGGCGGGCTGGCCTTCCCGTTCTTCCTGCTGCCGATGCTGGGCCAGTTGACGGGCGCGCTGGTCACCGGGGCGGTCAACACCGTGGCCGGGGGCACCCTCGTCCTGTGGCTCTTCCGGCGCGACCTCACGCGCCGGGGGCGCTGGCTGCTGATCGTGGTCAATCTGGCCGTACTCGCCTTCCTCGCCACCGCCACCGTCCTCGTCGACGACTTCGAACGGGCGGCCAGGCGCGCGGTGTACGGGGACCGGGTGCGGGTCGCCGTCCAGACCGACGTGCAGGAAGTGGTCATCACCGGGGGGCCGCAGGGTCCGCTCGACCTCTTCCTCGACGGCCGGCTGCGCGTCTCGGGCCGCGACGAGTACCGCTACCACGAGGCCCTGGTGCACCCCGCGATGCGCGGACCGCACACCCGCGTACTGATCCTCGGCGGCGGCGACGGGCTGGCCGCCCGCGAGGTGCTGCGGTACGGGGACGTCCGCTCGGTGACCCTGGTCGACCTGGACCCGGGCGTGGCCCGGCTCGCCCGCACCGATCCCGCGCTGGTCGCCCTCAACGGCGATGTCCACCGGGATCCCCGGCTGCACTTCGTACAGGGCGACGCGTTCCAGTGGCTGCGCCACGCGCCGCTCGGCGCCCCTCCGTACGACGTGGTGATCTCCGACCTGCCCGATCCCGGCATCACGGCGGCCACCAAGCTCTACTCGCAGGAGTTCTACGGGCTCGCGTCGGCCGTGCTCGCCAGGAACGGGCGGATCGCCGTGCACGCGGGACCGATCGACGCCCGCCCCCGGGTGTTCTGGACCGTCGAGACCACGCTGCGCGCGGCGGGCCTCGCCACCACCCCGTACCGCGCGTCCGGCCGGCTCTCCGGCTTCAGCGCGGGCCCCGACCGCTCCTCGGGGAACACCGCGGCGCCCCGCGACTGGGGCCTCATCCTGGCTTCCCGCGAGCTCCCGGCGGGGCAGGGCGGAGCGGGGCAGGGCGGAGCGGGGCAAGGCGGTCCCGCACGGGCCGGGCCGCCCCTGGGCCTCGCCCCGGACGCGCCCGCCCTGCGCTCGCTCACCGCACCCGTGCTGGCCGCCGACGCCCGCTCGGCGGAGGCCTCCCGCATCGCCGGGCTGCCGGCCTCGACGCTGGTCCATCCTCGGTACGCGCAGTGAGCCGCGTACATCTATCTCGCAGAGTCGGGTGTGAACGCCGCATGCGTGAGTAGGCTCGGGAACCATGGAGCATGAGGTGTTCGTTCCGGTTCTGCCCGCGGCCGTACGGCAGACGCTCGCCGACCCCGCCCGGGTCGCGCGCTGCGTGCCCGGCCTCCAGCAGGACGCCGACAAGACGTCCCCGCCGCTGACCGGCCGGATGAAGGTCCGGGCAGGCGGCCACACCATCACCTACCGGGGTGCCCTGAGCATCACCGCCGCCGAGGGCGCCGACTCCGCCGCCGCGGCCTCCGACCCCACGGCCGCGGCCCCCGCGGTCTTCACCGTCGAGGGCGAAGGCACCGAGGCGCGCGGCAACGGCTCGGTCAAACTCACCCTGACCGTACGTACCGAAGAAGCCGAGGGCGGTACGACGCTGCACTTCAGCGGTACCGCGCACGGCGACGGCCGGATCGCCGAACTCGACGCGCCCGCCGTGGAGTCGGCGGTGCACCGGCTGCTCGACCGGTTCGCCGACAAGCTGGCGACGGCGGCCGGAGCGTTGCCCGAGGCGCCGCCGGGCGCCGCCGGAACCCCGTCCGAGACCCCCGCGGACCCGCCCGCCGAACCGCGTGCCTCCGTCTTCGAGACGGATGTCCCGCCCCCCTCCCTCGACCGGCTCAGCGACGAGGAACTCACCTTCGACGACCCGCTCCCCGGCTCCGGGCCCGACCGCGCGGACGAGGACGAAGCGCTGCGCGAAGCCCTGGAGGACATCCCGGGCGAGCTGCCCGACGCGTTCCCCGACGAGCCGCCCGCCGAGGCCGCGCACGCCCGCCGGACCATGATCGGCCGCAGCGCCGAGGAGGTCGACCACGCACCGCCGCGCGGGCGGTACGCCCCCGTGATGGCGCCCGCGCCGTCCTCGGGCACATTCACGCTGCGCCGGCTCGCCCCAGCGGCGGCCCTCGCGGTGGCGTCCGCGGTGGTCGTCGGGAGGGTGCTGCGCCGCCGCAGGTAGCCGGGGCGGCGCTCGCCAGTAGTGTCGGGGCGTGAGTAGCGAAGAGAAGAAGGATTCCGGCGTCCTGCTGAGCGCGGGCGACGTCGAGGTGACCGTGCACCCGGCCGACGGCTGCCGCGTCGAAAGCCTGCGCATCGGCGGCACCGAAGTGCTGCGCCAGAGCGAGAACGGCAAGCACTTCGGCAGCTTTCCGATGGTGCCCTGGTGCGGCCGGACCGAGAACGGCCGCTTCCGCGACGGCGACAAGGTCCACCAACTCCCGGTGAACTCGCCCCCGCACGCCATCCACGGCACCGGCCGCGGCGTCCGCTGGCGCACCGTGCAGCGGGATACCGCATCGGCCTCGTTCACGTACGAACTCACCAGCCCGTGGCCGTACGCGGGCCTGGTCACGCAGACGTTCACCCTGACGCCGGACGGCCTCACGCTCGCGATGGGCGTCGAGACGTACGACAACTCCTTCCCGGCGCAGGTGGGTTGGCACCCTTGGTTCCGCCGCAACCTGGGCGGCCCGGACGACCCTGCTGCCCCGGACGTCGAGCTCTCCTTCGACGCCGCCTGGCAGGAGGAGCGAGGCGACGACCACCTCCCCACCGGCCGCCGCATCGACCCCTTGCCGAGCCCTTGGGACGACTGCTTCGGCATGCCCGACGGCGTCGACGTCACCCTCACCTGGCCGGGCCAGCTGGAGATCAAGGTGACCAGCCGGGAGGAGTGGGTGGTCGTGTACGACGAGCAGGAGGCCGCGGTGTGCGTCGAACCGCAGACGGGCCCGCCCAACGGGCTGAACACCGCGCCGCGCCTGGTCACGCCGGTGGATCCGCTGGAGGCCTCGACGACGTGGTCGTGGCGGCGGCTCTCCTAGCGGCCACTTAAGCTCATGGCCATGACTGACGTACGCGCTGAGCTGCTCCAGCAGATCAAGGACAAGGCCGTGGTGCACGGCAAGGTGACCCTCTCCTCGGGGATGGAGGCCGACTACTACATCGACCTCCGCCGGATCACGCTGGACGGCGAGGCGGCCCCGCTGGTCGGTCAGGTCATGCTCGACCTGACCGGCGACCTCGACTTCGACTGCGTCGGCGGTCTGACGCTGGGCGCCGACCCGGTCGCCACGTCGATGCTGCACGCCTCGGCGGCGCGCGGTGCGCGGCTGGACGCCTTCGTGGTCCGCAAGGCCCAGAAGGCGCACGGCATGCAGCGCCGTATCGAGGGCACCGAGGTCAAGGGCCGCCGCTGCCTGGTGGTCGAGGACACCTCGACCACCGGCGGCTCCCCGCTGACGGCCGTCGAGGCGGTCCGCGAGGCGGGCGGCGAGGTCGTCGCGGTGGCGACGATCGTGGACCGGGGTGCGGCCAAGGCGATCGCGGACGCGGGGGTGCCGTACCTGACCGGGTACCAGCTGGCGGACCTGGATCTCGCCTGACACGACGCGTTCCGGCTCTCGGAACGAACTGGTGACCTAGGTCCCGGGTCGATGGCTGCACCGCTGTGACCTGCGTGTTTTCGGAAGGGTGGCGTGTTTCACGTGAAACACGCCACCCTTTGCGCATTCCGGGACGCACGGTCGGGACGTCCGCCGGGTGGAGTCCCGTGAAGAGTCTGGAAAGATGGGCGACGACGATGACGTCGCCCCCAGGTCAGGGACCAGCACGCACACCCGCATATCCCAAGGAGCGGACAGATGCCCATCGCAACCCCCGAGGTCTACGCCCAGATGCTCGACCGGGCGAAGGCAGGCAAGTTTGCCTACCCGGCGATCAACGTGACCTCGTCCCAGACCCTGCACGCTGCGCTGCGCGGCTTCGCGGAGGCCGAGAGCGACGGCATCATCCAGATCTCCACCGGTGGTGCGGAGTTCCTGGGTGGCCAGCACAACAAGGACATGGTGACCGGTGCGGTCGCCCTGGCGGAGTTCGCGCACATCGTCGCCGCGAAGTACGACGTCACGGTCGCGCTGCACACGGACCACTGCCCCAAGGACAAGCTGGACGGCTACGTCCGCCCGCTCCTCGACGTCTCCGCCGAGCGCGTGGCCCGCGGCGAGAACCCGCTCTTCCAGTCCCACATGTGGGACGGCTCCGCCGAGACCCTCGCCGACAACCTGGCCATCGGCCAGGAGCTGCTGGCGAAGGCCGCCGCCGCCAAGATCATCCTTGAGGTCGAGATCACCCCGACCGGCGGCGAGGAGGACGGCGTCAGCCACGAGATCAACGACGAGCTGTACACGACCGTCGACGACGCGCTGCGCACCGCTGAGGCGCTGGGCCTGGGCGAGCAGGGCCGCTACCTGCTGGCCGCCTCCTTCGGCAACGTGCACGGCGTGTACAAGCCGGGCAACGTCGTGCTGCGTCCGGAGCTCCTGAAGGACCTCCAGGAGGGCGTCGGCGCCAAGTACGGCAAGACCTCCCCGTTCGACTTCGTCTTCCACGGCGGCTCGGGCTCGACGGCCGAGGAGATCGCCACCGCGCTGGAGAACGGCGTCGTGAAGATGAACCTCGACACGGACACGCAGTACGCCTTCACGCGTCCGGTCGTGGACCACATGTTCCGCAACTACGACGCGGTGCTGAAGGTCGACGGCGAGGTCGGCACGAAGTCGAAGTACGACCCGCGCACGTGGGGCAAGCTGGCGGAGGCGGGGATGGCGGCTCGGGTGACGGAGGCGTGTGCGGCGCTGAGGTCGACGGGCACCAAGCTGAAGTAACCCCTCGGGTTCTCCGGGCCCGGTGTCCCCCTCGACGGGGCGACACCGGGCCTTTTGGCGTCCACTCCAGCGAGGGGGCGGGGGTCCGCTGCGCGGTGGCATCGGACCGTCGTGGCCGTGGGGGACACCCGGGTACGTCGTTGGGGTGGCCGGTGGGGGGAAACGCGGGGAGCATCCAGGTATGGCCGATGGTGCGAGCGCAGGGGGGCTGCGGGTCGGGAGTGGGGTCGGGCGGTGGGTGCTGTTGACCACCGTCCTCGGGTCCAGCATGGCGATGCTCGATTCGACGATCGTCAATGTGGCGCTTCCCCGGATCGGGAAGGACCTGGGGGCCGACCTCGCCGGCCTCCAGTGGACCGTGAACGCGTACATGCTCACCCTGGCCGGGCTGATCCTGCTGGGCGGTGCGCTGGGCGACCGCTACGGGCGGCGGAAGGTGTTCGTCATCGGGGTGGTGTGGTTCGCCGCGGCTTCCCTGTTGTGCGGGCTGGCGCCCAATGCCGGAGTGCTGGTGGGGGCCCGCGCGTTGCAGGGGATCGGCGGGGCCCTGCTCACCCCCGGTTCGCTCGCGCTGATCCAGGCGTCGTTCCACCCGGACGACCGGGCCAGAGCCGTCGGGCTGTGGTCCGGGCTCGGCGGGATCGGGGCCGCGATCGGCCCGTTCCTGGGCGGGTGGCTGGTCGACGGGCCCGGATGGCGGTGGGCGTTCCTGCTGAACGTGCCGCTGGCCGCCCTGTGCGTACCCGTCGCCCTGCGCCACGTACCGGAGTCGAAGGACCCGCAGGCGCACGGCCGGTTCGACGTGCTGGGGGCGGCGCTCGCGGCCCTGGCGCTCGCGCTGGTGACGTACGCGCTGATCGAGGCGCCGGTGCTCGGGATGTCGTCGCCGGTCGTGATCGGGTGCGTGGTGGTGGGGGTGCTGGTGGCGGCCGCGTTCCTCCACGTGGAGCGGACGCGGGCCGATCCGATGATGCCGTTGACGCTGTTCGGCTCACGGCAGTTCACCGCGATCAACGTCGTGACGCTGTGCGTGTACGCGGCGTTCAGTGGCTTCTTCTTCCTGACCGCGCTCCAGTTGCAGGTGGTGGTCGGGTATTCGGCCCTGCAAGCGGGCACCGCGCTGCTGCCGACGACGGTGCTGATGCTGTTCCTGTCCGCACGCTCCGGCGAGCTCGCCCAGCGCATCGGGCCGAGGCTGCCGCTGACGGTGGGGCCGTTGCTGTGTGCGGCGGGGATGCTGCTGATGCTGCGGGTGGGGGAGGGCGCCTCGTACGTACGGGACGTGCTGCCCGCCGTCGTGGTGATGGGCATGGGGATGGTGACCCTGGTCGCGCCGCTGACCGCCACCGTCCTCGCCTCGGTCGACACCGGGCGCGCAGGCCTGGCCTCCGGCATCAACAACGCCGCCGCCCGCGCGGCCGGACTCGTCGCGGTCGCGGCACTGCCCCTGCTGGCGGGGATGGGGCCCGACGCGTACCGGTCGGCGGCGGAGTTCGGGGCGACGTTCCGGCGGGCGATGCCGATGTGCGCCGGGGTACTGGTGCTGGGGGCGGTGATCGCGCTGGCGACCGTACGCAATCCCCGTGCGGGGGCCGGTACGCCGGAGTGCCGCACGCACTGCGGGGTGGCGGCGCCGCCGCTCGAACCGGATCAGGGGGAGGAATCGGATCCGGCGCGGAAGCAGGCAGACTAAGGGCATGGCTATTCACCAGGACCTGCTCGGGGGACCGCCCCCGACCCATCTGCCCGACGACCCGGAGCCGCGTGAGCTGCTCGCGTCCGGTGCGGCGCCGGCCGACGTCGCCGCGAAGTACCCGACGTCCTCGCTCGCGTGGGCGCAGCTCGCCGACGACGCCTTCGAGAAGGGCAGTGTCGTCGAGTCGTACGCGTACGCGCGGACCGGATACCACCGGGGACTGGACTCGCTGCGCCGGGCCGGCTGGAAGGGCCACGGCCCCGTGCCGTGGGAGCACGAGCCGAACCGCGGATTCCTGCGGGCACTGCACGCGCTGGCGCGGGCCGCGCAGGCGATCGGCGAGGAGGGCGAGTACGAGCGGTGCTCGACCTTCCTGCGCGACTCGTCGGAGGCGGCGGCGGAGACGCTGGGCTGAGTACGGCTCGCTAGGGCGTGTCTTTCGGATCAGGCCTGGGTCGCGGGCCTGTGCACGCACATCTGCGGCGTTGTCGTCAATCGACGACGCTCCGCGTCGCCTCAATCCTCCGCCTTGCAGCTGCACGCACCCAGCCCCGCTCGGCCACCTCAGGGAGGCATGGCACCACCAGCCGACCTGATCCGAAAGACACGCCCTAGTTGAGTTGAGCGGGGCGCGGGGGGCGGCGGCCGGATTCGGACACGCCGTCCCCCGCACTCCGATCCCCGACCCCCCGCCCTGGCACGCCTGTACGATCGCCCGGACCGCACCGAAGATCGTTGCCGGCGGCGAGGCCACCCGCCCGCTCCCCCCATGTGCCGGAGACACGGACCAGGGAGGGCTCTGCCGTGAGCCGGAACGACGCCTACCGGAGAGAACCCCGGTCCAGCGCCCGGTCCCGCGCCCGCACCCGTCTCACCCGCCGGGGCCGCATCCTCGTCACGCTCCTCGCCCTCGTCGTCCTCGCCGGTGGCGGCGGCCTCGCCTGGGCCGCCTGGCAGGGCAGCGCCGGTCAGGACCGTACGGACCGAGGGCCGGACCGGGGGCCGCACCAGGGGTCCGACGCGAACCCCCCTGGCGAGGTCTCCTCGAACCCGCCCAGCCGCAAACGGGGCGACACCGACCCGGACGTCCCCGCCTCCGGCACCGGAACCTTCGCCGCCGCCCGCCTCAACGGCACCCCCGTCGGCACCGGCACCCTCCGCCGCTACCAGGTCCAGGTCGAGAACGGCAGCGGCGTCTCCCCGGCCCGCGCCGCCCAGGAGATCCAGGCCATAGTCGCCCACCCGCAAGGCTGGGCCAGGAACGGCCGGGGCCGCTTCCAACTGGTCGACGCCCGCCCCGACTTCGTGATCCGCATCGCCACCCCCGCCACCGCCGACAAGCTCTGCGCGGAAGCGGGCCTGGACACCGGCGGCCAGCTCAACTGCGAGACCGGCAAGGGAGTTGTGGTCAATCTGCGCCGCTGGCTCCAGGGTTCGCCCCAGTTCGACGGCACGCCCGCCACCTACCGGCACCTGATCATCAACCACGAACTGGGCCACGCGCTCGGACTCGGCCACCTCGGCTGTCCGGGCCCCGGACGCCCCGCGCCCGTGATGATGCAGCAGATCAAGGGCCTGGACGGATGCCGCTCCAATGCCTGGCCGTACGCGGCGAACCGGACGTATCTGACCGGCCCCACTCTCTAGCCGGACCTCTGAGGCGCACCTCGCGGGACCCCGGTTTATGATGCCGGGAGGGGACCGGGGCTCCACACTTCCCAGGAAGGGGCGGACCGCTACCTGGAAGTTCGTTTCGAGGAGCATGCGATGACGCACACCCCCGAGGCCCCCGGAACCGAAGGTTCGGACACCCCGAACCTCGATTTCGCGGGCACCACGCCGTACGAGGACTACGTCCAGGCGGACGTCCTCACCCACCTCCAGCACCCCCTCTCCGAAGATCCCGGCGAGATGGTCTTCCTGGTCACCACCCAGGTCATGGAGCTGTGGTTCACAGTCATAGTCCACGAGTGGGAGACGGCCGCCGCCGCGCTGCGCGAGGAGAACATCCCCGTCGCGCTGGACGCGCTCAAGCGTTCCACCCGTGAGCTGGAGGCGCTGAACGCCTCCTGGAAGCCGCTCGCCAACCTCACTCCCGCGCAGTTCAACTCGTACCGCAGCGCGCTCGGCGAGGGCTCCGGATTCCAGTCCGCGATGTACCGGCGGATGGAGTTCCTGCTCGGCGACAAGGCCGCGTCGATGCTCGTCCCGCACCGGGGCGCCCCGCGCGTGCACGCCGAGCTGGAGAAGGCACTGCACCAGCCCAGCCTGTACGACGAGGTGCTGCGGCTCCTCGCCCGGCGCGGTCTGCCCGTGCCGCAGGAGGTCCTGGAGCGCGACCTCTCGCAGAAGTACGAACCGTCGCCCGAGGTCGAGGCCGTCTGGGCGCAGGTGTACGGCGCCGAGCAGGTCGGCACCACCCACTCCGAACTCGTCGTGCTGGGCGAGGCGTTGACCGACGTCGGCGAGCTCGTCTGGCGATGGCGCAACGACCACCTGGTGGCCACCCGCCGCGCGATGGGCTCCAAGGTCGGCACCGGCGGCTCCGCCGGGGTGGCCTGGCTGGAGAAGCGCGCCCGCAAGAACGTGTTCCCCGAGCTGTGGACGGCCCGAAGCCATGTCTGAGACGCAAGGGAACCGCAAGAGCCCGGAAGCCAGGGCCGCAGCACTCGACGCCGCCGACGAACTGGCCAAGTACCGCGAGCTGTTCGCCCTCCCCGAGGGCGTGACCTACCTCGACGGGAACTCCCTTGGCGCCCTGCCGCGCGCCGTCCCCGGACGGCTCCAGGACGTGGCGACCCGTGAGTGGGGCGAGCTGCTGATCCGCTCCTGGGACGAGAGCGGCTGGTGGACCGCGCCGGAGCGGATCGGCGACCTGATCGCGCCCGTCGTCGGTGCGGCGCCGGGGCAGATCGTGGTCGGCGACTCGACCAGCGTCAACGTCTTCAAGGCGCTGGTGGGCGCGGTGCGCCTGGCCACCGAGGGCAGCGGCGGCGACCCCGCCAGGGACGAGATCCTCGTCGACGCGACGACCTTCCCGACCGACGGCTACATCGCCGAGTCCGCCGCCCGGATGACCGGCCGCACCCTGCGCCCCGTCCGCCCGGAAGAGGTACGGGACGCCCTCGGCCCCCGTACCGCGTGCGTGCTGCTCAACCACGTCGACTACCGGTCGGGCCGCCTCCACGACCTGCCCGCACTGACCGCCGCGATCCACGAGGCGGGCGCGCTCGCCGTCTGGGACCTGTGCCACAGCGCCGGTGCCCTGCCCGTCGGCCTGGACGCCCACGGGGTGGACCTGGCGATCGGCTGCACGTACAAGTACCTGAACGGCGGCCCCGGTTCGCCCGCGTACCTCTACGTCGCAGCCCGCCACCAGGACCGCTTCGACTCGCCGCTGCCGGGCTGGACCGGGCACGCCAACCCCTTCGGGATGGCCCCGGACTTCACCCCGGCGGACGGGGCGACGCGCGGCCGGGTCGGCACCCCCGACATCCTCTCGATGCTGGCGCTGGAAACCGCCCTCGACGTGTGGGGCGGGGTCGGCATCGACTCCGTACGGGCGAAGTCCCTCGCCCTCACGGACTTCTTCGTGGAGTGCGTCGAGCGGTACGTGCCCGAGGGCCGGGTCGAGCTGGTCACCCCGCGTGCGCACGGCGAGCGGGGCAGCCAGATCGCCCTGCGCTGTGCGGATGCGGGCGAGGTCATGCGGGCGCTGATCGCACGGGGAGTCGTCGGGGACTTCCGTCACCCGGACGTGCTGCGCTTCGGCTTCACCCCGCTGTACGTCGGATTCAGTGACGTGGAGCGGGCGGCCCGGGTGCTCGCAGAGGTGCTGTAGCCCCTGGCGAGCCCATGGCGGAGCAATGGCCACGTCGGGGGTAACCCACCCCGGCGTGGCCACGCGTGTGCAAAGTGGCTGGTAGCGTCCCCGCTGAATGATCCACATGGATGTTTCACGTGAAACACCGGTCCGCGTGAGCGACCGGTTCGGCTGCGTGAACACCCCGCCAGCGCCCGGAGGTTGAAGCCGTATGCCGAGCATGTCGAGCCGTGCGCCGTTGCCCGACGAGCCGCCCGAGCTTCCCGCCGTCGCACCGGACAGCAGTGCCGCATACGGCGAACACCCCGACCAGGTCATCGACTTCTATGCGCCCCGGGGCGAACTCAGCGGTGCCGCACCGCTGGTGGTCGTCCTGCACGGGGGCGCCTGGCGCGCCCCGTACGACCGGGAGCACATCACCCCGTTCGCGGACTTCCTCGCCCGGCGCGGTTTCGCGGTCGCCAATGTCGAGTACCGGCGCGGGAGTTCGCTGCCGCACCAGGTCTCGGACGAAGCCGCGCGCGAGGGAGGCGAAGGCGGCCCGGTCGCGGGGCGCTGGCCGGAGACCTTCGACGACATCGCCACCGCCATGGACGCACTGCCGGACCTGGTGAAGGACGCGCTGCCCGAGGCGGACGTCCGGCGCACCGTCCTGACCGGGCACTCCGCCGGCGGCCACCTCGCGCTGTGGGCCGCCGCCCGCCACGTACTCCCGGAGGGTGCGCCGTGGCGGCTGCCGTCCCCGCCGCCGTTGCGCGGTGTGGTCGCGCTCGCCCCGATCGCGGACTTCGCGACGGCGGTGGAGAGGGGGGTCTGCGGAGGTGCGGTCATCCAGCTCCTGGGCGGGGAGGCCGGTTACGAGGAGCGGCTCGGGTACGCCGATCCGGCCGCGCTCCTGCCCACCGGCATCGCGACCACCGTCGTCCAGGGCCGCATCGACACGACCGTCCCGCACGAGGTGTCGGAGGCGTACGCGGCGGCTGCCGCCAAGGCGGGCGAGGTCGTCGGGCTGACCCTCCTCGAAGACGTCGGCCACTTCCCGCTGATCGACCCGGCGGCGGACGCGTGCGCGGTGGTGGCGGAGGAGATCGCCCAGCTGGCGTACTGAGGGGCGGGCGCGGCCCCCGTACCTGCGTAGTACTTGGGACGGACGAGGAAGGTCGGTGTCACGGGGGACGACCCCGGGGCCCGGCCTCCTTACGGTAGAGGCATGACCAAGAACAAATCCCGAGTGGGCCGCAGCCCCGAGGCCCAGCTGCTGATGCGGGCGCTGGCGGGCCTGCGGGACGACCTGCTGCGGGGCGCGATGGAGTACAAGCCGCTGCCGCCGGTCCCGACGCACGGTCCGCTGCTGAGCCGGCTGCCCCGGCGGTTGCGGCTCGGCGCGGCCTGGCTGCCGCACGGCGTGATCCTCGTCGCGGCGTTCTTCACGGGGGTGTTCGCCTGGCTCTTCGCCGACGGTGGTGACCGGCCCCTCCAGGCGATCGTGGTGGTGGCGCTGTGTGCCGGTGCGGTGCTGCTGACGCTGGTGCGGCCGGGGGTGGCCTGGTGGCTCTCGCTGGTGGCGATCCCGCTCGCCCAGGGGCTGAGTCCGGAGGTGCGGGGCGGCCCGTGGATCCCCGCCACGGTGCTGATGCACCTGACCGTGGTGACCGTGGTCGCGGCCCGGACCCGGGCCCGTACGGCGGGCTGGATGTGGGTGTTCCTGGTACTGGCCGGGCTGGCGTTCACCCCCGGCAACGACGAGGGGCCCACAAACGCGGGGCCCATGCTGGTGGGCACCGGGATCCTGTTGCTCCTGGTCAGCATCGTCCACATCCGGACGAACGCCAGGCGCGAGGTCGTCGCCGAGCGGACCGTGACCGCCGTCGAGCGCGACCGCCGCACCCTGCTCGAAGAGCGCTCCACCATCGCCCGCGAGCTGCACGACGTGGTCGCGCACCACATGTCGGTCGTCGCCATCCAGGCGGAGGCCGCGCAGTACCGGGTGGAGGACCCGCCGCCCGAGCTCCAGCAGGCCTTCGTCACCATCCGGGAGAACGCGGTGTCCGCGCTGACCGAGCTGCGCCGCGTGCTGGGCGTCGTACGGGCGGCCGACTACGAGGCCCCGGACGCCCCGCAGCCCACCCTCGCCGACCTCCCCAAGCTGCTCGCCAACGTGCGTGACGCGGGGCTGACCGTCGAGCACGTCAGCACCGGGGCGGTCCGCGAACTGCCGCAGGGCGTGGAGCTCTCCGCGTACCGCATCGTCCAGGAGGCGCTGAGCAACGTGCTGCGGCACGCGCCGGGCGCGCAGGCGCGGGTGGAGGTGAGCTACGTGCTCGGCGGGCTCGGGCTGCGGGTGCTCAACGGCCCCGCGATCGGCGAGGTGCCGCCGTCGGAGGGCTCCGGGCACGGGGTGACCGGGATGCGCGAGCGGGTCGCGATGCTGAACGGCGAGATGACCGCAGAACCGACGGCGGACGGGGGCTTCGAGGTCGCGGTGTTCGTACCGCTGCAAGGCGACGAGCCACTGCTGGAGGACGCGATTCCGCAGCAGCGGGTCGAGGTGGAGAAGCCGGGCGAGACGGAGAAGCCGGCCGCGGCTGGGGCCCCGGCCGTGGAACTCACCAAGGACAGCGCCGCATGACCGCGATCCGCGTCCTGATCGTCGACGACCAGATGATGGTGCGCGAGGGCTTCACGGTCCTGCTCAACGCGATGCCGGGCATCGAGGTCGTCGGCGAGGCGGTCGACGGGCGGCAGGCGCTTGCGCAGGTCCGCGCCCTCAAGCCGGACGTCGTACTGATGGACATCCGGATGCCCGAGATGAACGGCATCGAGGCCACTCGCGAGATCGTCGCCTCGGAGACCGAAGCGAAGGTGCTGGTCCTCACCACCTTCGACCTGGACGAGTACGTCTACCAGGCGCTGCGCGCGGGTGCCTCCGGCTTCCTCCTCAAGGACGCCTCCGCACGCCAACTGGCCGACGGCGTACGGATCGTGGCGTCCGGCGAGGCACTGCTCGCACCGACCGTGACGAAGCGGCTGATCACGGAGTTCGCGAAGCGCGCGGTCGAGCCGCGCGGCCCCGGCACGGCCCAGTACGGCGAGCTGACGGAGCGAGAGACGGAGGTCCTGGTCCTCATCGCACAAGGCCTCTCCAACGGCGAGATCGCCGCCCACCTGATCGTCGCCGAGTCGACGGTCAAGACGCACGTGAGCCGGATCCTGGTGAAACTGGGCCTGCGCGACCGGACACAGGCAGCGGTCTTCGCCTACGAGGCGAGGCTGGTACGACCGGGCTAGCGGCTGCACTACCGGCCGGGCTACCGGCCGGGCCGGCCGACGCCTTTGCGAGCATGGGGCACATGACCACCCGTGATGACCGCGACTCGCTCCTCGCCCAAGCCGTCGCCCTGCGCACCGCCGACCGCACGGAAGAGGCCCGCCGACAGCTCCTGGCCCTGGGCGAGCGCTTCCCCAACGACGCGGAGATCGCCTACCAGACGGCCTGGGCCCACGACCGCCTCGGTCTGGAGGCGGAAGCGGTGCCCTTCTATGAGCAGGCACTCCGGGGCACCCTGACCGGCACGGACCGCCGTGGCGCCCTGCTCGGCCTCGGCAGTACGTACCGGGTGCTCGGCCGCTACGACGAAGCCGTCACCACGCTGCGGGCCGGGGCGGCGGAGTTCCCGGAGGACGGCGCGCTGCGCACGTTCCTCGCGATGGCGCTCTACAACACGGGCGAGACCCGCGAGGGCATGCGGCAACTGCTCACGCTCCTGGCGGAGACCAGCGAGGACGCGGGTGTACGCCGCTACCGGGCCGCGATCGAGTTCTACGCGCAGGACCTCGACGGAACGACAACGACGGAGGGGCCGTCCGGCAACTGACTGCCGAACGGCCCCTCCGCCACAGGCCCAACAGGCCCAACAGGCCCAACAGGACTAGATGAACGAGTTGATCTCGATCGTCTCGGTCCGGCCCGGGCCGACGCCGATCGCGGAGATCGGTGCGCCCGACATCTCCTCCAGCGCCTTCACGTAACGCTGCGCGTTCTTCGGCAGGTCGGCGAAGGTCTTGGCCTTGGTGATGTCCTCGGACCAGCCGGGGAGCTTCTCGTAGATCGGCTTCGCGTGGTGGAAGTCGGTCTGCGAGTACGGGAGTTCCTCGACGCGCTTGCCGTCGATCTCGTACGCGACACACACCGGGATCTCCTCCCAGCCGGTCAGCACGTCCAGCTTGGTGAGGAAGAAGTCCGTGAGGCCGTTGACGCGCGTCGCGTACCGCGCGATCGGGGCGTCGAACCAGCCGCAGCGGCGGTCACGGCCGGTGGTGACACCGCGCTCGCCACCGATGCGGCGCAGCGCCTCGCCGTCCTCGTCGAACAGCTCGGTCGGGAACGGACCGGCACCCACACGCGTGGTGTACGCCTTCAGGATGCCGATGACGCGGCTGATCTTCGTCGGGCCCACGCCCGCACCCGTGCAGGCGCCGCCCGCGGTCGGGTTCGAGGAGGTGACGAAGGGGTAAGTGCCGTGATCGACGTCGAGCAGGGTGCCCTGGCCGCCCTCGAAGAGGACCACCTTGTCGTCGTCCAGCGCCTTGTTCAGGACGAGGGTGGTGTCCGTGACGAAGGGCTTGATCTGCTCCGCGTACTGGAGCATCTCCTCGACGATCTTCCCGGCCTCGATGGCGCGCCGGTTGTAGAGCTTCGTCAGCAGCTGGTTCTTGGTCTCCAGCGCCGCTTCGACCTTCTGGGTGAGAATCGACTCGTCGTAGAGGTCCTGGACGCGGATGCCGACGCGGTTGATCTTGTCGGCGTACGTCGGGCCGATGCCACGGCCGGTCGTACCGATCTTCCGCTTCCCGAGGAACCGTTCCGTCACCTTGTCGACGGTGACGTTGTACGGCGTGATCAGGTGCGCGTTTCCGCTGATCAGCAGCTTGGACGTGTCAACACCGCGCTCGTTGAGTCCGCTCAGCTCGGAGAGCAGGACAGCGGGATCGACGACGACACCGTTACCGATGACGGGCGTGCACTCAGGGGAGAGGATTCCGGAAGGGAGAAGGTGCAGTGCGTACTTCTGGTCGCCTACGACAACCGTGTGGCCGGCGTTGTTGCCGCCCTGGTAGCGCACTACATAATCGACGGATCCACCGAGCAGGTCGGTGGCCTTTCCCTTGCCTTCGTCACCCCACTGAGCACCGAGCAGCACAAGTGCGGGCACAGGCGTACACCCCTTCCGGGCGGGGCATGTCCAAGGTCAGGGGCGTGCGCGATGACATGCGTCGACGACTTTGTCGACGTGCATGGCGTCCATCGCGTGCCTTGACCGCTGAACCGCTGCCCCGGAATAGACCAAGCCCCTGGCGCAATAGCGCAAGGGGCTCTTGCACAAAGATGCTACCCGAGGAAGGACCGAGGTGTCGGCTCCCGACCAGCTCATGGTGGTCATCGACCCGGTCGCCCGGCGTACGGACGGCGAGTCCGTGCGTATCGCGAAGGATGTGTTGTGCGCCGGGGCGCGCGCCAAAATTTGTCTTCCGGACACTGCCGAGGAGTTCGCGCGGGCCCTTGCCCGCCGGGGCCGACGCAGGCCCGTGGTGATCGGCGACGACCAGGCGCTGGCACGTGCGGTGGGCCTGCTGCACCGGCACCGCGAGCTCCTCGACGGCAGCCCGCTGGCACTGGTCCCAGTCGGCGCGGAAGTGTCCCTGGCCAGGTCGCTGGGGGTGCCGGAGGGCACGGTCGCGGCCTCCCGCGCGGTCCTGGACGGAACGGTTCGCCGGATGGACCTGCTGGTCGACGACCGCGACGGGGTGGTGCTGGGCGGGGTCCGGGTACCCGCGCCCGCCCCCGTCCCGAGGACGGTGCCGATCCCGGGCGGCGGCGCTGGGCCGTCCGTGTGGTCGGCGTCGTTGTCGGCTTCGTGGTCCGCCTGCCGCTCGCTCGTAAGGACCCTGGTACGCCCGGCCCCCGGCCCCGCCCCGCGCACGTACCGGCTGCGGGTGGAGGCGGACGGGGTGCTGCTCTGCGATCTGGACGAGCCGGTGGAGGGGGTGTCGGTACGTTCCGGGGGCGGCGGACTCGCGGAGGTGGCGGTCGGCCGGGGCGCGGCGGGCACGGCCCCGGTCAGCGCCCGGGCCCTGACCGTCACGGTCTCCGGCCCCGACTTCCGCTACCGCGCGGACGCGTCGGTCGGCGGCCCGGTCAGGACCCGGACGTGGACGGTACGGGAGGGGGCGTGGGGCCTGGTGCTGCCGGAGGGACACGAGGGAACGGCCGCTGGTCACCCCGAGGAGTGATCACCATCCCGAACCGCCCCCACGCACCTCCCTGGCCCGGCACGCTGGTGCTCGCCAGAGGGGAGGCGCACCATGACAGTCATGGTTGAGCGCACGTCCGGCATGTCGGTGGAGGAGTTCGAGGCGATCGCGAAAGCGGCTGCCAAGGCGTCCGACGCCGTCAGGTTCGAGTACATCGACGGACGGGTCAGGGACAAGATCGTGCCGGACGGGGATCACGCCGAGATCATCAGGTGGCTGCAGAAGCGCTGCATGCAGGTGCGTGCGGATCTGTGGCTGTACGGCGGGGAACAGGGGTTGCGCGTCGAGGGCAACCGGAGCGGGCGAGCCCGTCCGGACGGCATTCTCGCGCGGGACGGAGCCTTCGCCGGCAAGGGCGAATGGGCCGACCCCGACGGCGTCCTGATGGTGGTCGAGGTGACCTTGTACGACTCGGACACGGACCGCCGCGACCGCCAGGAGAAGCCCGCCGCGTACGCCGCCGCCGGGATCCCCGTCTATCTGCTGATCGACCGGGACGCCGGAGCGGCCGTCGTGCACAGCGAGCCGTCGGCCACCGGGTACGGCGACATCCACTCCGTGCGCTTCGGCGCATCCGTACGGCTGCCCGATCCGGTCGGCATCGAGCTGGAGACGGAAGTGCTCAAGGAGTACGTCCGCTGAGTGCGCGCGGCTCAGTGCGCGCGGTGCCCCGGGCACGGACCTGACCGTGCCCAGACATGGCCGAAAGCGGGTCAACCCTGTTGGGGCGGGGCAACCCCGGTGGCCGGGCGCCGGTCCTCTCCCGCGACGTGCCGCCGCACCCGTCGCCCGGCACGCACCCGAGTCAGCAGGGACACCGGATGCCCGTACGCACTCGCCCCACTCGCCCCGCTCGTCGCACGCACCGCACCGCCCTCCTCGCCACTCTCGCCGCCGCCGCCCTCGCCGGCACCGCCGCCCTCGCCACCCCCGCCACCGCGCAGGTCAGCGTCAGCGAAGGCGCCGCCCGGTCCGCCGCCCACGACCCGCACGCGCAGACCCGCGCCGCCGTCGACGCCCTCGTGCGGGACGGGGTGCCCGGTGTTGTCGCCCGTGTCGAGGGGCCCGGCGGGTCCAGGGCCTGGGCGGACACCGCCGGGGTGGGCGACCTCTCCAGCGGGCGCGAACGCGGCGCGCAGGACCGGTTCCGGATCGGCTCGATCACCAAGACGTTCACCGCCACGGTGGTGCTCCAGCTGGAGGCCGAGGGCAGGCTCTCGCTCGACGACCGCGTCGAGAAGTGGCTGCCCGGCGTCGTCCGGGGCAACGGCCACGACGGCCGGAGGATCACTTTGCGACAACTCCTCCAGCACACCAGCGGCATCTACGAGTACACGCGCGACCCGGAGTTCGTCCGGCGGCACATGACCGTCGCCTTCCTCCAGCACCGTTACGAGTCCCTCTCCGCGCGGCAGCTCGTGAAGACCGCCATGGGCCACGCCCCCGACTTCGAGCCCGGCGCCAAGTGGCAGTACTCCAACACCAATTACATCCTCGCCGGCATGGTCATCGAGAAGGCGACCGGTGGCCGCTCGTACGAGAGCGAGATCGAGCGGCGGATCCTGCGCCCGCTCGGGCTGCGCGCCACGTCAGCCCCGCACGACGAGCACCGGGTGCCGCGCCCCAGCAGCCGCGCGTACACCCTGTTCGGGGGCGACCCGGCGACCGCGAAGAGGTACGACATCACCGAGCTCAACCCCACTCTGGCCGGTGCGGCGGGTGGCATGATCTCCAGCACCGCCGACCTCAACCGCTTCTACCGCTCCCTGCTCACCGGCAAGTTGCTGCCGAAGCAGCAGCTCAAGGAGATGACGACCACCGTCCCGGTCGCCGCCGAACGCCCCGACATCAACTACGGCCTCGGCATCTACGAGCAGAAGCTGTCCTGCGGCAAGAAGGTCTGGGGCCACACCGGAGGGATCCACGGCTCGTCCTCCCACGCGGGCACGACCGCCGACGGACGCAAGTCCGTCGCCCTGAACCTCAACGGCGACTGGAGCGGGGACACCGGCACGGTGGTGGAGGCCGAGTTCTGCCCCAAGTAGCAAACAGCAAGCAGTAAGTGACAAGCAGCAAGCAGCAAGCAGCGGGCCAGGGAGCCGGTCAGTCGTTCTCGGAGACCGACGTACTGACCGGCGTTCCCGCCTCGACCGTGCGGCTGACCGTGCAGATCCGGTCGTGCGAGCTCTTCACCGCGCGCGGCAGGATCGCCCGGGCGCGGTCGCCCGAAGCGCCCTCCGGGAACGCGACGTCGAAGGCGACCCGGAGGTCCGTCATCCGGTTGCCGCTCTCGTCCTCGACCTTGTTGCCGGTGGTCTCGACGGAGAACGTGGTCGCCTCCGCGTGCCGCCCCGTCGCCGCCTCCACGTCGACCGCCGTGCAGCCGCCGATCGCCGCGAGGAAGAGCTCGACCGGGGTGAAGTCGGCGTCCCCGCCGGTGCCGAAGCTCAGGGTGCCCCCTCGGGCGTTGGTCACGGTGAACCGGCCGGGGCCGGAGCGCTCGACGGTGACGGAGCGCAGGGAGTTGTCAGCAGTCATGGCCACGACGGTAGTCCCACCCCGTACGAAACAACCCGCGAACCGCACGCCCCGGCCGAACCGCACGCCCCGCCCGAACCACACGCCCCGCCCGGTCAGGCGTCCTGCGCCCCGGCAGCCGCCCGACTGTCCTTCAGGGCCCGCCAGCGGTCCATCATCAGCGGGATCTCCTTCTGCACGAAGGCGAAGAAGTCCGCCGACTCGGCGATCCGGCGGCCCGCCGGGGTGTCCGGGCCGAGGAGTTCGGCGCCCTCCAGCAGGACGGCCTCCCAGCGGACCATGACCTGGTCGCGGCGGCCGAAGGCCTCGTACCAGAGCTCGTCGTGCAGCCGGTAGAGGTCGCGGCGGGTGCCGGGCTCGCGCTCGCGGCGGATCATGCTGACGTGGCTGAGGTAGCGGACCGCGCCGGAGATGGCGGCGGGGCTGATCCGCAGCTGCTCGGCCAGTTCGGTGGAGCTCAGCGCGCCTTTGTCGGAGGCCAGGAGCGCGGCGAAGACGCGGGAGGCCATCCGCTGCATGCCGGCCTCGCTCATCTCCGAGGCGAAGCGCTCGACGAAACGGGAGACCACGTCCTCGTCACGGCCCTCGTCCCGGTTCTTACTGCTGTTGTCGCTGGTCACTGGCTCATCGTCTCCCCATGTTCGACCGTGTGGGGAAGTTTATACGATTCCTTAACTTCACAATCTTGTGAAGTGAGCGTACTTTCAGAAACATGACCAACGCAATCAGCGTGGCCGGACTGCACAAGTCCTTCGGCCGCACGCACGCATTGGACGGCCTCGACCTCGGCGTACGAGCAGGCGAGGTCCACGGCTTCCTCGGCCCCAACGGGTCGGGCAAGTCCACCACCGTCAGGGTCCTCCTCGGTCTGCTGCGCGCCGAGTCGGGCGGCGTCACCCTGCTGGGCCGCGACCCGTGGCAGGACGCGGTCGAGCTGCACCGGCGGATCGCCTACGTGCCGGGCGACGTGACCCTGTGGCGCAACCTCTCCGGGGGCGAGGTCATCGACCTGTACGGCAGGCTGCGCGGCGGCCTCGATCCGGCGCGCCGGGCGGAGTTGGTCGAGCGGTTCGAGCTGGACCCGACCAAGAAGGGCCGTACGTACTCCAAGGGCAACCGGCAGAAGGTCGCCCTCGTCGCCGCGTTCGCCGCGCGCGACGTCGACCTCCTGATCCTCGACGAGCCGACCAGCGGACTCGACCCGCTGATGGAGTCGGTGTTCCAGCGGTGCGTGGAGGAGGCGCGGGACGCCGGGCGGACCGTGCTGCTGTCGTCGCACATCCTCAGCGAGGTGGAGGCGCTCTGCGACCGGGTGAGCATCATCCGGCAGGGCCGCACGGTGGAGAGCGGCTCGCTGGCGGAGCTGCGGCACCTCACCCGTACCTCGATCACCGCCGAACTCGCCTCGCCGCCCAACGGCGTCGCCACCCTCCCCGGCGTCCACGACGTCGACGTCCAGGGCAACCGGGTCCGCCTCCAGGTCGACACGGACAAGCTGGACGCGGTGCTCGGCGCGCTCACGGCGTCGGGCGTGCGGTCGCTGACCTGCACGCCGCCGACCCTGGAGGAACTCTTCATGCGGCACTACGGCGAGGGTGAGGGCGAGGGCCCGGGCCCCGCTGCCCGCGAGGAGGTGGCGGCCCGATGAGCACGGTCGCAGTCCGCCCCGCAGGGCCGAGGCAGCCGAGGCAGCAGTCGCGGGCCGGGTCGGGGAAGGGCCGACTCACCGGCACTGGCGCCCTGTTGAGGCTGGCGCTGCGCCGGGACCGGGTCGTCATGCCGGTGTGGGTGCTGGTCCTCGGCGTGATGGTCGCCAGTGGTGCGAACACCATCAAGACGCTGTACGACACCCCGGCGGAGCGGGCGCAGGCCGCCGTCTCGATGGCGTCCAACGGTTCGCTGCGCGCGCTCTACGGGCCGGTGTTCGACCCGTCCGTGGGCGGTCTGGTGGCCTGGCGGTTCGGGGTGTTCGCGGCGGCGCTCGCCGGGGCGATGAGCCTGGTGATCGTCGTACGGCACACCAGGGAGGAAGAGGAGACCGGGCGGCAGGAGCTGATCTCGGCGGCGCGGGTCGGCCGCCACGCACCGCTGACGGCGGCCCTGATCGCCGCCCTGATCGCCAACGCGGCGGTCGCTGTGATCGTGGCGGGCGCGCTCGCCTCGTCGACGGGCGACACGGCGGGCTCACTCGCGCTCGGTCTGGCCATCGCGGGCAGCGGGGTGTTCTTCGCCGGGGTCGCGGCGGTCATGGCACAGCTCACGGAGAGCGCCAGGCTGGCGAAGGGCCTGACGGCGGCGGTACTCGGCGCCGCCTTCGCCCTGCGCGCGGCGGGCGACGCGGGCTCCACGGACGCCTCGTCGGCACTCAACTGGGTTTCCCCGCTGGGCTGGGCGGAGAACGTCCGCCCGTTCGCGGCCGAACGGTGGTGGCTGGTCGCCGTGCTGGGAGCCGCGGCACTGCTTCTGATGGCGGCGGCGCTGGTCCTGTCGGCGCGGCGCGACGTGGGGATGAGCTTCCTGGCGACGCGCCCCGGACCGGCCGGGGGCCGGCTGACGTCGGCGTACGGGCTGGCCTGGCGGCTCCAGCGAGGCAGCGTACTGGGCTGGCTGCTCGGCTTCCTGGCCGCGGGCGTCCTCTTCGGCGGAATGACGGCGGGCGTCGGCGACCTGGTCGGCGGCAGCGCGCAGACCAAGGAGATCTTCCAGCGGATGGGCGGTCAGCAGGGCCTGAGCGAGGCCTTCCTGGCGGCGATGGTCGCAATGCTGGGGATGGTGGCCGCGCTGTACGTCGTCTCGTCCGTGCTGCGCCTGCACGCGGAGGAGACGCAGGGCCGCGCGGAACCGGTCCTCGCGGGCGCGGTCGGCCGCCTCCGCTGGGCGGCCGGCCACCTGGTCATCGCCTTCGGCGGCACGGGGCTGCTGATGGTCGTGGGCGGCCTGGGACTGGCCCTCGGATACGGCCAGGACCTCGGCCCGATCCTCGGCGGGGCACTCGTCCAGCTCCCCGCGATCTGGGTCCTGGGCGGCCTGACCGTCCTGCTGTACGGAGCCTTCCCCCGCGCGGCGGCGGCCAGTTGGGGCCTGGTGGGCCTGTGCCTGGCCATCGGCTGGATCGGCCCCGCCCTGAACCTGCCCGCCGCGGCCATGAACCTCTCCCCCTTCAGCCACCTGCCGAAGATGCCGGGGGACGGGATGACCTGGACACCCGTCCTCCTGCTGACGGCGCTCGCGGTGCTGCTGGTGGGCGGGGGAGCGGCGGCCCTGCGCCGGAGGGACGTGGGCTGAAGGGCGCGGGGCGAGGGGCGCGTGACCCGTGGGTCCCGTGGGCCGAGAGGGCCGAGATGCCCGAGGGCCCGTGGCCCGTGGGCCGGGGCCTGTGGGCCGGGGTCTGTGGGCCACAGGGTGGGGGCCGGGGCCTATGGGCCGAGGGGTGTGGGTCGAGGGGCGTGGGCCTGTGGGCCGGGGACTCGCGGGTCAGCTGCCGCTCTCGCCCTGGCCCGCGCTGCCCATCGGACCGACCTTCACCGGGGTGCCGGAGCTGTCCGTGACGGGAAGGCTGCCGGCGCCCGGCCAGGGCAGCGTGACCGACTTCGTCTCGTCCGGCGGGGTCACCACGAGGCCGGTGATGCGGACGCCGGAGCCGCCGGTCTTGTTCTCCGGGTAGGTGATGCCGAAGTAGGTCGACTTGCCGGGCTGGAGGATGTCCGGGTTGACCGGCTCGCCGCTGCGCTTCGCGGACAGGGGGCCCGCGTTGGTCTTGAGGTCGACACCCGCGTAGCCGGATATGGCGCAGCTCTTGCCGCTGGTGTTCTTGAGCTCGACCGCGACGGTCCGCTCGGCGTCGCCGTCGATGGTGGCGTCGGTCGCCGTGATCTTCAGCCCGCCGGTACGGCACTTGTCCACCTTGGTGCCCTCGCCGGCCGAGTCCTTGCCCTCGTCCTTCGCGCCGTCCTCCTTGCCGCCGTCCTCCTTGCCGCCGCTGGTCGACGAGCCGGACGCGGAGTCCGCCCTGTCGGGGGCCGGGGTGGAGGACGAGGGGCCCTGCGCGCCGCCCGCACCGGCGTCCGTGTCCTGACACGCCGTCATCAGCATGGCGCCGCCGACGATTGCTGCGGAGACGAGAAAGGCCTTGCGACGGCTGGCGGACATGAAGGACCCCTTGATGTCGAGTACGTGAAGTGCGTGCAGCGAACGGGGTCGCAGTGTGTCCGGCCCCTCGGTGCTTGCTTGATCACTATGAGGGGGCTGTGCGCCGGGGGGATACGGGCGTGGTCGATCCACGACAACGCTGTCGCAGAGCAGTGACATGGTGACGGAGTCGTGAAGGGGCGCCCAGGGGGCGGCTATTGCCCCCTGCGCCCTGCCGCTTTCGCCTTGCCGTGTCCCCAGACGGCCGCGATCGCGCCGACGAGTGTGGCGAGTACGTAAATGCTGAGGGCGGGCCCGAATCCCCCCGGCAGCCAGCTGAGTAGACCCTCGTAGTCGTGGTCGATGAGCTTGCGGACGGCGCCCTGCCCGCCGAGGGCGAGCAGGATCATGCCGAGTACTTGAACGACGTCGTACTTCACGGGCAGTGCCCTCCTGAGCTGTGTCCATGGGTCGCGTGGCAGGCTTCGCCGAGGCGATTACAATGCACTTGCACTGTAATACGGTGCGAGGGCTGATGCAATGCAGTTGCATGGCAAAAAGGAGAGGGCTGGCCTGTCGTGCCGAAGATCGTGGACCACGAGGAACGCAGGAAACGCCTGGTCGAAGCCGTCTGGGAGCTGGCGGTACGCGGCGGCGCCGAGCAGGTGACCCTGCGGAAGGTCGCCGAGGAGGCGGGCGTCTCCATGGGGCAGGTCCAGCACTACTACTCCTCGATGCAGGACCTGGTCCGCGACGCCCTGGAACGGGCCGTCCAGGCGGTCAACGCCCGTATCGAGCAAGCCGTCGCCACGGCCGGCGACACCACCCCCGAAGCCCTGCTCCGCACCTGCCTCCTCGCCCTGGTCGTGCCGGACGCGGCGAGCACGCGGCTGATGCGGTTCTCGCTGGCGGTGGCGGGCCGCGCGGTCTCCGACCCGACGATGGCCCGCGTCCTGGCGCCGGGCGACGACGAACTCCTCACCTTCACCGCGACCCTCATCACCGGCTCCCGCCAGGCACGCGGCAGCGAGCCGACCGGCACGGAAATGACCGACGCGGACGTCTGCTGGTCCCTCGCCACAAGCCTCGGCATGGACGTGGCCCTCGGCTACCGGAAGCCGGAGGTGGCGAAGCAGGTGCTGAGCCACTACGTGGACCAACTCCTGCGCGCGGAAGGGCCGCAGCCACCACCGGCCCAGTGAGCACGGTCCCCGCCCAGCCCCCCCGAAAACCCCGGGCACTCACCCCCACGCCCGTGCTTCCATGACTGCCATGGTGTCCGCCGACCGTCTGCTCGCCTTCGCGGCGATGTCGTTCCTGCTGATAGTGATCCCGGGTCCGAGCGTGCTGTTCGTGATCGGCCGGGCCCTGGCGCAGGGCCGCAGGGCAGCCCTGACCACCGTCGCGGGAAACACCCTGGGCGCCTGCGTACTCGTCCTGGCCGTCGCCCTGGGCATCGGCTCGGTCGTGGCGAGCTCGGTCCTGGTCTTCACGGTCCTGAAGCTGGCCGGTGCCGCCTACCTGGTCTGGCTGGGCGTCAAGGCCTGGCGCCAACGCGGCGCGCTCCAGGGCGAGTTCACCGCCGACGGGGCCGGACGGGGGCGGGCGACCGGTACCGCCCGCACCATGTGGGAGGGGTTCGCGGTCGGGGTGGCCAACCCCAAGACCATGGTGTTCTTCGCCGCCGTACTCCCGCAGTTCGTCGACCGCGAGCAGGGTCACGTACCCGTGCAGATGCTGCTGCTCGGCCTGATCTTCAACGTCATCGCGCTCGCCTGCGACAGTGTGTGGGGCCTGCTCGCGGCCACCGGCCGGGAGTGGTTCGCCCGCTCGCCGCGCAGGCTGTCCATGGTCGGCGGCATCGGCGGCCTTACGATGATCGGCCTGGGTGTCACCGTCGCGGCCACCGGCCGCAAGGACTGAAAGAGCTGAGAGGAAGCTGATGCTCAAAGGCACCAAGGTCGGGCTCAGGGCCCGGCACGAGGAAGACATACCGGTTCTGCGCACCGAGTTGTACGACGACGTTGTCAACGGTTCGCGCGCCGAGAGCCGGCCGTGGCGGCCGGTCACGCCCGGACAGGAGAAGCCGCCGCTCACCGTGGACGACACCGAGCACGGGTACGTCCCGTTCTCCGTGATCGAACTGGCCGGCGGCACACTGATCGGCACCGCCTCGCTCTGGGGCATCGACAACCACGCCCGCGCGGCGCACGTCGGCCTCGGCCTGCTGCCCTCGGCCCGGGGCAAGGGCTACGGAACCGACGTCGTCTCGGTGCTCTGCTACTACGGCTTCACCGTGCGCGGCCTCAACCGCCTCCAGGTCGAGACGCTGGCGGACAACCACGCGATGCTGCGCTCCGCCGAACACAACGGCTTCGTCCGCGAGGGCACGCTGCGCAACTCGGCATGGGTGCTCGGCGAGTTCATGGACGAGGTGCTCCTCGGACTCCTCGCCCACGAGTGGAAGCCGGACAAGGCGGTTTAGCCGCTCCGGGCACTCCCGGCGTTCTAGGGTCGGATGCGTACAGGTTCGTCCCGTTCCGGGGCGGACCGTATCCGCGCTGGAAGAAACGGGAGAGACCACGTGAACAGCAGCCGGACCCCACTTCGGACCCCTCTTCGCCCCCGCCGCCGCACCCTGGCAGTGCTCCTCGCCTGCCTCGGGCTGGCCGTGCCCGCGACCCTCACGGCATCGACGGCGTCGGCAGCACCCGCCCAAGTGCGTACCCCTGCCTGCTCGTCGGGGTACGTCTGCATCTACAAGGGCGACATCTTCGACGGCAGCTCCAACCACCCCATGGTCTACAGCTTCTACCGCTACGGCACGTACAACGTCGCCAATCTCATCGGCGACTACACCGTCAAGAACTGCCAGACCGGCGGCGCCGGAGTGAAGGGCTTCACGGGCTACAACGGCACCGGCGGCGTCGCGTGGGACCTCAACGTCAACAACTGTTCCACCGGCCTGTGGACGAGCCTCACCTCGACGAACTCGGTGCGCGTGTACGCCTGATGGAAGTCGCCCCCATGCCGTGAAACGCTCACCTTCGGGTGAGTTGCGCGGACGGCGTCGGCAGGACCGCGATCGTACTTCCCATGATCACAACTGTTGCGCCCCGGCGCGCCACCGTCCTGTCGGCCGCCGTCCTCTCCCTGGCCGCGCTGCTCACCGCCCCGGCGACCGCCGCCGCGCCCGCCCCTGCCGCCGCCCCCGCGTTCGCGGCCGCGCCCACCTGCCCCGTGGTCTTCGACCCGATGGTCGCGGCGGTGGACAAGTCCGTGCAGTTCTCCCGCATCACCCCGACCCCGGTGGTCCGCAAGAGCTGCGGCACCCTCTACCGGGCCGACGGCCGGGGGCCCGACGTCGTCTTCCTCGAAGGCTTCCGCCCCAAGGACGTGGTCAACGGCCAGTACGACGTCGAGAAGTACGTCCTGAAGAACCAGCCGTCGCCCTTCGTCTCCACCACCTACGACCACGACCTCTTCAAGAAGTGGGCGAAGTGGATGAAGCCGGGCGCCTTCAACTACTACATCGACGCTCCCGGTGGCATCGACGTCAACAAGACCATCGGCGACGACCACAAGTTCGCCGACCAGGTCGAGGTCGCCTTCCCCGGCGGGATCAGGTCCGAGTTCATCATCGGCGTCTGCCCGATCGACAAGGAGACCCGTACCGAGATCATGTCGGCCTGCAAGAGCAACCCGAAGTACCGCGCGGCCGACGAAGATTGAGGCAGTAGGCCCCCGGGCGCCCCTGATCAGGGGCGCCCATAGGGTGACCCGATGACAACGACATCGGTCAAGAAGTTCCAGGTCACCTTCGACTGCGCGGAGCCAGAGCGCCTCGCCCGCTTCTGGTGCGAGGTGCTGGGTTACGTCGTACCGGCGCCCCCGGAGGGGTTCGCCACGTGGGACGACTACAAGGACGCGCAGCCCGCCGAGGAGCGGGACTCGTGGTTCGCCTGCACCGACCCCTCGGGCGTGGGCCCCCGGCTGTACTTCCAGCGCGTTCCCGAGGGCAAGGCCGCCAAGAACCGGGTGCACCTCGATGTACGGGTGGGTACCGGGCTCGTCGGCAAGGAGCGCCTCGCCGCACTCGAAGCCGAGTGCGCGCGACTGGTCCCGCTCGGCGCGGTGCATGTGTGCACGCTGTACGAAGACGGCAGCGACGAGTCGTGCATCCCGATGCTCGACATCGAGGGCAACGAGTTCTGCATCGACTGAACCGCCGCCCTGACCCCCGGCGTTCCCAGCACTAAGAATCTCAACGTTGAGATGCTTGACGCTGGGAACGCCGGGGTGTTTTTATCTCAACGTTGAGATTGTCAAGGTTGAGTGACAGGCGGGAGTGCACGATGTCGTACCCGGAGCACCTTCAGTACCCCGAGCCCCGCTACCAGGGAGACCGGGGTGAGGTGAACGCCTCCTTCCGCAGCGCCGATACGCCGCCGGAGCTGACCTCGGCCCGTGGCGACGAGTACCGCTACCTCGCCACACACGCGTCGACCGGCGGCGAATTCGGCCTGTACAAGGTGGACTTGGCGGCGCGGGCCGCCGGAGCCAAGACCCACTTCCACAAGGCGATGTCGGAGTCCTTCTACGTACTCTCCGGACAGCTGGAGCTCTTCAACGGTGAGAAGTGGGTGACCGGCACCGCCGGTGACTTCCTGTACGTTCCGGTCGGCGGCCTGCACGCCTTCAAGAATGTGACGGACGAGCCCATGTCGATGCTCATGCTCTTCTCCCCGGGCGCCCCGCGCGAGGAGTTCTTCGAGCGGATCGCGGAGGTCTCGCAGCGCGGCGACAGCGAGGAACTCAGGAAGTTCCGGGTGCGCCACGACAGTTACTTCGAGGAAGACTTCGACGCGCAGGCACGCGCGAAGGGCTAGAGGAGAGGGGCGGGGCGGTGACATTGCGTTCCGATCTGGTCGCGTTGCTCGCGGAGGCCGGCATCGTCGACGTGGACATCGACGACGCACTGGCGGACGGCCATGTGCGATCGGCCGCGTACCAACGCGTCGTCCTGATGGCCGCTTCCTCGCGGAGCCGCGACCAGGACCGTGCGATCGTGGCCACGATCCTTCGCGATCCCGATGTGATGGCGGCGAAGACGGCGGTGGTTGCCCTCGTGGACAGGGTCGCCTGGAGGTCGTCCGGGCCCGACGGGTTCCGGCAGTGGTCGGCCGGGCTCCTGCCGGAGATCGACCGGCTCGGGGCGGATTCGTACCGCGAGTTCATCCGCCGCCGCATCGACGACTGGCTGTTCAGCCTGTCCGTGGAGGACGGTCACCTGCCGACACCGGTCGAGCTGGCGCAGGTCACGGACTGGATGCAGCGACAGCTCGCCGAGGATTCGACGTCATCGGCGGTGCTGTCCCTGCTCGCCGACTCGGGCAGTACGAGAAAGATCCGCAACATCGCCAAGGAGCGGGCCGGAATCCGCGAGCGCGCGGACGCTGAGGCTGCTCAGGCCTCGGGGTCCCGTAGGCCGACGCAGTCGAAGGCCCAGAAGGTTTCCGAGTAGACGAAGGTGCCGGTCATCCAGGGCTCGTGCGCGGACAACCGGGCCACCTGGAAGGCGGGTTCGGGAATCCGCAGCGAAGGCGAACGGAAGCCCAGTGCGCTCGCGCCCTCGAAGCCGCGCTTGCCGTAGTAGTGCGGGGACCCCTCCAGGAACACCAACGGCACGCCCAGCTCGTCGGCCGCCGAGAGCGCGTGCGCGACGAGTCGGGTGCCGATGCCTTGGCGCTGGAACTCCGGGAGCACGCCCAATGGTGAGAGGGACAGCACGTCCACGATCCGACGCGGCGCGTCCAACCGCCCGGCGCTCAGCAGGACATGGCCGACGACCCGGTCATCAACGGTCGCCACGAAGGACATCGGCGCCAACCCGGCCCGCGCCGTACGAAGTGCCGCCACGAGCCCAGGAACTTGCTCGCCGCCACCGAAGGCCTGCGCATGAACCTCGTGCACCGCCCGGTGATCGTCGGTGGTCTCCTGCCGGATCACCGTCAGCCTCGTGCGTGGTGGAGGAAGGTGTTCCAGCTTGCGGCGGTGACCGTGAGGATGGGGCCGGTGTCGCTCAGCTTGGAGTCGCGGATGTGGATGGTGTGGGGGCAGGCGGCGACCTCTACGCACTCGCCGCCTTCGCCGTCACTGTAGGAGGACTTGTGCCAGTCGTGGGCGACTCCGGTGTGTGCGTCGTTGTTGCACGTGTTGTCGCTCGATGTGAACCATCGGGTGCTCTCGCTCATTTAAGTTCTCCTACCAACTGTTCGAGCAGACCCAGTGATTGACGAGGGGTAAGGGCCTGTTCTCGGATCTTTGCATACCTCTGGGTGTGAACGCTGACTGTCGGGGGATCGTCGATCAGCATGCTGATGTCCAGGATCTCCGTGTAAACGCGATGGTCATGTGTACGCGTTTCAATCAGGGTGAATGGCCCCCGATCACCCGCGTATTCGCCCTCAAGGCCGGCGTCCAGGGGAAGTACTCGCACGGTGACGTTTCGGCGCCTGGCGCACTGGATCAGATGGAGCAGCTGATCCCGCATGGTCTCCTTGCTGCCGATCATGCGGTTGGGGACCGCCTCGTCAAGGATGAGCTCGATCATCGCGATCGGTTCGCGGTCGAGGATCTGCTTGCGTGCCAAGCGCCCAGCGGTCAACTCTTCCACTCGGGACTCAGAGTTCAGCGGGTAGGTTCCGTTGAAGAGCGCGCGCATGTACTCCTCTGTTTGGAAAAGCCCATGGATCGCGTGCATCGAGTAGATGTGCAGTGACACCGCTTCCCGTTCCAAGTCGACGAAGCCCTGGAACTTGGCCGGATACTTCTCACGCTGGATCGCGACCAACGCATTGGTGAAGAAGTCCGACCCCATACCCAGCACCTCTTCCAGCCGCATCAGCATCTGCTCGCTAGGGGGCTGGACCAGCGTCTCCATCGCGCTCACCGCAGCTCCGGAGTAACCGAGCTCCTGGCCGAGCCGAGCCTGGGTCCACCCCCTCTGCTTGCGGATGGAGGTGACCATCCTCGCCACCAGCCGTGCTGTAGGACCTGCCGATTCCTTGTTCTCCGCGCGCGCCATCGCCTCCACCGTTTCCGTCTCAACTGGCCTCAACCAGCCTCAACCAGAGCCCGCCGAATTCAACCGAGTACAACGGAAGTTGGAGGATTCCAACGGTCCGCCGGACCCTATGGAAAACGTAAGGGGCGCCCCAGCAAGCTGTCAGCGTGGATACGCAAAGTCGTGAACTAAACATCAGCTGGATTCCGGCTTCCGGTTTCCAACTCCGCAAAGCAGGCGTGCAATTCGACGCCGTGCGCATCGAGGGGGCGGAGGGGCGGCTCGTCGCCGAGAGACTGGAGGCGATGACCGGTGGGGACCCCGGGCCGATCGTCGTGGAGAGCAAGGGGGTGCGGGCCGTGTACTTCCTGGTGCCGGCCGGGAGCACGTCGTTCCGGTCCTGGCCGCGTGGGGTGGCGACCTTCAACGCCGGGCCGCACAAGGTGAGTTACGTACCCGTGCCCGCGCTCAGCGGGGGGACGTGGCCCGTTGGGTGGTGGTGTCCGCCCACCGGGGAGCACCGGTTCGTGCATCCGATGCTGTTGAAGTGCGTGGCGGAAGGAGTGCTGGCCAAGGCCTCGTAACAGTAAAGACGATGCGTCACCCTAATGGGTGGAAGAAAGCAAGTGAGCTTGCGTCGTGGGGAGTTGATGGTCGCGTAATGGGCACCGACAAAACTTTCATAGAACGGCCCCCGCGGTGTTAGCGCACCCGGGGGCCTGACACCCGGAGGACTCAACTCCCGATGCAGATTCACCGTACCCCGCGCACGCGTGCGTTCACCATCCTCGGCAATGAAGTGCTACAGGATCGCCGCCTTTCCTGGTGCGCGGTAGGCGTACTGGTGTACCTCCTCAGCCTCCCCGAAGCCGCCAGCGCCTCCGTGCGTGCGCTGGCCAAGCAGCGCCACGAGGGGCGGACTCGGATCGCCTCCGCGCTGCGTGAGCTGGAGAAAGCCCGGTACTTGCGGCGCGAGCCCCTCAAGGACCCCGAGACGGGGCAACTCAACACCGTTTACATGGTGTTCGACCGGCCGTACGACGAGAGCGGGCCGGAGCCCGTCGACCCCGGCGGTGAGAGTGAACCCGAAAGTGGCTGGAACCTGGCCTCCGGTAACGGGGCGCCCCCGGATGCGGGCCGGAAACCCTTGGTTTGCAGTACCTCGGTAGAAGAACCTCCCTCCCCTGCGGATCCCGTGGACCCCTCGGCGGGGACAGGGCGGGCCGCGCGGTTCCTGCACGGGCTGGGGCGGCGGGAGCCCGCGCTGTCGCTGGGGGTGGCCGAGGCGTTGAAGCTGGCGCCGATGGTGGAGGTGTGGTGGGAGCGCGGGGCGAGTGACGCGGTGCTGACGCGGGCGCTGACGGCGGGGTTGCCGGAGCGGGTGCATTCGGCGGCGAAGCTGCTGGCCTCGCGGCTGGAGCGGAAGTGTCCGCCGCCGCTGCCCGCGCCGCCGGAGCCGGTGCTGGGGCATGCGTGCGGGGGGTGCGGGGCGAGGCTGTTCGCGGCGGGGCGGTGTGCGGCGTGTGCGCGGGCCGAGGTGGCGGGCGTGGCGGCGGGTGACCGGGAGCCGGTGCCGTTGGCGGAGGGCGTGCTCGGGTTCATCGAGTCGGCCAAGCGGGGTGCGGAGGCGGCGCGGGCGGCGATGCGGGGGCTGGGCGGGGTGGTGCCCGCGTAGGCGGGGGCGGCGGCGGAGGGGTTTGGCCGCATGGACTTCCGGCCCGGTTCAGGGCCGGGGAAACAGATGAGACAGAGATGGGAAAGGGGTCCTTGTGACCACATTGCTCGCACCACCCGAAGTGGTATACCGCAGGTATACTGTGGTGATGGCCGACACCACGATCAAGGTTGACCCCGCTGTTCGCGACCGCCTCATGGTGCTCGCGAGGGAGCGCGGCATGACCATGCGAGACCTGCTCACCGAGCTGGCCGGGGCCACCCCGACCCGCGAGGAACTGCGCAAGCGGTACGAGGAGACCAAGGCGTACTGCGAGACGCACTTCGGTGTCACGCTCACGGACGAGGACCACGACCGCGCGGAGAAGGCGTGGAAGGACCTGGAGGCCGGCCGGCCTGTGGACAGCCTGTGACCCGTTCCGTCGCGGTGGTCTACGACGAGACCGCCCTGCTCGCGCTCGGCCGGGGCAACCGGCTGGCCTCGCAGTTCATGTCCAACACCGAGCACGGACCGACCCGGCACGTCTACGTACCGGCGGTCTGCCTGGCGACGGCCGACGGGCTGCGCAAGGGGATCGCTGAGCATGTGGGCGCCCTGCCCGCCGCCGAGATCGTGGAGCTGGACTTCGCGGGAGCGGCGGCACTGGGCTCGCTGCTCAGGGACGGGATCGAGTTGCGGGTCGGGCACGCGGTCCACCTGTCCCGCCCGAGTCTGGACTGGCCGGACGGCCGGCCCGTGGTGACGACGGAACCGGAGCTGTACGCGGACATGCCGCTGGTGCGGACGATCCGGCTGCCCTGACATGGTGGTGGCGGGGGCACGGAGTGTGGTTCGTGCCCCCGTCGCGGCTCGGGTGCCACGTGTGCCGTGCGGCGCGGAGAAGCTCAGCCGCGTCGGCGGCGCCACCAGTACGCGCCGGTCAGGGCCAGCAGGATCGGGCCCCACAGGACGAACAGGGTGCTGCAGATGTGGGCGAGCGTGTTCCAGCCGGGGGCGTAGGGCGAGGGCTCGGGGCCGAAGGTGCTCAGGAACCAGTCGTACACGAGGTAGAGGCCGCCGAGTCCGGCCACCGTGGCGGGGATGACGGCGGCGGCGACGGGCACGTGCTTGCCGCCGATGAGGGGCAGCCAGTCGGGGAAGACCTCGCCCCAGCCGCGCACCAGGCCGACGGTCAGCAGGACGCCCAGCTCCGAGAGGATGCTCAGGGCGAAGACGTACGGGATCTGCCACCAGGACCACGGGCCGTCCGGCGCCCCCATCTCGAAGCCGAAGGCGATCGGCAGCCGCCAGACGCAGACCGGGGTGACGACCCAGGGGAGTGCCTTGGCGGCGAGAACTGCCCAGCGAGGGACGGGGTGTTCGGTCTCGCGGGGAGACCGGGGAGCCTTCGGCGGGGCCACGGGGAGCGCTTGGGTGGTCATGGGTCCAGCGTGCCGAGAGGGTGCGCGGGACTGATCGGGCGTGCGGATGATCCGTCTCCGCCGTGCGGTGGAGAGCGGAGGACACGGGCTCGTCGTGCGGCAGCCGCCTCAGCCGGACTTGGTGTACGTGACCGATTTGCCGTCCGCCGACGTGCGCTTGAGGGTGCCGTCAGGGAGGAGTTCCACCTCGGAGGTGTCGCCCGGTTTGCAGGAGGCGGCGGGGCCCTGGACGACGCGGGACTTGCCGAGGCGCAGGGGGCCGTCGGGGCCGGGGGCGGCGGTCAGGTCCGCCTCGAAGAGGCAGTGGAAGGAACCGTTCGGGCCGTCGGCGGTGAGCGACATGATGGTGTCGCCGACCTTGCCCTGGCTGAGCGTGAGGTCCCGGGTGCTGTCCAGGACGGTCCCGTGCCAGGTGCCGAGGAAGCCGGTCGGGACGGTGGCGGCACCGGCGTCGGTGGTGGGGTCGTCGGGAGTGGAGGGGGACCCGTTGGGATCGGACGGGTCGGACGGGTCGGAGGGGGTCTGGGATCCCGGGGCCGTGCCCTGTGCGGCAGGGCTGTTGTTGCTGGTGGGGTTGGCGACGGAGTTCTTGTCGTCGTCCGTGCCGCTCATGAACGCGTAGACGGACCCACCGGTGCCGACGGCCACGACGATGGCGACGGCCACGAGAGCGAGGGTGGCGCGCTTGTTGCGGGGCGGTGGAGGGGGCTCGGGGGTGTAACCGGGGTGGTTGTAGTAGCCGGGGCCCTGACTTGGGTGGCCGTAACCGCCGGGCGGGGTGGGGTAGTTGTACGGGTCGCGCGGGGGCTGGGTGGCGCTGTGCGAGGGGTATCCGTAACTGCCGTTGGGGGGCGGCGTGTTGGGGCTGCTCGGAGTACCGGGGTATCCGTACGCCCCGGCGGCGGGGCGCGCGGGCGGCAGGGCGGGGAGCGCGTGCGGCGTGCCGGGGGCGGGCGGTCCGTCGGGAGCCCCTGGACCGCCCGGTGCACCGGGCTGGGGAGTGACGATGTAGGTGGGCAGGGAGTGCATGCCGTTGGGGGGTGAAGTGGGCGGCGGCGTGGGTGAGTTGGGCTCAGGAGGGGTGGGAACAAACTCGGTGGCACCAGGGCCGGACGGAGTGGCGGGTGCGCCGGGCGCAGCGGGTGTGCCTGCGCCACCGGGGCGGCCCGCGCCACCTGCACCGTCCGCGCCACCTGCACCGTCCGCGCTGCCGGGGGTGCCCGAGCCACTTGCGCTGCTCAGCGCGCGTGTGCCGTCTGCGCCGCCCGCATTGCCTGCGCTGTCGGGAGTGCCCGTGCCACCTGCGCCGCCCGGGGTACCCATGTTGCCCGGAGTGTCCACGGTGCCCGCGTCGTCCCGAGCGCTCGCGCCACTTGCGTCGTCCGGGGTGTTCGCGCCCTTCCGCAGTGCCTCCGTCGCGAGGGAGGTCGTCGGGTTTTCCAGGTCGAGCAACTGCACCGCGTGAATGCCCAGTTGGGCCACCAGGGATGCCGGGAGCCACGGGTCGCGTGAGGTGGGGGCGGGGCCCGTGCGGGCGAGGATGTCGTCCAGGGTGGGGCGGGATGGTGGGGGTTTCTGGAGGCAGGACTGGATCAGGTCGTGGAGGCTTTCCGGGACGCCCTCCAGGTTCGGGGGCTCCTGTGCGATGCGGAACATCATCGCGTGCACGCCGCTGTGCGACGTACCGAACGGGAGCCGGCCCGTGGCCGCGTACGAGAGGACCGAGCCGAGGCAGAACACGTCGCAGGCAGGGGTCACCCGCTCGCCCCGGATCTGTTCCGGGGCCATGAAGCCCGGGGAGCCGACCATCGCTCCCGTGCGGGTCAGGCCGCTGTCGGTGACCGTCACCAGTGCGCGCGCGATGCCGAAGTCGATCACGCGCGGGCCGTCGATGGTGATCAGTACGTTCGAGGGCTTGAGGTCGCGGTGGATCAGGCCCGCCGCGTGGATGTCCCTCAGCGCGTGCGCGAGGCCGGTCGCCAGGACCTGGACCGAGCGTTCCGGGAGGGGGCCGTGGCCGCCCGAGACCACCTGCTGGAGCGTGGGCCCGGCGACGTAACCCGTGGCCACCCACGGGACTTCGGCCTCCGTGTCCGCGTCCAGGACCGGGGCCGTCCAGTGGCCGCCGACCTGCCTGGCCGCCCGTACCTCCTGGCGGAACCGGGAGCGGAACTCCTCCTGTTCCGCCAGTTCGCGGCGGACCAGTTTCACCGCGACCGTACGGCCCCGGTCGGAGCGGGCCAGATAGACCTGGCCCATGCCGCCCGCCCCGAGGCGCGCCAACAGGCGGTAGGCACCGATGCGTTGGGGGTCTGAGGCCCCCAGTTTTTCCATGGCCATGACTGCTGCGCCACCCTCCCCCGATGTGCCAGCGATGGCCCGAGGATAGTGCCGTTGTACGACAAAGGGGTCCGCTGCTCGCCACCGTTCCGTAACCGGAAGGGACGCCTACCGCGTGACCGCGTCCATGGCTTCGGAGAGGCGTTCGAGGACGCGGACCGTTTCGGCGAAGGACTCCTCGCCGAGCTCCGCTTTAAGGCGGGCCGCCAGGTCTGCGTGGGACGGGTGGAGGCGGCGGATGGCGTCGTGCCCCGCCGGGGTCGCGCGGAGGAGTTTGGCGCGGCGGTGCGCCGGGTTGTCGGCGTACTCCGCGAGGCCCTTGCCGACCAGCAGGTCCGCGATCCGCTGCACGCTCTGCCGGGTGATGCCCATGGTGCGGGCGATCGAGGCGACCGGGGCGGGGGTGCGGTTGACCGCCCCGAGGACCTGCCACCAGGAGGCGGTCAGGCCCACCTCGCGGGCCATCGCGTCGGAGACGGCGATGAACTGGCCGTTGAGGCGGAAGACGCCGAGGGCGGTACGGGTGAGGAGCTGCTGGGTGGGGGACTCGGAGGAGCCCTGGGGGGCGTGGGTGGCGGGGGAGCCTGCCCCGTGGGGGCCGGCGGTCCCGTCCGTCGTGAGTGGTTCCGTCATGAGGAGAGGATCTCGTAGGCCGTCGGGTCCGAGTCGTGGAAGAGGCGGTACCACGCGTCCAGCTTCTCCCCCTCGTACACCTTGAGCAGCGCGAACACCTCGCGGGCGAAGGCCACCGGCTCCGTCGGGCCCGCCGTGATCAGCAGGCCGTCGGCGGAGGTGACCGCGTCGGCGTCGACGTAGTGGCCGCCGCCCGCGTAGCCGCTGGCCGCGAGGTAGAAGGAGACCGCGCTGGTGTGCGTACGGTCGTCGAGCAGGCCCTCCTGGGCGAGGCCGAGCGTGGCGCCGCAGATCGCGGCGACCGGTACGCCCGCCTCGACGAACTGCCGCGCGGCGGCCGTGAAGGGCGCCAACTCCCGCCCCGAGTCGAAGAGTTCGGCCCCGGTCAGGATCAGCAGCGCACTGTCCGACGGGTCCAGGGCGTCGAGGGCCAGGTCCGGGAGGATCCGCAGGCCGCCCATGGTGGTGACCGGGCGGTCGGCGGCGAGGCCGACGGTCTTCACCTCGTACCCGTGCTGGGTGAGGAAGGCGGTCGTGAGGCCGGTCTCCCAGTCCGAGAAGGTGTCGTAGACGGCGAGGTGCACGGTCTTGCGGGACATGGTCGTCTCCTGGAGATCGTGGTGCGTCCGGACCGCCGTGGCCCGATGACAGAATTCTGTCATTACGACAGCGTGCTGTCAATGAAGAGTGAGGGGAGGCCGGACGGGTCGACACCCTGCCGAACCGTGCGCCGCAACCCGTACAGGGTGGCCATATCGCCCCCCACCTGCGGGTCCCTACCCTGCGACCATGACCCCTCACTTCACCCCCGACCCGGCCAAGGGCGCAGCCGTCAAGGCCGCCGACCGGGCCCATGTGTTCCACTCCTGGTCCGCCCAGGGCCTGATCGACCCCCTGGCCGTGGCCGGCGCGGAGGGCTCGTACTTCTGGGACTACGAGGGCAACCGCTACCTCGACTTCACCAGCGGCCTCGTCTTCACCAACATCGGCTACCAGCACCCCAAGGTCGTCGCGGCGATCCAGGAGCAGGCCGCCACCATGACGACCTTCGCCCCGGCCTTCGCGGTCGAGGCCAGGTCCGAGGCCGCACGTCTCATCGCCTCCCACACCCCCGGCGACCTCGACAAGATCTTCTTCACCAACGGCGGTGCGGAGGCGATCGAGAACGCCGTGCGCATGGCGCGGCTGCACACCGGCCGCCACAAGGTGCTCGCCGCCTACCGCTCGTACCACGGTGCGACGAACACGGCGATCAACCTGACCGGTGACCCGCGCCGCTGGGCCTCCGACAACGGCTCCTCGGGCACGGTCCACTTCTGGGCGCCGTTCCTCTACCGGTCCGCGTTCTACGCGTCGACCGAGGAGGAGGAGTGCGCGCGTGCGCTCCAGCACCTTGAGGACACCATCGCCTTCGAGGGGCCGAGCGCGGTCGCCGCGATCGTGCTGGAGACCGTCCCGGGCACGGCCGGGATCATGACGCCGCCCGCCGGTTACCTCAAGGGCGTGCGCGAGCTCTGCGACCGGTACGGGATCGTCTTCGTCCTCGACGAGGTCATGGCGGGCTTCGGCCGGACCGGCAAGTGGTTCGCGGCCGACCACTACGACGTCGTACCGGACCTGATGACCTTCGCGAAGGGCGTCAACAGCGGTTACGTGCCGCTGGGCGGCGTCGCCATCTCCGGCGAGATCGCCGAGACCTTCGAGAAGCGCGCCTTCCCGGGCGGACTCACCTACTCCGGCCACCCCCTCGCCTGCGCCGCCGCCGTCGCCACCATCCAGGTGATGGAGGAGGAGAAGGTCGTCGAGAACGCCGCCCACATCGGTGCGACCGTCATCGAGCCCGGTCTGCGCGACCTCGCCGAGCGGCACCCGAGCATCGGCGACGTACGCGGCGACGGCATGTTCTGGGCGCTGGAGCTGGTCAAGGACCGCGGCACGCGCGAGCCGCTGGTGCCGTACAACGCCACCGGCGCGGACGCCGCCCCGATGGCCGCCTTCGGCGCGGCCTGCAAGAAGAACGGCCTGTGGCCCTTCATCAACATGAACCGCACCCATGTGGTCCCCGCGTGCAACGTCTCCGAGGCGGAGGCCAAGGAAGGCCTCGCGGCGCTGGACGTGGCGTTGTCGGTGGCGGACGAATACACCGTGTGACGGACCGGTCCGACATGCGGAGTGACGCGGAGTCACGCCGAGTCACGCCGGGCTGCGCGTAACGGAATGTGATCTTCCCCCTTGTCCTGCTCCGGACGCCCCATAAGGTGTGGGGAGCGGACGAAGGGGGAATCACCATGCCCGCGAGCGGCTCCGACACCCGCGGGACCGTGACTCGCAGTACCTTGCGCCAGCAACTCACCGATGCGCTGCGTGACGAGGTACTGGCCGGACGGCTGCAGGGCGGCCGGGAGTTCACCGTCAAACAGATAGCCGAGCAGTACGAGGTGTCCGCGACGCCCGTGCGCGAGGCGCTGGTCGACCTGGCCGCGCAAGGACTGCTCGCCTCCGACCAGCACAAGGGGTTCAAGGTCCGGGAGTACTCGGTCGGCGAGTACCGGGGCATGGTCGAGGCGCGCCAACTCGTCGTCGACGGCGTCCATCACCGCCTCGCCATCGCCGCCGGCGACCTGCCGCCGGACCGGCTCGCGGTGCTCCGGCGCCGCGCCGAGGAGGCCGGACGGGCCGCCAGGGCAGGCGAGTTGGACGTCCTCATCGGCTACGACCTGCGCTTCTGGCGCGAACTCGCCTCGATGATCGGCAACCCCCACATCGGTGCCTTCCTCCACCAACTCCGCGTCAGGTGCTGGGTGTTCTCCGTCCCGCACCTGCGCGCGGAGCGAGATCTGCGGGGGAGCGGTGGGCTGTGGGCCGGTTACGAGGACGTCGTCGCGGCACTCGTACGGTGCGATACGGAAGCGGTGTACGAGGTGCTGGCGGCGCACGACGAGGCGGCGCTGAGGTGGGCGGACCGGCTGGACGCCTGAGCGGCCGCGCACGAGGGCGGCAGGCGCTCTTCGCGCTGCGTGCGCAGGGCATTACGCTGCCTGGACCGGCGTCGGCCACGGGGCCGCGGCGCCCCGGACCGTGGAGGAGCCCCCTTGGCCTGTGACCTGTGGCTGGTGCCCCTTGTCGACGTGCTGTGCCAGAGCCCGGACAACCCCTTTGCCGAAGAGATCGCCGCGTACGACAAGGCGCTGACCGATGCCGGTCTGCCGACGGTGCCGATCTTCCCGTACATGCCGGGACTGTCCGGTGACGTCGCCCCGGTCGCGGGGTTCGACTACGACGCGCTGCACTTCCTGCGGCGGGCGTACCTGCTGTGGGCGCGGGGGCTCGCGGTGACTCCGGTGGACGGACTCGGGGGCGACTACGAGCAGTTGCTGGAGGTCTTCGAGGAGACGGCGCTCGGGTCGCACCTGGTGTGGCACTTCGACCATGCGGGGGCGTACGTGCCGGTGGACTTCGCCGCGCCGCTCTCCAACGACGAACTCCTCGCCGGGGGCGGCCCATTGGGCTCCTCCCAGGGACTCCTGCGTGAACTGGAGTACGTAGCCCCCGCCATCGGCATCGACCCGGCGAACCCGCCGGCCCCGCCACTCCCTCCGGCCGGGCCCACCACCCTGGAGGAACCGGCCCCCGCCCTGGCGGACCCGTCCCCCTTCGCCCGCGAACGCCATGTCTGGCTGGGCCTCCACGCCGCCACCACCCGAAGCCTCGCCCAAGGCTCCATGATCATCTTCAGCTAACCCCCGCCCCCACGGCCGGCGCGCCCCCGCCGAGCCCCCTCGGGCGGCGGAGCCACGATGCCACCCGCCTCCTCGGGCAGCGGGCCCGCCCCCACCCGTTGCCCCGCCCCCTCGGGCGCCGGGGCGGGTACGCCGCCGCCTCCTTGGGCGGCGCGGCCGCCCCTACGCCCCCGCCCTCTTGGGCGGCGGGGCCGCCCCCCGGGGGCGGGACGGGCGGGCAAGGGGGCGGCCCCCGGCGGAGCCGCACCTTCGGGCCCCGCCCCAGCTCCGCCTTGGCCCCGCGCTCCGCATACGAGTGGTCCGCTGCGCGGGGCTTGACCCCACCCCGCCCCTTCCCGAAACCGGGGCGCTGCCCCGGGCCCCGGGCCCGTGTGGGCGGGCAGGGGGTGGGTGGGTGGGTTGCCGGGGCTGCGCCCCGGGCCCCGGGGTGGCAGCCCGGTTGGGGTGGGTGGGGGAGGTGCGGGTGGTTCGTGGCTGGCCGCGCAGTTCCCCGCGCCCCTAAAGGGGCGCACCCTGCGGGGGGGGGGGAGGGGATGACGGGACCCCGCGCGCGGGTGGGAGGGTTACCTCGGGGGTTCCGGGGGGCGTTGGCGGGGCATGTTCGGGCGGGTGCCCGGGGGGAGCGGGAGCCGGCTCGGGTGGCCGGAAGGGCCTTCCGGGCGGGTGGGGGCGGCGCCCAGGGTCTGCATGACCAGAGGGGCCGGGCCGGAGCGGAATTCGACCATCCAGTCGATGGTCTCGACACGGACCAGTTCGGTGACGTCCTCGGTGAACCGCCGCAGCACCAACAGACACCGGTCCGCCGCCTCGCTCGCCGTCCCCTCCGTCGGCCCGAGGATCTCCCGCACACTCTCCGACGCCCAGTCGAACTGGAGCGCCGTCAGCCGCCGCTGCACCGCCTGCGCCGTCGCCATGTCCCGCATCCACCCGGAGGTGAGCCCGAAGTACCGGTCGCAGGCCACGCACGCCGCACCCAGGAGCAGCGCCAGGTACCCCCAGCCCGCCCCGCCCCGTACCGCCCCGATCAGATCGAGGAGGGGCAGCGCGGCACCCGTCACCACGGCCAGCGCCGTCCCCACCCGCAGGGCCCGCGCGCTGCGGCGCTTCCAGCCCCGGTCCGCCAGGTACCACCGGGCGGTGCGCAGCGCGCCCTCCTCGACCCACCGGTAGAGCTCGTCCAGCCGCTCCGCCGGCTCGCCCCAGTCGCCGAGCGGGAACGGCCGCCCGGCCAGGTCCTCGGCACTCCAGCCCCACTCGTCCCCGGAACCAGAGCCGGAACCAGTGCCGGAACCAGAACCGGAACCAGAACCAGAGCCGGCGTCATGCCGGGCCGGCGGCCCCTCGGGCTGCATCTCCGGCTGACTCACCGGGCACTCCTCTGCGTCTGAAAATTCCGGACAGCGGCCCGACGACGGAACTGGTCCGTACGGGTGCGCTTGCCCTTCCTACCGCCGAATGGTGGGTCAGTGGGGCCGTTGTCCCGGTATTTCCCCCCGTAGGGGGGCCGTGATCAGGACGGGAGCCCGTGCGCTCTCACTCGAAAGAGTCGGTCCGTACGGCATGGAGCACGCCGTCGGGCGACCACGTAGGCTCGGAATCACCCGAGACGGAGGCCGAGGCCGAGACCTCGGCGCCCTTCGACGCAACTAGGAGACATGCCGTGATTCCCGGTGGTGGCCAGCCCAACATGCAGCAGCTGCTCCAGCAGGCCCAGAAGATGCAGCAGGACCTCGCCAACGCGCAGGAGGAGCTCGCCAGGACCGAGGTCGACGGCACGGCCGGCGGCGGTCTCGTCAAGGCCACCGTCAACGGCTCCGGCGAGCTGCGCGCCCTGGTGATCGACCCCAAGGCCGTCGACCCGGAGGACACCGAGACGCTCGCCGACCTCGTCGTCGCCGCCGTCCAGGCCGCGAACGAGAACGCGCAGACCCTCCAGCAGCAGAAGCTCGGCCCGCTGACCCAGGGCCTCGGCGGCATGCCCGGCCTGCCTTTCTGAGGCCTGCGCGGGTGGCGGAGGCAGAAGCCTTCTGCACGACCCCCCGCACCAACTAACGTACGTAAGAAGCACCACCGGCCCAGAAGAAGCAGAGAAGGCAATCCGTGTACGAAGGCGTGGTTCAGGACCTCATCGACGAGTTGGGCAGGCTGCCCGGCGTCGGTCCCAAGAGCGCGCAGCGGATCGCCTTCCACATCCTCCAGGCCGAGCCCACCGACGTACGACGGCTGGCGCACGCACTGCTTGAGGTCAAGGACAAGGTCCGCTTCTGCGCGGTGTGCGGGAACGTCGCGCAGGAGGAGCGGTGCAACATCTGCCGCGACCCGCGCCGCGACCAGTCCGTCATCTGTGTCGTGGAAGAGCCCAAGGACGTCGTCGCGATCGAGCGGACCCGGGAGTTCCGGGGCCGTTACCACGTGCTGGGCGGCGCCATCAGCCCCATCGAGGGCGTCGGCCCCGACGATCTGCGGATCCGCGAACTGCTCGCCCGTCTCGCCGACGGTTCCGTCACCGAGCTGATCCTGGCGACGGACCCGAACCTGGAGGGCGAGGCCACCGCCACGTACCTGGCCCGGATGATCAAACCCATGGGTTTGAGAGTCACCCGGCTGGCCAGTGGTCTTCCTGTAGGGGGAGACCTTGAGTACGCCGACGAGGTCACGCTCGGGCGTGCCTTCGAGGGGAGACGATTGCTGGATGTCTGACCACACGACCGACACGACCGCCACCGCCGTGACCGCGTCCGCGCCGGATCTCGTGCCCGGCCGGGTGCCGTCGCAGGAACCCGATTCCTTCGCGGTCCAGATCGCCGACCAGATCGAGAGCTTCATCCTGACCGTCACCGAGGTGGCCAAGGGGGACGAGCCGGACAGTGCGGTGCCCTTCCTCCTGCTGGAGGTGTCCCAACTGCTGCTCGCGGGCGGCCGGTTGGGCGCGCACGAGGACATCGTCCCGGACGAGCGCTACGAGCCGGACCTCGGCCCGGAGCCGGACGTCGACGACCTCCGCATCCGCTTCGCGCGGATGCTGGAGCCGATCGACGTGTACTCCGAGGTCTTCGACCCGTACGAACCGCGCAAGGCGCCGGTCGCCTGCCGCATCTCCGACGACCTCGCCGACGTCGTCACCGACCTGCGGCACGGCCTCGCCCACTACCGCGCGGGCCGTACGTCCGAGGCGCTGTGGTGGTGGCAGTTCTCGTACTTCTCCAACTGGGGCTCCACCGCCTCGGCCACCCTGCGCGCGCTCCAGTCCCTGGTCGCCCACGTCCGCCTCGACCAGCCCCTCCAGGAGCTGGACGGCCTGGACACGGACGAGGACCTGACGGAGGGCGAGCTGGAGGAGGAGGCGGGGCGCGTGATGCTGGAGGAGATCGCGGAACCGCTGGGGATCCGTACGGCGGGCTGAGCCGACAGCCGCAGCCGCAGCCCCGGTCGGTCCGTCCGTACGGACCGGCCGGGGCTTTCCACGTTGCCGGAGGCCGCTGCTGGAGGCCGCCGCTAGAGGTCGCCGCCGAGCGCCTCGACGGGTCCGCTCGCCTCGACCCGTACCGCCATCCCCGCGTCCTTGACGAGCCGTTCGCGGAACTCCTTCGACTTGGCACCGGCGGGGTCGGAGCCGACCGTCAGGCCCGAGCCGTCCGCACTGATCGTGTAGATCGGGAAGGGGTACGAGTCCCAGTCCTGCAGCCGCTCCCGCGCCGCGGCGGCACGCTGGTGCGAGTAGCGCCCCAGGTAGAGGTCCACCCGGGCCGTGTCGATGTCCGGACGCGCCTTCCCGGCCGCCGCCACCCACTCCTTGCCGCGTGCGAGGTCGGTGACGCAGAGGGCGACCCGGCCGGCCGGCTGGTCGACGATGACGTCGCTGTAGATGTCGGCGTACCGGGCGAAGGTGCCGCCGCCGCGCTTGGGCGGTTCGAGGGCGCTGACGAGGGCGGCGGCCTCGGGGGTGTTGGCCTGCATGGTGTGGGCGGCGGGGGAGCGGTCCACCTTGGGGCAGGGCTTGGCGTCCTGGGTCGCGGGCCTGTCCCCGGTGTCGACGCGAGTGGTGCCGGTCTCCGTGCCGCAGCCGGTGGCCAGCAGGGCGGTCGCGCCGACCGTGACGCAGGCGAGGGCGAGTCTGTCCGGGCGTAAGCGGAACATGTGAACTCCCTTGTGTCCGGCGGGTGTTGGAAGTGTGACGCCGGAGGTGGCGCCCGGGTTCCCCCGCCCGCCGCCGCACCCCGCCCCGATGTGAGGCAGCACACCTTTCGCGTACCCCCGCAGGACCGGGGCAGCATCGGTTCGAGCAGCACGAACGCCCGGACCCGTCCGCCCCCTGAGCGGATCGTCTCGCGATGCGATACACACCTGGCGTATACGTGCCGCTCGTTAAACTGAGCCGACCGCAGTAATGACCTAACGAGGAGCGCACGTGGGCCTTGTCGTGCAGAAGTACGGAGGCTCCTCCGTCGCTGATGCCGAAGGCATCAAGCGGGTCGCCAAGCGAGTCGTGGATGCCAAGAAGAACGGCCATCAGGTCGTTGTCGTGGTGTCCGCGATGGGCGACACGACGGATGAGCTGATCGACCTCGCCGGGCAGGTATCGCCGATCCCTGCCGGGCGCGAATTCGACATGCTGCTGACCGCAGGAGAGCGGATCTCCATGGCCCTGCTGGCCATGGCGATCAAAAACCTGGGCCACGAGGCCCAGTCCTTCACGGGCAGCCAGGCCGGTGTCATCACCGACTCGGTCCACAACAAAGCGCGGATCATCGACGTCACCCCGGGCCGCATCCGGACCTCGATCGACGAGGGCAACATCGCCATCGTCGCCGGGTTCCAGGGCGTCAGCCAGGAGGGGAAGAACATCACGACCCTCGGTCGCGGTGGCTCGGACACCACGGCCGTCGCGCTGGCCGCCGCCCTCGACGCGGAGGTCTGCGAGATCTACACGGACGTGGACGGCGTGTTCACCGCCGACCCCCGTGTGGTGAAGAAGGCGAAGAAGATCGACTGGATCTCCTTCGAGGACATGCTGGAGCTGGCCGCGTCCGGTTCCAAGGTGCTGCTGCACCGCTGCGTCGAGTACGCACGCCGCTACAACATCCCGATCCACGTACGCTCGTCCTTCTCGGGCCTGCGCGGTACGTGGGTCAGCAACGAGCCGCAGGGAGACACCAAGGTGGAGCAGGCCATCATCTCCGGAGTCGCCCACGACGTCTCCGAGGCCAAGGTCACGGTCGTCGGGGTGCCGGACAAGCCAGGCGAGGCCGCGGCGATCTTCCGCGCCATCGCGGACGCCCAGATCAACATCGACATGGTCGTGCAGAACGTGTCCGCCGCCTCCACCGGGCTGACGGACATCTCCTTCACGCTGCCCAAGACCGAGGGCCGCAAGGCCACCGACGCGCTGGAGAAGGCGCGCGCGATCATCGGTTACGACTCGCTGCGCTACGACGACCAGATCGGCAAGATCTCGCTGGTCGGCGCCGGTATGAAGACCAACCCGGGCGTCACGGCGGGCTTCTTCGAGGCGCTCAGCGACGCGGGCGTGAACATCGAGCTGATCTCGACCTCCGAGATCCGCATCTCGGTGGTCACCCGCGCCGACGACGTCAACGAGGCCGTGCGCGCCGTGCACACCGCCTTCGGACTCGACACGGACTCCGACGAGGCCGTGGTCTACGGAGGCACCGGCAGGTGACGAAGAAGCCGACGCTCGCGGTCGTCGGGGCGACCGGGGCGGTCGGCCGGGTCATGCTCCAGATCCTGTCGCAGCACGCCGACATCTGGGGCGAGATCCGACTCCTCGCCTCCCCGCGCGCGGCCGGCAACACGCTGGCCGTGCGCGGCGAGGACGTGGAGGTGCGGGCACTCTCCGAGGAGTCCCTGGCGGGCGTCGACGTGGCGCTCTTCGACGTGCCCGACGAGGTCGCCGCGAAGTGGGCGCCCGTCGCCGTCGAGCGGGGCGCCGTCGTGGTGGACAACTCCGCGGCCTTCCGGATGGACCCGGACGTGCCGCTGGTGGTCCCGGAGGTCAATCCGCACTGCGTACGGACCAGGAAGCGCGGCATCGTCGCGACGCCCAACTGCACCACCCTGTCGATGATCGTCGCGCTGGGCGCGCTGCACGCCGAGTTCGGGCTCACCGAGCTGGTGGTGTCCTCGTACCAGGCGGCGAGCGGGGCCGGCCAGGCCGGCATCGACACCCTGCGGGCCCAGCTCTCGCTGCTGGCGGGGGAGCCCGACGCCGGGACCGCGCCCGGCGGGGTGCGGCGGGCCGTCGGTGACGACCTCGGCCCCTTCCCGGCACCGCTCGCGCTGAACGTGGTGCCGTGGGTGGGCTCCGTACAGGACGGCGGCTGGTCGTCCGAGGAGCTCAAGATCCGTGAAGAGTCGCGGAAGATTCTGGGCCTGCCGGAGCTGCGCGTGACGGCGACGTGTGTACGGGTCCCCGTGATCAGCACGCACTCCGCCTCGGTGCACGCCCGCTTCGAGTCCGAGGTGAGCGTCGAACGGGCGGCCGAGACCCTCGCCACCGCCCCTGGCGTGGTCCTTTTCGACGATCCGGCAGCCGGGGACTTCCCCACTCCCGCCGATGTGGTCGGCACCGATCCCACCTGGGTCGGCAGGCTGCGGCGCTCGATGGACGATCCGCAGGCCCTGGAATTGTTCGTCTGTGGCGACAATCTCCGTAAGGGATCTGCCCTGAATACGGTGCAGATCGGCGAATTGGTCGCTTCTGAACTCGCGGCGGAGTAACCGGAACTCTTTGTAGGATCTGTGAACACGCTGTGAGCGAATAACAGGTCTGGACCGCTCACGGGTGGGCGTGGTCATGTTTGATTGATTGCCTCCGGCCTTGTGGGAACCGGGAGTTGGGCGGACCGCGTCTCTGTGGTCGCCCTCGGACGAGGCCACGGGAAAATCGGGGCAATGGGGAGGGGCGGTTACGCATGGGGCAAATCAGTGCGCCGGTTTCACCGGGCACTCCGTCAAAAGCGGTGTCCCGCGCGTACAACCCTGACGGGGAGAAGCGTGTCCAACAGGCGTGGCAGCAGAGGTTCTCGACATCACGGCGGTCTCGCTGCGCGGCGCTTCGGTGCGCCCGCGGCGTACGGCCCGCGCGCCCGGCGGCATGCCGGTGATCGCGCCCATGCCCGCGGCGCGGCCTGCCCGCATAGTGGCGCAGCCTCCGGTGACGCCGGCGGTGGCGCCGCCGCCCGGGGCGCAGAGCTCCGCGACGTACGGTCGTCCGCCCGTGGCCGCTGAGGAGACGACCCTCGCCGAGGGCACGACCGTCGACCACCTCACCGAGACCTACCGCGCGCACTACCGCTCGCTGCTCGGCCTCGCGGCGCTGCTGCTCGACGACACGGCGTCCTGCGAGGACGTCGTACAGGAGGCGTTCATCCGCGTGCACAGCGCGCGCGGGCGGGTGCGGGAGCCGGAGAAGACCCTGGCGTACCTGCGCCAGACGGTGGTGAACCTGTCCCGCTCGGCGCTGCGCCGCCGCATCCTGGGCCTCAAGCTGCTGTCCAAGCCGATGCCGGACATGGCGAGCGCCGAGGAAGGGGCGTACGTCAGCCTGGAGCGGGACGCGCTGATCAAGGCGATGCGCGGGCTCCAGCGGCGCCAGCGCGAGGTGCTGAGCCTGCGCTACTTCGCGGACATGACCGAGGCGCAGGTCGCCGAGACGCTCGGAATATCCCTGGGCTCGGTGAAGGCGTACGGTTCACGCGGGATCGCGGCGCTGCGCGTGGCGATGGAGGCGACCGGATGAGCGGGAGCAGGGACGGGTACGGAAGTGACCGTCACCCGCGTGACGAGTGGGGCGAACGGGGCGAGCGTGGCGAGAGTCATGAGCGCCCGGGGTGGTACGGGCCGGACGGGCCACGAAACGACCGGACTGGAAACGGGACTGTGAACGACGGGTGCAACGGGCGCGAGGAGCGCCACGGGCGAGGTAACCCGCCGAGCGGTAGCGGAAGCAGCGGCAACAGCGGCAGAGCAGGCAGCGGCGGCGGAAGCGGCAGGGCAGACAGCAGCGGCAGAGCAGGCAGCAGCGGCAGCGAGGGGCCCGGCACTCCCTTCTCCGGCACTCCCTTCTCCGACAGCCCCTTCGGCCCCGGCGCCCCCGCCCTCAGCCCCGACGAACTGGCCATCCGCCGGCTGATGCACGGCGCGGTGGAGGAACTGGCACCCTCCGACGGTGCCCTCGACCACCTGCGCAGAGCGGTCCCGGCCCGGCGGGCCCGGCGGCGCCAGGCCGTGGTCGGCATGGCGGCCGCCGCGCTGCTGATAGGCACCGCGGTCCCGGCCTTCCTGCACGTGTCGAACTCCCGTGACTCCGCCACCGCCAACCCCGCGAACGCGGGCCACGCCGAGACCTCCATGGGCACCGACGGCGACTCGCCGGACGCGGGCAGCGGCGGCGGCACCGAGGGCACGGCGGGCGACCCCGAGGACAAGACGCCCGGCAAGTCCCCGGGCGGCCAGGACCCGGAGGGCAAGCAGAAGGAGTCCGAGGCGAGCAGCCCCGACGCGGGCCAGGTCGGCAGCGGTGGCGAGACGGGCAGCGACAGCTCGGGCCCGGACGCGTACGAGCAGGTCAGTGGCGAGCCCCAGAAGCCGGCCTGCGACGGCTCGCAGCTCAAGGTGATCAAGGCCGTCACCGGCACCCCGGACGCCAAGGGACGGGTCTACGGCACCTTCCGCATCGCCAACAAGTCCGGCTCCGAGTGCGCCGTACCGGGCGAGGGCCGGATGAACTTCCAGGCGATGGGCGCCGCCGACCAGTCCCGCATCAAGGTCGTCGAGCACACCTCCGACGACCCGGCGGAGGGCCTGCCCGACCCGGCCAAGGAGGCACGCGCCCTGGTGCTCCCGCCGGAGGCCGCGTACGAGGTGAAGTTCGCCTGGGTCCCGCAGGACACCTGCCCCAGCACGGGCGCTTCCCCCGACCCCACGCCCACCAGCGGCACCGGTGACGTCGGCGGCCAGGGCGCGGGCACCGCCACCGGCGGCGACGCGGGCGGCAAGGTCCCGGAGCCCGACCCCGCGGTCGGTACGGACAACACGGGTGCGGCCCCGCAGCTCGGTGCGGCGGAGGGCGACCCCGCCGACGGCAAGGTCGCGGTGACGCACACGGCGGAACCGGGCGCTCCGAGCGCGGAGACCACGATTCCCAACGCGTGCGCGGGAACGATCTACCGGACGGGCGTGCTGGACGCGCCCTGACCGTCGGCCCCGGCCACCTCGGGCGCGTCGGCGGTACCGGCCGTGGCGGCAGCAGACGTGGCGGTGTCGGCCGTGGCGGCAGCAGACGTGGCGGTATCGGCCGTGGCCGGGCCGTCCACGATCCCCAGCTCCAGGTCCCGCGCCGCCTCCACCTCGCGCCGCATCAGCCGGAACCACATGAAGAGCACGAACCCGGCGAAGACGAACCACTCGCCGGTGTAGCCCAGGTTCTGGAACGCCTTCAGGTCGAGTCCGGTGCCCTGCGCCGCCACCGCGGGCACCGGCTTCAGTCCCGCCTCGCCCGTGCTCTGGGTGATCCACGCGTCCTGGACCGGGTACGGCACGAGGTTGACGAGCGTCCCGGAGCTGATCATTCCGACCTGGCCGTGGGGCAGCCCGCCGGCGACGTCGACCCCGTCCGTCTGCGCGTTCTCCGAGGCCTGGAGGGCACCGGTCACGGTCACTTCACCGGTCGGCGCGGGCGGCGCGGTCGCCCTGCGTGCATCGCCCGGCGCCCAGCCCCGTACGACGGGCAGCGCCTTGCCGCCCCCCGCCTCGGTCCTGAGCATCGCGAGGACGTAGTACCCCTGCTTCTCGTCGAGGGTCCGCCCCGGCACGAGGAACTGCTCGGCGTACCGCCCGGTCACCTTCGCGGGCTTCCCGGAGGTCACCGTGGAGACCGGCAGCAGCTCGTCGAGCGGTGCGGCGGCCTGCTTCGCCGGATCGGGAGCCGCTTCCGCGCTGCGGTGCGAGTCGACCCGGTCCTCGAAGCGGCCGAGCTGCCAGGACCCCATGAAGATGCAGAAGGGGATGGCGAGCACGACGAAGACGTTGATCCCCCACCAGCGCGGGGTCAGCAGAAACCGGTACACGCCCCCACGGTACGTTCCCCGGCCGCCCGGCCGAAGGGCGGGGCGGCCGGGGAACAACGGCGAGACTCACCCCAAGTGCCGCCGCGCGAAGTCGATCTCCAGCCGCACCTGCTTGATCCGCTCCTCCACGACGAGCGAGCCGTGCCCCGCGTCGTACCGGTACACCTCGTGCACGGCGCCGCGCGCGGCCAGCCGGTCGACGTAGTTGTCAATCTGCCGGATCGGGCACCGGGGGTCGTTGACCCCGGCCGAGATGTAGACCGGCGCCCGCACCTCGTCCACGTACGTCAGCGGCGAGGAGGCCGCGAACCGCTCGGGCACCTCCTCGGGCGTCCCGCCGAGCAGCGTGCGGTCCATCGCCTTCAGCGCCTCCATCTCGTCCTCGTACGCCGTGACGTAGTCGGCCACCGGTACGGCGGCCAGCCCCAGCGCCCAGTCGTCCGGCCGCACCCCGAGCCCGAGCAGCGTCAGGTACCCGCCCCACGAACCGCCCGACAGCACGAGCCGCGCCGGGTCGGCCAGGCCGGATGCCACGGCCCACTCCCGTACCGCCGTGATGTCCTCCAGCTCGATGAGCCCGACCCGGTGCTTGAGCGCGTCGGTCCACTCGCGCCCGTAGCCGGTCGATCCCCGGTAGTTGACCCGTACGACCGCGTAGCCGTGGTCCACCCAGGCGGCGGGACCGGCCGCGAACGCGTCGCTGTCGTGCCAGGTCGGCCCGCCGTGGATCTCGAAGACGGTCGGGAAGGGACCCTCGGCCCCGGCCGGCTTCTGCACCAGTGCGTGGATGCGCCCGCCGGGCCCGTCCACCCACACCGTCTCCACCGGCACGGACTCCGGTGCCCTGGCGCCCGGCGGATCGAGCACCACCGCACCGCTGGTGGACCGTACGACGGACGGCTTCGCCGCCGACGACCACAGGTACTCGATGGTGCCGTCGGGCCGGGCGGTGGCCCCGGACACCGAACCGGCGGGCGTCTCGACCCTGGTCAGGGTGCGGCTCTGGATCTCGTACCGCCAGAGCTCGCTGCGTGCCTCGAAGCTGTGCCCGATGAGGAGGGCGGACCCGTCCGGGTACCAGTCGGCGCTGACGTCGCCGGGCAGGTCGACGGCCAGCTCGGTCTCCGTCCCGGCGACCGGGTCCCAGATCATCGGCTCCCAGCGGCCGCGCCGCTGGTGCCCGACCAGCAGCCGGCTGTCCCCGGCCACCGGCGCGAACCCGAGCACCTCAAGGCCCAGCTCCTCCGTACCGCCCTTGGTGTCGTCCAGCTCGGCGAGGGCGGACCCGTCGGGCCGCACCACGCGCAGCGCGGAGTGCATGGCGTCGCCGTGCTCGGTGTGCTCGATCGCGATCAGGCTGCTGTCGTACGACAGATCGCCGACCCCGGCGGACTCCCGGTGCCGGTAGATCTCGACGGGCCCGTCCCCGCCCGGCAGCACCACATGAACGGTCGACCCGTCCTCATCGGTAGACCGCCCCACCACGGCGGCCCCGTCCCGCCCCAGCGCGAGCCCGGCCGGGTACGACGCCGCCAGCCCGGGCACCGCAGCCACGTCTTCCCCGCCCCCGAACGGCTGCCGCCGCCACACCCCGAACTCGTCCCCGTCGGTGTCGTCGAACCACCAGATGTCCTGCCCGTCGGGCGTCAGCACCCCGTCGGTGGTGCCGTTCGGCCGGTCGGTGACCTGGCGCTGGTCCCCGGTGGCGCGGTCCCAGGCGTAGAGCTCGTACGTCCCGGTGGCATTGGACACGAACAGGGCACGGTCCGGCGCCTCGTCCGCCCAGTCGGGCAGCGAAACCCGCGGCGCACGGAACCGCTGCTCCCACACGGGGACGATGGAGCCGGAATCGTTCGTCTTGCCGTCGTCATCTCGATTGCTCATGCCCCCATCAAAGCGGATGGCCCCAACGCCCATTCCCCCTTGGCCACCGAGCCGGCTACGCCGCCCGTCCCCTTTGGGCGGCAGGGCCGCCGCTACGCCCCCGCCCCCTTGGGCGGCGAAGCCGCCCCTACCCCCGAGCCCCCTTGGGCGGCGGGGCCGCCCCCCGGGGGCGGAACGGGCGGGCAAGGGGGCGGCCCCCGGCGGAGCCGAACACCCCGCCCCCGCCCCACCTCCGCCATGGCCCTACACCTACTGACCGACTCCCACCCCTGAACACCCGGCGACAATCCGGTAAAGGCCAGGACTGGCGACGGCAACCCACCGACACCGGGCACGAAAGCAAGCGGCCGGCCCCGGCGGGCGGCGGCACCCGGAGCGAGCCAGGTGGCGACGATGGTGACCAGGTAAGCCGTGCCATGGGTCGGCCCGGCGAGCGAGGCGCACCGACATCGACATCGTCCTCACGCCCCAGTAGTGGAGCCGGGCCGGACGATCATCAGCACGACGACGACGGCCCACAGCAGGTTGAAGACCCCGGTCACCATGCCGAGCCGAGCGGCCCCAGCCCGCCGGTCCACCTCCGAAACCGCATCCGAAACCGCATCCGCACTCGTCTCACCGTCGGGGATCAGCCGCCCCTGCCCCGGCAGGATCACGAAGAGCAGCAGACCCGCAGCGCCAGCCGTCAGAGCGATCGACGCGAGCAACCACACATCGGTCAGAACGCCGAGCTGTATCCCGGTGGCCACACCGAAGACCGGGACCGCGATGCCGACGACGGTGTAACCACGGCAGACCCGGTGCAGCAGACCGGCGGTACGGAGATCCCCCGGCGGTCGCACGAAGCGCGGAAACATCGAGGCCGCGACGGCGACCGGCCCGATCGCGAGGATCGCGGCCAGAACGTGCACGGAGAGCAGAAACTTCGTCACCAAAGCACCCTTCTAGATTGGCAGCCAATAGATTGTCTGCCAACCCATACCTAGCACGTCCCCACCCCCTTTGGGTAGGCTGCCTAACCATGAAGGCAAGCGCGGTACGCGGGCATCTGGACGGACTGCTGCTGTCCGTCCTCGAATCCGGCCCGCTGCACGGGTACGCGGTGATCACCGCCGTACAGGAGCGCAGCAACGGCGTCCTGGAGCTCCGCAAGGGCACCATCTACCCGGCCCTGAACAAGCTGGAGCGGCTCGGACTGCTGCGCAGCGTCTGGGAGTCGGAGGGCGAGCGGCGCAGGCGCTGCTACGAACTCACCGACGCCGGCCGCCGCAGCCTCGCCGAGGAACGCTCGGTCTGGCAGGAGTTCACGACCGCGATCGGCGCCGTGCTCGACCCGCCCCCCGGCACCGCCCCGAAGCACGCGACATGACGGCACCGCCCGCCCACGCGCCCGACCCGGTCGAGGCCCACGTAGCAGACCTCGCGGCGGCACTCCACGGCCCGGCGAGGGCCAAGTCGCGCTTGGTGGGCGAGTTCCGACAGGGCCTGCTGGACGCCGTACAGGACCTGTCGCACGACGCTGCGGGACCGCGCGAGCACGCGGCACGGCAGGCGGTGCGCGAGTTCGGCACGGTGGCCGAACTGGCCCCGAGCTTCCAGCAAGAACTGACCATCGCCCAGGCCCGTCACACCGCCCGTACGGTCATGCTGGTAGCCCCGCTCCTCCTCCTGTGCTGGTACCTGGTTCAAACATGGAACGGCCCGTCCGGAGGCCAACCGCCCACCCCCATCGAGCTGTTGGTCGCGCACCTGGGCGGAGTCGCGGCGTCGGCGGCCGTGGTGGGCGCGGCGACCCTGGTCGCGACCGGCGCACTCGCCCGCCACCTCCCCACCCCGCACCGACTGCCCCTGCTGGTCGCCTGGACGGGCACCACCGCAGCCGCAGCGCTAGCCATAAGCGCGCTCACCCTGGCCCTGGCATCGATCCTCGCCACGAACTGGCCATTGAGCGTGGCCGCCGCCGCAATCGCCCTCACCTTCCACACCAAGGTCGCCGCCTCGGCCCGCACCTGCCGAGAATGCGCCCGCCTACCGGTAGCCACTCGATGACGAGGACCAGCCAAAATCCGGCACCCCGGGCCCGCCCGTCGCAGCCGGTGCCACCATCAATTCATGGCCCGTGACGTATCGCCCTTCCTGGACCTGAAGTTGGCCCGCCGCTTCCGCACGTACGACACCGACGGCGACGGCTACCTCTCCCGCTCCGACTTCGAGAACGCGGCAACCCGCCTGAGCGAGGAGTTCTCCCTCACCCCCACCGACCCGCGCCGCCTGCGCCTGCTCGAACTGTGCACGGGCCTGTGGCACCACTTCCTCGCGGTGGCAGACACCGACGGAGACGGCCGGATCACCGAGACCGAGTACAAGTCAGCCTTCGCACAAGGCCTGCTGGTCACACCAGAAACCTTCGAGGCGGGATACGCCCCCTTCCTGGACGCCATCGTGTCCATCGCCGACACCGACGGCGACGGCCGCCTCACCCCCGAGGACCACGTCCGCTGGACGGGCGCCCTGATGAACCTGCCGGAGTCGGACGCCCGCGAAATCCACCACCGCCTGGACACCGACGACGACGGCTTCGTCACGGCCACCGACCTACTGGACGCGATCCGCACGTACTACTTCGACGAAAACCCGGAGTCCACGGGAAGCTGGCTCCTCGGCCCACTGAAGAACTGACCTCCACTTGCGTGGTTGGCGCCGGTAGATAGACAAGCACGCGAAAACAGGTGAGGGACCTACCGGATTCGGTAGGTCCCTCACCTGCTGTTTTGGCTGTCGGGGTGGCGGGATTTGAACCCACGACCTCTTCGTCCCGAACGAAGCGCGCTGCCAAGCTGCGCTACACCCCGATGTCCACCGCGTTGCCGTGGCGACATCGATTACTTTAGCCCACCCGCGCGCTCACGCGAAATCCGGTTTTTGGGGGCTCGCAGGTCCGGGCGTACGCGGTCCAGGGCGACCAGGGCCAGGGCGAGGGCGTAGAAGGCCAGGCCCAGGAGCAGGGAGTTTGTGGCTACGCCGGCGTAGCCGTGCTGGGCCACGTCCAGGAAGGGGTACGGGTAGCGGGCCGGCGCGTCGGGGGAGAGGGCGGCGCCGCGGACCAGGGCGAAGGTGAGGTATGCGGCGGGGTAGAGGAGCCACTGGGCGGCGTAGCGGAAGAGGAGGCCGCCGGGGGCGGTCAGGAGGAGCCAGTCCAGGGCCGCGCCTAGGGGGGTGACGGTGTGGAGGAGCTGGTTGGAGACCTCGCGCCAGCCGGTGAGGGCGTGGTCCGGGTCGCCGGTCATGGAGAAGCCGCTGGAGGCGTTGGCCAGGATCAGGTGGTAGACGAGACCGGTGATCGCAATGAAGAGCACTGCTCCGCCGGTCAGGCGTGGGGAGAGGGGTGGGCGGCCCTGCCAGGCGCGGACGGCCGACCAGCCGGCGGCGAATGCCAGGAGCGCGTTCGACTGGATCGTGAAGTAGATCGGTACGCGCAACGGGTCGCCGGCGATCAGGTCGATCACGATGCCGGTGACGGCGGCCAGGCACAGCAGCGCGCGGAAGACGGCGGCGTACGGGCGGCGGCGGGGCGGCACGACCACTGACGCGGGCACACCCGTGGGGATCGGGGCGGTCATGATCCCCACGGTACGGGCGCGGAAGTGGGCGGGCGCGGGCAGGATGGGGGACTTTGGTCCCGTGGTCCCGTGGTCCCGTGGGGAGGGGGCCTCTCCCTGCCGTCAGTGCCCTCGTGCCGTGAGGGTCAGCAGGCTCGCCTCCGGCGGGCAGGCGAAGCGCACCGGGGTGTAGCGGCTGGTGCCGCAGCCGGCCGAGACGTGCAGGTGGGAGCGGTGGCCGCCGGCCTCGTGGGTGGAGAGGCCCTTCACCCGGCCGGTGTCCAGGTCGCAGTTGGTGACCAGGGCGCCGTAGAAGGGGATGCAGAGCTGGCCGCCGTGGGTGTGGCCGGCCAGGATCAGCGGGTAGCCGTCGGCGGTGAAGGCGTCCAGTGCCCGGAGGTACGGGGCGTGGACGACGCCGATCGAGAAGTCGGCGGAGGCGTCCGGGCCGCCCTCGACCGCGGAGTAGCGGTCACGCTTGATGTGCGGGTCGTCCAGGCCCGTGAAAGCGAGGTCGAAGCCGTCGGCGGTGGGGAGCTTGAGGCTGCCTCGGGTGTTGGAGAGGTTGAGCCAGCCGGCCGCGTCGAAACCGTCGCGGAGCTCTTCCCACGGGTTGTGGACGGCGCCGACGACGGGCTTGTTGCCGTTCAGGCCGTGCTTGCCCTGGATCTTCTCGATCAGGTAGCGGCCGGGGTTGCGCGGCGTCGGCCCGTAGTAGTCGTTGGAGCCGAAGACGTAGACGCCCGGGAAGTCCATGAGCGGACCGAGCGCGTCCAGTACCTCCGGTACGCCCTCCGGGTCGGAGAGATTGTCGCCCGTGTTGACGACGAAGTCGGGGCGCAGTCCGGCGAGCGACTGGAGCCAGCGCTGCTTCTTGCGCTGGCCGCTCACCATGTGGATGTCCGAGACCTGGAGCACCCGCAGGGGTCGTGCGCCCGGCGGCAGGACGGGGACCGTCACCCGCCGGAGCCGGAAGGAGCGGGCCTCGAACCCTGCTGCGTAGGCGAGGCCGGCCGCTCCAACGGCCGTGATTCCCAGGGGTACTCCGTAACGTGCGCGCATACGCCCATCGTCGCAGACCGTCACGGGGGCGGGCACCGCGGCGGAAATCGGCGGGCGCCGGACCCGTACGACCTGCCACACTTGCGTCATGACCACGCTCAAGTCCCAGCTGAAGGACGAACTCACCGCTGCCATCCGCGCGCGTGACGAACTCCGCTCCTCCACGCTCCGGCTCACCCTCGCCGCGATCCAGGTCGAGGAGGTCTCCGGCAAGGAGGCCCGCGAACTGACCGACGCCGAGGTCGAGAAGGTGATCGCCAAGGAGGCCAAGAAGCGCCGCGAGGCGGCGGACGCCTTCGCCAAGGGCGGCCGGGCCGAGCAGGCCGAGCGCGAGAAGGCGGAGGGCGAGATCCTCGCCGCGTACCTGCCCCAGCAGCTCAGTGACGAAGAGCTGACCGCGATCGTCGCGCAGGCCGTCGCCGAGGCGAAGGCGGCGGGTGCCGAGGGGCCGCGCGCGATGGGTGCGGTCATGAAGATCGTCAACCCGAAGGTCGCGGGCCGCGCCGAGGGCGGCCGGGTGGCCGCCGCGGTGAAGGGCCTGCTGGCCGGCTGAGGTAGCCGCGCGTACGGGGGAGAAAAGGGGAGAGGGGCTGCACCCGTTCGTGGGTGCGGCCCCTCTTTCTGTTCCGGCGGTCCGGCGGTCCGGCAGGCCGGCAGGCCGGCAGGCCAGCAGTCCGGCTGGCCGGCTGGCCGCGGGCTCGGTAGTCCGCCGGCTCAGTGGCCCGCCGGCTCAGTGGCCCGCCGGCTCAGTGGCCCGTCAGCTCAGTGGCTCCGCCGTTTACGGCCAGCCGCCCGCGCCGCCGAGGATGTCCGGCCATCCGCCGTCGTCACCGCCGTCGCCACCACCGTTGTTCCCGCCGTTGTTCCCACCGGGGCGGCCACCGTTACCACCGGCGTCCTGGCCCGGGCCGCCGCCCGGCGGCTTGTTGTCGCCGCCGCCGGGACGGTTCTTGTCCTTGTCCTTGTCTTTGTCCTTGCCCTTGTCGGGCTCGGGGATGTGGACGGTCTGGAAGTCGGGCGAGGGCCTGCCGTCCAGCGCGCCGGTCATCGCGTCCTTCCAGATCGGACCCGGCACCTGACCACCGAACACCTTCGCCTGGTACTCGCCGCCGATGGTGATGTTCTCCATCTTGACCTGCTGCGACGCACTGCCGACCCAGACGGCGCCGGACAGGTTCGGGGTGTAGCCGACGAACCAGGCGTTCCTGCGGGCGTCGGTCGTACCGGTCTTGCCCGCGTTGTCCCGGCCGTTCTGGAGCCCGGCCTGCTTACCCGTACCGGAGTCGACCACTCCGCGCAGCAGTGTGTTGATGGTGTCCGCGGTCTGCTCGGCCATCGCCAGCGAGCAGGAGGTCTTCGGGACCGGGAGTGCCTTGCCGTCCGGGCCCTTGATGGCCTCGATGGCGATCGGCGTGCAGTACGTACCCCGGTTGGCGAAGGCCGCGTACGAGCTGGCCATCCGCAGCGGCGAGACGCCGGTGGAACCGAGGGTCAGCGAGGACGGGACCTGGGGGATCTTGCTGCCGTCGCCCTGCACCAGACCGATCTTGTCGCTCAGCTGCGAGACGGGGCACATCCCGATGTCCTGGAGCATCTGAACGAAGTAGGTGTTGACCGACATGTTCATCGCTTCCTTGAGCGGGTACGGGCCGACCTCCTTCTCGTTCTCGTTCTCCAGCTTCTCGTTGCTGAGGTTGACCCACGGCTTGCCGCTGCACGTGCTGACCCGGTCCGGGTACGGCATCTGGTACGGCGCCGAGTAGACCTGGGTCGGCGGCTTGCCCTGCTCCAGTGCGGCGGCGGCCAGGAAGGGCTTGAAGGTCGAACCGGTCGGGAAGCCGTAGTTCGAGCCGCCCATGCCCTTGTCGACGGAGTAGTTGATCTGGGTCTCGTTGTTGCCGAAGCCGTACGGCTTGGACTGGCCCATCGCGAGGATCTTGCCGGAGCCGGGCTCGACCAGGGTGACGGCCGTGGCGACCTTGTCGCTCTGGTAGACGTGCTCCTTGATCGACGCCTGGGTGGACTGCTGCGCCTTGGGGTCCAGGGTGGTGCGGATGGTGAGACCGCCCTGGTTCCAGACCTTGGCGCGGTCCTCGCGGGACTTGCCGAAGACCGGGTCGTTGAGGAAGACCTCGCGGACGTAGTCGCAGAAGAAGCCGGCGCCGCTGACGGCGGTGATGCAGCCGTTCTTCGCCTTGTTGACCTTCAGCTTCAGCGGGGTCGCCTTGGCGCGGGCGGCCTCGGCGGGCGAGATCGCGCGGATGTCGGCCATCCGCTGGAGCACGATGTTGCGGCGCTTGGTCGCCTCGGCGGAGTCGTTGACCGGGTCGTACCGGGTCGGCGACTGGACGAGGCCGGCCAGCATCGCCGCCTCCTCCAGCTTCAGGTCCTTGGCGTGCTTGCTGAAGTAGCGCTGGGACGCGGCCTCGACGCCGTAGCTCTGCTGCCCGAAGAAGGTGATGTTGAGGTAGTTCTCCAGGATCCGCTTCTTGCCGAGTTCCTTCTCGACCTGGATCGCGTACTTCAGCTCGCGGATCTTGCGGCCGAGGGTCTGCTGGGTGGCCTGGGCGACCTTGTCCGGGTCGTCACCGGCCTCCTCGACGAAGACGTTCTTCACGTACTGCTGGGTCAGGGTGGAGGCGCCCTGCGCCGTGCCGCCCGACTGCACGTTGCGGTTGAGGGCACGCAGGATGCCCTTCATGTCGACCGCGCCGTGCTCGTAGTAGCGGTTGTCCTCGATCGCGACGATCGCCTTCTGCATGTACGGCGAGATGTCCTTGAGCTCGACCACCGTGCGGTTGCGCGAGTAGACGTCGGCGATCTTGCCGCCCTTGTTGTCCAGGATGGTGGTGCGCTGGCTCAGCGGCGGGCGCTTGAGGTTTGCGGGGATGGTGTCGAATCCCTCGACCGTGCCCTTGGCCGCGAGACCGAGCGCACCGGCGGCGGGCAGGGCGATGCCCGCCAGCACGGCTCCGGCGAGCACGCTGACCCCGAGGAATTTGGCGGCCTGCTGGGTCCCCGTGAGACCCCCGCCCGAACGCTTCTTTGCCATGGGGGGCAGCCTACGTGCCGATTCGCCGGACACATGTAAAGGCTCTGGCCTAAGCTGCTCTCAGCTGTCACGCCAGTACGGTTCCGCACCAGCCCCGCGGAGCCGCCGAGAGTGACCCCGCGGTCGGTCCCGAGTCCACCGCGACCCAGCTGAACTGTCCCGATTCGTCGGGTAGATGACGGATGTCCCCCGCTCACTCCCCTGGGTGATCTGCCGCATACGCATAGTCCGTTCGGGCCATTCAAGATTGGGCCCGAAGGGGGTGTTGCGCTGTGCCCACCTTCCGTAACGTCCTCAACTGGCAGCGGTGAATATGCCGCTGCCGCCGTGGGGGAGCCTCGATTCGGGAGAGGACGGCGCCGGGATGGGCTGGGTAACCGACTGGAGTGCGCAGGCAGCCTGCCGCACTACCGATCCGGATGAACTGTTCGTACAAGGAGCAGCGCAGAACCGGGCCAAGGCGGTGTGCACCGGATGTCCGGTGCGGACCGAGTGCCTGGCCGATGCGCTGGACAACCGCGTCGAGTTCGGCGTGTGGGGTGGGATGACGGAGCGGGAGCGCCGCGCACTGCTGCGCAGGCGTCCGACGGTCACCTCGTGGCGCAGGCTCCTGGAGACCGCGCGTACGGAGTACGAGCGCGGTGCGGGAATCCTGCCCGCAGTGCTCGACGACGACGAGGTCTACGAGGAGACGTACGCCGCAGTGGGCTAGGCCAATCGTGATGGCCTGGACCAATTGGGGTGCCGGCCCCGCGAGTGCGGAGCCGGGCGCGAGTGCACGAACTGCCGTCGGCTAGGCCGAAGGTGACGGTGTGGAAGGTGTCGGTCCGGGCGGGGATGCCTGGCCGGTCGCCAGCTGCTCACCGATGGCCCGCAGACCGGCCAGGTCGTGTACGTCCCCGGGCAGGGCGGCGACTTCGGTCACTGCCACCTCGGGGTGGAGTGCGGTGAAGCGGTCGCGCGTTCGCTGTTCACGCGCGAGCACCTGCATGCGTTCGGCATGCAGCCGCAGAAGTCCTGCGGTCAGGTGTGCGACGCCGTCGTCCGGGTCTGCCGGGGTGTCCGTGCCCGCAGGGGAGTCCGGGGTGTCCGTGTCTGCGGGGGAGTGCTCGGGAGGAGTGGCCGTGGAGCCACGAACTCCAGCATTCCCGTCCCGTTGATCCACAATGCCGCGCTCTTCAAGATTTTCCGCGGCGGCGAGCGCCCGCTCGGCCGACAGCTGGGGGGCGCCGCTGCCGTGCACCCGGTTGAGTACGAGTCCGGCCAGCGGCATCTCCTCCGCCGCGAGCCGCTCGACGAAGTACGCCGCCTCGCGCAGCGCGTCCCGCTCCGGGGCGGCCACCACCAGGAACGCCGTACCCGGCGCCTGGAGCAGCCGGTACGTCGCGTCCGCCCGCGTCCGGAACCCGCCGAACATCGTGTCCATCGCCGCCACGAACGTCTGCACGTCGCGCAGCAGCTGGCCGCCCATCAGCTTGCTGAGCGTGCCCGTCATCATCGACATTCCGACGTTGAGGAACTTCATCCCGGCCCGGCCGCCCACCTTCGCCGGAGCCATCAGCACCCGGATGAACTTCCCGTCCAGGAAGGAACCGAGGCGCTTGGGCGCGTCCAGGAAGTCGAGCGCGGAGCGGCTCGGCGGGGTGTCCACGACGATCAGGTCCCACTCGTCGCCCGCGCGGAGCTGCCCCAGCTTCTCCATCGCCATGTACTCCTGCGTACCGGCGAACCCGGCCGACAGGGACTGGTAGAAGGGGTTGTCCAGAATGGCGCGGGCCCGGTCCGCGTCCGCGTGCGCCTCGACGATCTCGTCGAAGGTCCGCTTCATGTCGAGCATCATGGCGTGCAGCTCGCCGCCGGCCGTGTCGTCGATGCCCTTCACCCGGCGCGGCACGTTGTCGAGGGAGTCGATGCCCATCGACTGGGCGAGCCTGCGCGCCGGGTCGATGGTCAGCACCACCGCCCGCCGCCCGCGCTCCGCCGCCCGTACGCCCAGGGCCGCCGCCGTCGTCGTCTTGCCGACACCGCCGGATCCGCAGCACACGATGATGCGGGTCGCCGGATCGTCGAGCAGCGGGTCGACGGCCAGCGCCGGGGAGGCGTCCATCCCGGTCGGAACGCCCTGCGCCGACGCCGGTATCGACACCAGGTCCTGGTCCTGATCCTGATCCTGATCCAGGACCGGGTCCAGGTCCGGCTCCGGGACCGTGTCCCGTTCCGCCGACGCGCCCGTGCTCCTGCCGCTCATGCCGCCGCTCCCTGCGCCCGGTCCGTACTCAGGTGGGTACGGAGTGCCCGCGCCAGCCGGTAGAGGCCGGCCAGGTCCAATCCCTCGCCCAGCAAGGGGAGTTCGTACGTAGAGAGGCCGAGCCCGGCCAGGGCGGCCCGCTGCTCCCGCTCCAGCTCGACCCGCTGCGCGTGCTCCGCCGCCTGGGCGAGCAGCGGGTCCACCAGGCGCTCGGCGAGCCCGCCCCGGCGCGCACCGCCCAGCCCCGCCCGGGACAACGCCTGTGCCACGTCAGCCCGTTGCTCGCCCGCCGCGGTCCGCAGGGCGTTCTCGTCCACCAGGTGCGGGCGGACCATGTTCACGATGACATTGCCGACGGGCAGCTCGGCGGCCCGCAGCTCGGCGATGCCGTCGGCGGTCTCCTGGACCGGCATCTCCTCCAGGAGAGTGACGAAGTGCACTGCCGTCTCGGGGGACTTGAGCACCCGCATCACGGCCTGCGCCTGATTGTGTATCGGCCCGAACTTCGCGAGCCCGGCGACCTCGTCGTTCACATTGAGGAACTTGGTGATGCGCCCGGTGGGCGGCGCGTCCATCACCACGTAGTCGTAGACGTACGCGTTCTTCTTGTCCCGGCGGCGGACCGCCTCGCACGCCTTGCCGGTCAGCAGGACGTCCCGCAGCCCCGGCGCGATGGTCGTCGCGAAGTCGATCGCGCCGAGCTTCTTCAGCGCCCGCCCGGCGCCCCCCAGCTTGTAGAACATCTGGAGGTAGTCCAGGAGCGCGCGTTCGGCGTCGATCGCGAGGGCGTACACCTCCCCGCCGCCCGACGCGACAGCGATCTTGCGCTCCTCGTACGGAAGGGCTTCCGTCTCGAAGAGCTGCGCGATGCCCTGTCTGCCCTCGACCTCCACCAGGAGGGTGCGTTTGCCCTCGGTGGCGAGGGCGAGCGCGAGTGCGGCGGCGACCGTGGTCTTGCCGGTACCGCCCTTGCCACTGACGACCTGGAGCCTGCTCACGCCTCCGAGCCTAACCAGTCGTTCGGCGGCCCAATCAGGAGGCCGTCCTTCCTGTCCGCTTCCACCGGCTACAGTCGGCCGCATGACCAAGTGGGAATACGCGACCGTGCCCCTTCTCGTGCACGCGACGAAGCAGATTCTGGACACCTGGGGCGAGGACGGCTGGGAGCTCGTCCAGGTCGTGCCCGGGCCGAACAACCCCGAGCAGCTGGTGGCCTACCTCAAGCGGGAGAGGTCCGCATGAGCGCTGTCGAGGAGAAGCTCGCCTCGCTCGGCCTGACCCTGCCCGCAGTGGTTCCGCCGCTCGCCGCGTACCAGCCGGCCGTGCAGTCCGGGGTGTACGTGTTCACCGCGGGCCAGCTGCCGATGGTGGACGGCCAGCTGCCGGTCACCGGCAAGGTCGGTGCCGAGGTCACCCCCGAGGAGGCCAAGGACCTGGCGCGGATCTGCGCGCTGAACGCCCTGGCGGCCGTGAAGTCCGTCGCCGGTGACCTGGACCGCATCGCGCGCGTCGTGAAGGTCGTCGGCTTCGTCGCCTCGGCCCCCGACTTCACCGGCCAGCCCGCAGTGATCAATGGCACCAGCGAGCTGCTCGGCGAGGTCCTCGGCGACAAGGGCGTGCACGCCCGCAGCGCCGTCGGCGTGACCGTCCTGCCGCTGGACGCCCCGGTCGAGGTCGAGATCCAGGTGGAGCTCGTCTCCGAGTGACCCGCTGAGCACGGACCCGGCCGGATGGATGCGGGGTACCAGCGGGGTACCTGCGGAGTACCCGCGAGGTACCTGCGAGGTACAACTGCCTCTCGAACATCGAGGCGGTTGCCCGTAGCATCCGGCCATGTCCAATGGTCAGTGGTACCCGCCCGAATGGCCCGACCGCATCCGTGCGCTGGCGAGCGGCGAGCTCACCGCCGCGGTCCCGAAGCGGGCCGCGACGGTGCTGCTGCTGGACGACGGCGCCACCGGCGGCGACGCCGGACTGTCCGTACACATGCTGCGCAGACGCGCCTCCATGGCTTTCGCCGGAGGCGCGTACGCGTATCCGGGCGGTGGCGTCGACCCGCGCGACGACGACTCGCTGGTGCGCTGGGCAGGGCCCTCCCTGGCGGAGTGGGCCGGCCGGCTGGGCCTCGGCGACGACCTGGGCGGCGCCCAGGCGGTGGTCTGCGCCGCCGTGCGCGAGACCTTCGAGGAGGCGGGCGTCCTCCTCGCCGGGCCCACCCCGGACTCCGTGGTCGACGACACCACGGGCGAGGACTGGGAGGCGGACCGGCAGGCCCTGGTGGCCAGGGAGCTCGGCTTCGCGGAGTTCCTCGACCGGCGGAAGCTGGTGCTCCGCTCCGACCTGCTGGGCCCGTGGGCGCGCTGGATCACCCCGGAGTTCGAGCCCAAGCGGTACGACACCTGGTTCTTCGTCGCCGCGCTGCCGGCCGGACAGCGCACCCGCAACGCCTCCACCGAGGCGGACCGCACCGTGTGGATCGCCCCCGGGCAGGCCGCCGCCGGGTACGACCGGGGCGAGCTGCTGATGATGCCGCCCACCATTTCCACCCTGCGCGGGCTCCAGCCGTACGACACGGTGGCAGAGGTCCTGGCGGGCGCTGCGGGCCAGGACATGACGCCCGTGCTCGCACAGGCGCGGCTGGAGGACGGCGAGCTGGTGCTCAGCTGGCCGGGCCACGACGAGTTCACCAAGCACATCCCGGTGGGGCAGGAGCCCGCCGAGGGAGGTGCCCGGTGACGGACGCAGCGGCCCTGCCGGGCCAGCCGAGGGGCGGGGTGCTCTCGGGACCCGCCTCCGCGCGCGCGGTGAACGTGCTCGCCCCCAACCCGTCGGCGATGACGCTCGACGGCACCAACACCTGGATCCTGTCCGAGCCGGACTCCGACCTGGCCGTCGTCGTGGACCCGGGCCCCTTGGACGACGGACACCTGCGGACGGTGATCGGCACGGCGGAGAAGGCGGGCAAGCGCATCGCGCTGACCCTGCTGACGCACGGGCACCCGGACCATGCGGAGGGCGCCGCACGGTTCGCGGAGCTGACCCGCTCCCCGGTGCGGGCGCTCGACCCCGCGCTGCGGCTCGGGGACGAGGGGCTGGGCGCGGGCGACGTCATCACCACGGGCGGCATCGAGCTGCGGGTGGTGCCCACACCGGGGCACACCGCGGACTCGCTCTGCTTCCATCTGCCCGCAGACGGGGCCGTGCTGACGGGGGACACCGTCCTGGGCCGGGGCACGACGATGGTGGCGCACCCCGACGGGCGGCTCGGGGACTACCTCGACTCGCTGCGGCGGCTGCGGTCGCTGACGGTGGACGACGGGGTGGGCCTCGTCCTGCCCGGCCACGGGCCCGTACTGGAGGACGCCCAGGGCGCGGTCGAGTTCTACCTGGCGCACCGGGCGAACCGGCTCGCGCAGGTGGAGACGGCGGTGGAGAACGGGCACGTGAGTGCGTCCGACGTGGTGGCGCACGTGTATGCGGACGTGGACCGGTCCCTGTGGCCGGCGGCCGAACTCTCCGTACGGGCGCAGCTGCAGTACCTGCGCGAGCACGGCCTGATCTGACGCCGTACCACTGGCTGCCCACCGGCAAGCGGTGGATCTTCCCTGTGCAGTTCACAAGCTGCGGGGGCACGAGGCCCGTCGGTCACGCACCGAGATTTTCGATGCACGGAGGGTGAACGGACGGGGTGGCCGCGGAGTTCCCGACGGGGACCCACGACTTCGCGGCACCCCATGGCTTACGCTCCGCCTACATAGCATCGCGCTCGCTGTTCCTGGGGGGAACCACTGTGTTCGTGCTGTCCATTCTGCTTGTCATAGCGGCGGTGGTGCTGTTCCTCGTGGGGCGCGCGCAGGACGCCCGGGGGCTGAAGCTCGGCGCCGTGGGCGCCCTGCTCGCGGGCCTGATCGCGGGGACGTCCAGCTGCCTGTACGTGATGAGCGCGTACGAGGTCGGGGTCCCGGTCACGTTCGGCAAGGTCGGCGGGCCGATGCTTTCGGGGATGCACCTGCGGTCGCCCTTCACGACCGTCACGTCCTTCTCCACCCGCCCCGTGGACCTCAACCTGTCGGACAAGGACGTCGTGGAGGTCCGGTCCTCGCAGGGCGGTGTCATGGAGGTCGAGCTGACCGTGAAGTGGGCCGTGACTCCGGACAAGGTCGTCGAGCTCTACCGGCTGGCGGGCAGCGAGGAGTCCGTGCAGCAGCGTCTGGTGCAGCCGGACAGCCGGGAGATCATCCGCAACGTGTTCGCCCGGCACACGAGCGAGCAGGGCTATTCCTCGGCCCGCGAGAAGATCAACGCCGAGATCAACGACCTGATCAAGGAGCGGCTGGCCCCGCGCGGGATCGCCGTCACCGCCGTCAACCTGCGCAACGTGAAGCCCTCGGCCCAGCTCCAGGGCCAGATCGACCGCAAGATCCAGCAGCAGCAGGCCACCGAGCGGGCCGAAGAGGCGACCAAGACGGCCACCGCCGAGGCCAAGCGCCGCAAGATCGAGGCCGAGGGCGTCGCCCAGGCCAACCGCATCCTGAACAACTCGCTCACCGACAAGGTCCTCACGAACCAGTGCATCGAGGCCTACCGCGAGGCCGCGCAGAAGCACCCGGTGTACGCGGTGCCGTGCGGCAACGGCAGCAAGACCCCGGTGATCGTGGGCGACGGCAAGAACTGACCGCCCGCGGGGCCGTACGGAGACGGGATCGGGCCGCCCCCTCACCGAGGGGGCGGCCCGATCCCGTGCGTACGAAGGGCGGTGTCAGCGCGAGCGCTTCGCCAGGCGCTCCACGTCCAGCAGGATCACGGCCCGCGCCTCCAGGCGCAGCCAGCCGCGGCCCGCGAAGTCCGCGAGTGCCTTGTTGACCGTCTCGCGGGAGGCGCCGACCAGCTGGGCCAGCTCTTCCTGCGTGAGGTCGTGCACGACGTGGATGCCCTCCTCGGACTGCACGCCGAAGCGGCGCGACAGGTCCAGGAGCGCGCGGGCCACCCGGCCCGGCACGTCGGAGAAGACCAGGTCGGACATCTGGTCGTTGGTCTTGCGCAGCCTGCGGGCCACGGCGCGCAGCAGCGCGGTCGCGACCTCGGGGCGTACGTTCAGCCAGGGCTGGAGGTCGCCGTGGCCGAGGCCGAGCAGCTTGACCTCGGTCAGGGCCGTCGAGGTGGCGGTGCGCGGGCCCGGGTCGAACAGCGACAGCTCGCCGATCAGCTCACCGGGGCCGAGTACGGCCAGCATGTTCTCCCGGCCGTCGGGGGAGGTGCGGTGAAGCTTCACCTTGCCCTCGGTCACCACATAGAGGCGGTCACCGGGGTCGCCCTCGTGGAACAGGGCGTCACCGCGTGCGAGGGTCACCTCGCTCATGGAGGCGCGCAGCTCCGCGGCCTGCTCGTCATCGAGCGCCGCGAAGAGCGGGGCGCGCCGCAGAACGTCGTCCACGTGTTCTCTCCTTGTCGACCTGCTCAGGGGACCGTGGTCCCCATGATGCCGGACGGTAAAACAGTGCGATCAATCACTAAGGATGACTTACTGGCGGCGCTGGTCGTGCTTCAGGGGGCTGATTGGGTAGGCATTGGCCCATGACCAAGGCAGATGTCAGTGCCTGCCTCTAGGCTGGCCGGGTGTCCAACAAGCCGGTGAGAGCGCAGGTCAAGGGGGCCGGACAGGTGACTGCAGGCCGTAATTCCGCCGTGGGCGAACAGGCTGTGGCGAAGCCGAAGAAAGTTACGAAAAAGCCCGAGTCGCACCTTGCGATGGTCCGTCGCGCCCGAAAGATCAACCGCGAACTGGCCGAGGTCTACCCGTACGCCCATCCGGAGCTGGACTTCGAGAATCCGTTCCAGCTGCTGGTCGCGACGGTCCTCTCCGCGCAGACCACCGACCTGAGGGTCAACCAGACCACCCCGGCCCTGTTCGCCGCGTATCCGACCCCGGAGGACCTGGCGGCGGCCGAGCCCGAGGCGGTGGAGGAGATCCTGCGTCCGACGGGGTTCTTCCGCGCCAAGACGAAGTCCGCGATGGGGCTGTCCGCGGCCCTGCGGGACCAGTTCGACGGCGAGGTGCCCGGCCGTCTTGAGGACCTGGTGAAGCTGCCGGGCGTCGGCCGCAAGACCGCCAACGTCGTCCTCGGGAACTATTTCGGCGTCCCCGGCATTACGGTCGACACCCACTTCGGGCGCCTGGTGCGCCGCTGGAAGTGGACGGACGAGGAGGATCCGGTGAAGGTCGAGGCGGCGGTCGCCGAGATCTTCCCCAAGAGCGAGTGGACGATGCTCTCGCACCGCGTCGTCTTCCACGGCCGCCGGATCTGCCACGCCCGCAAACCGGCCTGCGGAGCCTGCCCGATCGCCGCACTGTGCCCGTCGTACGGCGTCGGCGAGACGGACCCGGAGAAGGCCGAGAAGCTGCTGAAGTACGAGAAGGGCGGCTACCCGGGGCAGCGGCTGAACCCCCCGCAGTCATATCTGGACGCCGGCGGGAAGCCCGCACAGCCGCTGGGGACGGGGCAGGCGGGGTAGACAGTGCGGGTGCGGCAGGCCGAGAAGTGACCGATCCGGGCGACGGAATCCGGAACGATCGTGGCGGGGGCGGACGTTGGGACAGTACGGGGGTGCCTATGAGACGTGCAGGGGCGGCTAGCGCCGCGAGTGAGGCGTACGGAAGCGGGGCCGGGCCGGCGGCCGCCGGGGCGGGGATTCCACAGCTCGACGGTCCTCAGCTCGACGGTCCGCAGACCGGAGGCCCGCGGTTCGGCGACCCGCAGACGGCAGGCCCGCAGCTCGACGGCCGGCGGATCGACGTCACCGACCGGGGCCTGCCCGGCTGGCTCGACCCGGTGGCCGAGGCGGCCCGCAGCGTCCGGCCCGAGCAGCTCAGCACCTTCCTGCCGCCGGAGAGCGGCGGCGGGCGGCAGTCGGCCGTGCTCGTGCTCTTCGGCGAGGGAGCGCAGGGGCCCGAGGTGCTGCTGATGGAGCGTGCGAGCAGCCTCCGCTCGCACGCGGGACAGATCTCCTTCCCCGGCGGCGCCCTGGACCCCGAGGACGGCGATCCGGAGACCACGGGTCCGCTCAGGGCCGCGCTCCGGGAGGCCGAGGAGGAGACCGGACTCGACCCGTCCGGTGTCCAGGTCTTCGGAGTGCTGCCGCGCCTCTACATCCCGGTGAGCGGCTTCGTGGTGACCCCCGTGCTGGGCTGGTGGCGCGACCCCAGCCCGGTCGGCGCGGTCGACCAGGGCGAGACCGCCCGCGTCTTCACGACCTCGGTGGCGTACCTCACGGACCCGGCGAACCGGGCGACCAGCGTGCACCCGCGCGGTCACCGGGGCCCGGCCTTCCTGCTGGACCACGGGCTGCTGTGGGGATTCACCGCGGGAGTGGTCGACAAGGTGCTGCACTTCGCGGGCTGGGAGCGGCCCTGGGACCGCTCCCGAGAGGTCCCGCTCGACTGGCACGCATGACGGACATGACAGGGTGGCGGGCGTGAACGTCCTGGACATTGTGTTGCTGGTCGCTGCCGTGTGGTTCGCGGTCATCGGGTACCGCCAGGGATTCGTCGTCGGCATTCTGTCGGTGATCGGGTTCCTCGGCGGCGGGCTCGTCGCGATCTATCTGCTCCCGCTGATCTGGGGGTGGTTCGCCGACGGGTCCTCGCTCGGCGACTCCACCACCGGCATCCTGGTGGCGGTGGTGATCGTGATCATCTGCGCCTCGGTCGGTCAGGCCTTCACCACCCACCTCGGCAACAAACTCCGCAGACACATCACCTGGTCACCGGCGCGCGCCCTCGACGCGACCGGCGGTGCCCTGGTGAACGTGGTGGCGATGCTGCTGGTCGCCTGGCTGATCGGCTCCGCCCTCGCGGGCTCCTCGCTGCCCACGCTCGGCAAGGAGGTGCGCAGCTCGAAGGTGCTGCTCGGGGTGTCCCGGGTAGTGCCGGGCGAGGCCGGTACGTGGTTCGCCGACTTCAGCTCCGTACTCGCGCAGAACGGTTTCCCGCAGGTCTTCAGCCCGTTCTCCAACGAGCCGATCACCGAGGTCAGGGCCCCGGACCCGAAGCTGGCCGGCAGTCCGGTCGCGGCGCGCGCCAAGCGGTCCATCGTCAAGGTCGTGGGCACCGCACCGGGTTGCGGCAAGGTCCTGGAGGGCACCGGCTTCGTCTTCTCCGAGCGCCGCGTGATGACCAACGCGCACGTGGTGGGCGGGGTCAGCGAGCCGACCGTGCAGATCGGCGGCGAGGGCAAGCTGTACGACGCGAAGGTCGTGCTCTACGACTGGAAGCGCGACATCGCCGTCCTGGACGTGCCGGACCTGAAGGCGCGCCCGCTGGAGTTCACCGACGGCGACGCCCGCAGCGGCGACGGCGCGATCGTCGCGGGCTTCCCCGAGAACGGCGCGTACGACGTCCGCTCGGCCCGCGTCCGGGGCCGGATCAATGCCAAGGGCCCGGACATCTACAAGCGCGACACCGTCCGCCGCGATGTCTACTCGCTGTACGCGACGGTCCGCCAGGGGAACTCCGGCGGCCCGCTGCTGACCCCCGAGGGCAAGGTCTACGGCGTCGTCTTCGCCAAGTCCCTGGACGACCCGGAGACCGGCTACGCGCTGACCGCCGACGAGATCCGCGACGACATCAAGGTCGGCCGCACGGCCGTCCAGCAGGTGGACAGCCAGGGCTGCGCGCTCTGAACCGCCGGGCGCGCACCGGCACGCAGGCAGGAACGCGCACCGGAGGCACACCGGACGCGCACCGTACGCGTATGGCGGATCAACCCGTGGGTGGAGTCGGAAGACCAACCCACGGGTTGATCCATTGACCGGCCCCCGACTGAGAGGCTGAAGCATGCGACTGACGATCCTGGGCGGCGGAGGATTCCGCGTCCCTCTGGTGTACGGAGCACTGCTGCGCGACCGTGCCGAGGGCCGCGTCACTCACGTCACCCTCCACGACCTCGACCCGGCCCGGCTGACCGCCATCGCCCGGGTCCTCTCCGACCAGGCCGCCAGAGCCCGCGCCGAGGGCGGCCCCGACCTGCCCCCGGCCCCCGAGGTCACGGTCACCACCGAGCTCGACGCGGCCCTGCGCGGTGCCGACTTCGTCTTCTCCGCGATCCGGGTCGGCGGGCTGGCGGGCCGGGCCGCCGACGAGCGGGTGGCCCTGGACGAGGGAGTGCTGGGCCAGGAGACCGTCGGCGCGGGCGGCATCGCGTACGGGCTGCGGACCGTGCCCGTGGCCGCGGACATCGCCCGGCGGGTGGCCCTGCTGGCGCCGGACGCCTGGGTCATCAACTTCACCAACCCCGCCGGTCTGGTCACCGAGGCCATGTCCCACCACCTCGGCGACCGGGTCATCGGCATCTGTGACTCCCCGGTGGGCCTGGCCCGCAGAGTGGCCCGGACGCTGGGCGTGCGCGACCCCGCGTCCACCCACGGCGACTCGGTGGCCATCGACTACGTCGGGCTGAACCACCTCGGCTGGCTGCGCGGGCTGTACGTCGACGACAAGGACGTCCTCCCGGAGCTGTTCGCCGACGAGGGCCGGCTGACCTCCTTCGAGGAGGGCAAGCTCTTCGGCGCCGACTGGCTGCGCTCGCTCGGCTCCGTACCCAACGAGTATCTGCACTACTACTACTTCAACCGCGAGGCGGTGCAGGGCTACCGGCAGGCCGAGCTCACCCGGGGCGCCTTCCTCCAAGGCCAACAGTCACGCTTCTACGACGAGTTGGCGGCCTACGGGACCGCAGGGCGCGCCGAGGCCGGTCCTGGCGCCGCCTGGGACGCCTGGGACCGTACGAGGGCCGAGCGCGAGGCCACGTACATGGCGGAGAACCGGGAGGCGGCCGGTGCGGGCGAGCGCGCGGCCGACGACCTGGAGTCCGGCGGGTACGAGGACGTGGCGCTTGCCCTGATGCGGGCCATCGCCCGCGACGAGCCCGCGAGGCTGATCCTGAACGTCCGCAACCGGCGCAGGGGCAGCTCTCCCGGCGAGAGCGGTGGCCGGGTGATCGGCATCCTGAACGAGGCAGCCGTCATCGAGGTTCCGTGCCTGGTCGACGCGACCGGTGCCCGCCCCCTCGCGGTGTCGCAGCTGGGCGGCCACGAGGCGGGCCTGGTGGCCGCCGTGAAGGCCGTGGAGCGCTGCGTACTGGCCGCGGGGGAGAGCGGGTCGAAGCGGCAGGCGGTGAAGGCGTTCGCGCTGCATCCGCTCGTCGACTCGGTCCAGGTGGCGCACAGGCTGCTGGAGGGCTACCGGCACGTGCACCCGGGACTCGAATACCTCAGGAGGGAGTGAGCCTCAAGAGGGAGTGATCCTCAGGTCCGCTGATGCCTCAGCCGCGCGGACATCCAGCGGGCGCGGCGCCGGAGGATGCGCGGGATACCCATCGCCTGACCGGGGTGTTCATGACCCTCATCGTGCGGGCGTCCCCTCTCGGAGATGATCGGCGCGGTGGCCGAGTGGCGGTTGCGTGCTGAGTCACCGTAGTCGTGCGTCCAGCCCATACCCCGACGTGTGCCCGGGGCCCATGGTCGGTAACCGCCTGACGGGCCGCCAATTGGCGTATGCGGGAGGCATTTGGCTGTTCGTCGCACAAGTGTTCAGCGTGGAGCCGTGGTCCGGGTCTACCGGTCCGGCTCCGGGTCCTGCAGCCAGTTCACCAGTTCCGTGGAGAAGGCCTCCGGGTCCTCCTCGTGGGGGAAGTGCCCGAGGCCGTCGAACAGCCGCCAGCGGTAGGGCGCTTCGACGTACTCGCCGGAGCCCGCCGCGCTGCGGGTGCGCATCACCGGGTCCAGCGAGCCGTGCAGATGCAGCGTCGGCACCCGCACCGGCGTCTTCATCCGGCGGTTGAACTGGAGGCCGTCGGGCCGGGCCATCGACCGGACCATCCACCGGTACGGCTCGATCGAGCAGTGTGCAGTGGAGGGGATCGTCATCGCGCGCCGATAGGTGTCGACGGCCTTGTCGTCGGGCTGTCGCGGGCCCGACCACTCCCTGATGAGCCGCCCCGTCAGCGCCGCGTCGTCCGCGACCAGCTGGCGTTCGGGCACCCACGGCCGCTGGAAGCCCCAGACGTACGAGCCGGACCGCGACTGGGCGAAGTCCGAGAGCATCGCGGAACGCCAGCGTCTGGGGTGCGGCATCGACGAGACGACCAGTCGGCGCACCAGCTTGGGCCGCATCGCCGCCGCCGTCCACGCCAGGTACCCGCCCAGGTCGTGCCCGACGAGCGCGGCGTCCGGCTCGCCCAGGGACCGTACGACGCCCGTGATGTCGAGCGCCAGGTTCGCCGGGTCGTAGCCGCGCGGCGTGCGGTCGCTGCCGCCCACCCCGCGCAGGTCCATCGCCACGGCCCGGTACCCGGCGTCCGCGAGCGCGGTCAGCTGGTGCCGCCACGTCCACCAGAACTGCGGGAACCCGTGCAGCAGCAGGACCAGCGGCCCCTCCCCGAGCTCCGCGATGTGGAAGCGCGCACCGTTGGCGGCCACGTCCCGGTGCGTCCAGGGACCGTCGAGCCGTACGACGGAAGCGGCCGAGGCCCCCGAGGCCGGGGTCGCGGCGGACGAGGTGGGAGTACCGGAGCCGTCGGTATCAAGGGCGGTCATACGGATGAGCGTGCCACAACAGCCGTGTCCTCCTGGCGGGGGTGCGGCCTCGCGTTTCCGAGCACGGCCGCCGTCTCCTTGGCGGACGCCGCGACCTTCTGCGGGCCCTTCCCCTTCTTGGCCTTCTTGGCGAAGACCACGCCGATGAGGCCGATCAGGGCTGCCACCACGACGTTCACGGCGAAGGAGAGCAGGAAGCACCAGGCGAGGTTCCAGCCCGTCCAGGCCTCGAACCCGTACGCCAGGGCGAAGCTGAGCATCGGCAGCGAGAAGACCAGCACCATGCCGGCCGCGCCGAACGCCCCGCCGCTGACCGCCCCCCGCTTCACGTCCTGCCGCAGCTGTGTCTTCGCCAGTGCGATCTCGTCGTGCACCAGCGCGGACATCTCGGTCGTCGCCGTGGCGACCAACTGGCCGAGGCTGCGGTCGGCGCTCTCGACGCCGTGGACGCGCTGCGCGTCGGAGGCGTTGCGGGCGGGGTCGCTCATCGCTCTCTCCCTCTTCTGTTTCATCGTCAAGCCTGTTCGGGGCAGCCGCGCCCCCGCCGGGCCCTGGGGCCCACCGGAGCCGTCACCGACCCGATGTCAGATCATGCCGGACAGCCGCCGCCGTCGCGCGCCGCCCCCGGCACTTAGCCGCGCGTTCCGCTACCGGCGTCGCTGTCGGGTTCCCCGCAGAGCGACGCCAAACGCCGGTGTTCCGCCGCCTTCGCGTCGTGGATCGCGGCCATCCGCAGGTGGTAGTCCGGCTTCCCGACCTCGTAGATGTCGGGGATGCCGTCCATGTCCTCGTCGCGCTCCTCCTCCTCGTAGAGCGCACGGTACTTGCGGACCCGCAGCTTCAGCAGCACCGCGGACAGCACGGCGGCGATCAGCGACCCGATCAGGACGGCCGCCTTGACCTCGTCGGCCAGCTTCAGGTCGTCGGTGAAGGCCAGTTCGCCGATCAGCAGCGACACGGTGAAGCCGATTCCGGCCAGCGTGGCGACCGCGAAGACGTCCGGCCAGACCAGGTCCTCGTTCAGCTCGGCCTTGGTGAACCGGGCCGCCAGCCACGTACCGCCGAAGATGCCCACTGCCTTGCCGACCACCAGACCGAGCACCACACCCAGCGTCTCCGGCTTGGTGAAGACATCCGCGAGCGCACCGCCCGACACCGAGACACCGGCGGAGAACAGGGCGAACAGCGGCACCGCCAGCCCCGCAGACAACGGCCGCACCAGGTGCTCGATGTGCTCGCCCGGCGAGTGCTCCTCGCCCTCGCGCCGGGTGCAGCGCAGCATCAGGCCCATGGCGACACCGGCGATCGTGGCGTGCACGCCGCTGTTGTACATCAGGCCCCAGATGGCCAGGGCCAGCGGTACGTAGACGTACCAGCCGCGTACGTTCGCCCGCAGCAGCAGCCAGAAGACGGCCAGGCCGACGGCCGCGCCGGCGAGCGCCACGAAGTTGATGTCACTGGTGAAGAAGATGGCGATGATCAGGATCGCGAAGAGGTCGTCGACGACGGCCAGGGTAAGCAGGAACGCCCGCAGCGCGGACGGCAGCGAGGTGCCGATCACCGCGAGGACGGCCAGCGCGAAGGCGATGTCGGTCGCGGTCGGCACGGCCCAGCCGTCGGTGCTCCCGTTGCCGAGCACATTGACCAGTACGTAGACGAGGGCCGGCACCGCCATGCCGCAGAGGGCGGCGATCACGGGCAGCGCCGCGGCCTTCGGGTCGCGCAGCTCGCCCGCGACCAGTTCGCGCTTGAGCTCGATGCCCGCGACGAAGAAGAAGACGGCCAGCAGACCGTCGGCGGCCCAGTGCTGGACGGACAGGTCGAGGCCGAGGAAGCCGGGCCCGAAGTGCAGCCCGCGGAACGCCTCGTAACTCGAACCGAAGGTGTTCGCCCAGATCAGCGCGGCGATCGCGGCGACCAGGAGGAGGACGCCGCCGACCGTCTCGGTGCGGAGCGCGTCGGCGACGTACTTCCGCTCGGGGAGCGGGAGCCGGCCGAGTACCTTGCGGCTGACCGGCACCGGGCTGCCGGGCTCGTGCTTGCCGGGCGGGGGCGTCGGTGCGGACGGGGGAGTGGGCGCAGCCACGGGAAAGACCTCCGGTCGGGTGGGCAGCATGAAGCACATTGCCGACCAGACTTCCCGGCGCACCTGTTGAGTTTTGACGCGTTCCTGACGCGCGGACAACTCTACCGGTGGTGCGCAAGGGCGTATCCGGCGATCTTCACTTTAAGAGCAAAAAGGGCACCCGGCGCGGCAGAGCCGCCCGGATGCCCTCCTTGAGAACTCGGGGAAGAACCCAGAGGAAGAACCCAGAGGAAGAACCCAGAGGAAGAACCCAGAGGAAGAACCCAGAGGTGGATCAGTCCTCGCTGCCCGCCGAGCTCGGCAGCTTGGCCTGGATGAGCCCCATCACCGAAGCGTCCGTCAGCGTCGAGACGTCGCCCAGCTCGCGGTCCTCGGCGATGTCGCGCAGCAGCCGCCGCATGATCTTGCCGGACCGGGTCTTCGGCAGCTCGGCCACCGGCATGATCCGCTTCGGCTTGGCGATCGGGCCGAGCGTGGCGCCGACGTGGTTGCGCAGGTCGGCGACGAGCGAGTCGGTCTCGGACGCCGTACCGCGCAGGATCACGAAGGCCACGATGGCCTGACCGGTGGTCTCGTCCGCGGCACCGACCACGGCCGCCTCGGCGACCGACGGGTGCGAGACGAGAGCGGACTCGACCTCGGTGGTGGAGATGTTGTGGCCGGACACCAGCATCACGTCGTCGACCCGGCCGAGCAGCCAGATGTCGCCGTCCTCGTCCTTCTTCGCGCCGTCACCGGCGAAGTACTTGCCCTCGAAGCGCGACCAGTAGGTGTCGATGAAGCGCTGGTCGTCGCCCCAGATCGTACGGAGCATGGAGGGCCACGGCTCCGTCAGCACCAGGTAGCCGCCGCCCCCGTCCGGCACCTCGCGGGCCTCGTCGTCGACGACGGTGGCGGAGATTCCGGGCAGCGCGCGCTGTGCCGACCCGGGCTTCGTCTCGGTCACGCCGGGCAGCGGCGAGATCATCATCGCGCCGGTCTCGGTCTGCCACCAGGTGTCCACGATCGGGCACTTGTCGCCGCCGATGTGCTTGCGGTACCAGACCCAGGCCTCGGGGTTGATCGGCTCGCCGACCGACCCGAGGACGCGCAGCGACGACAGGTCGAACTTCGCGGGGATGTCGTCGCCCCACTTCATGAACGTGCGGATCGCGGTCGGCGCGGTGTAGAGGATGCTCACGCCGTACTTCTGCACGATCTCCCAGAAACGGCCCTGGTGCGGGCTGTCGGGGGTGCCCTCGTACATGACCTGCGTCGCGCCGTTGGCCAGCGGGCCGTAGACGATGTACGAGTGCCCGGTGACCCAGCCGATGTCGGCGGTGCACCAGTAGACGTCGGTCTCGGGCTTGAGGTCGAAGACCGCGTGGTGGGTGTACGCCGCCTGGGTGAGGTAGCCGCCGGAGGTGTGCAGGATGCCCTTGGGCTTACCCGTCGTACCTGACGTGTAGAGGATGAAGAGCGGGTGCTCGGCCTCGAACGCCTCGGGGGTGTGCTCGGCGGACTGACGGCCGACGATGTCGTGCCACCAGACGTCGGTGCGCTCGTTCCACGCGGTGTCCTGGCCGGTGCGGCGTACCACCAGCACGTGCTCCACCTGCGGGCACTTGGCCACGGCCTCGTCGATCGCGGGCTTCAGCGCGGACGGCTTGCCGCGCCGGTAGCCGCCGTCGGAGGTGATGACGAGCTTGGCGTCGGCGTCCTGGATGCGGGAGGCGACGGCGTCGGCGGAGAAACCGCCGAAGACCACCGAGTGCGCGGCACCGACGCGGGCGCAGGCCAGCATCGCGACCGCGGCCTCGGGGATCATCGGGAGGTAGACGGCGACGCGGTCGCCCTTGCGTACGCCCAGCTCGGTCAGGGCGTTCGCGGCACGCGACACCTCGTCCTTGAGCTCCGCATACGTAATGGCGCGGCTGTCGCCCGGCTCGCCCTCGAAGTGGATGGCGACGCGGTCGCCGTTGCCCGCCTCGACGTGGCGGTCCACGCAGTTGTACGCGACGTTGAGTTCGCCGTCCGCGAACCACTTCGCGAAGGGCGGGTTCGACCAGTCGAGCGTCTCGGTGGGCTCGGTGGCCCAGGTGAGCCGGCGTGCCTGCTCGGCCCAGAAGCCGAGACGATCGGCCTTGGCCTGCTCGTACGCCTCCGCAGTGACGTTGGCGTTCGCGGCCAGCTCTGCGGGAGGAGCGAATCGGCGCTCTTCCTTCAACAGATTGGCCAGGCTTTCGTTGCTCACGACATCTCCCATTCCCAGGGCGTCCGATGTGTCCCGTCGCCTAGCTCATCAGTCGAAAGGCCGGGTGACAAGAGCCATCCGGAAATTGGTTTAGACCTATGAGCTGGTGCGACGTCCGTACCGGTGCGCGCCGACGGCCGACGGCATTCGAACGGCCCCCTTCGCGGGATTCCCGCGAGGGGGGCCATCAGGTCTCACGGATGCCGCCCGGGAAGGGTTCAGGCGGTGCGCAGGGCGCTGGCAGGGCGCTGCTCAGGCGCCGCTCAGGCGGTGCTCATGCGGTGAGCCCTTCCAACTCCGTGTGCGACGAGGGCGCCACCCGGTCGAAAACCTCCATGGTCTCCCCGACGCGTGCCCCGTCGACCAGCAGATATGCCTGTGCCTCGGCCACGTGGAAGTACATCCCGTGCAGCTTCAGCTTCCCTTCGGCGAGCTTGCGCTTCACCGCCTCGTGCCGCCGCAGGTGCTCCAGTTGCTGCACCACATTGGTGAGGCAGAGCTGCTCCACCGCGTCGGTGGGCAGCCGCCCGGAGATCCGCGCCCATGCGTGGTGACGGCTCTTCATCCGCTTGAGGCTGGGCAGTCCGTGCCGCAGCCAGCGCCGCAGCGGGGTCGCTTCGGCCCCTGCCGCGGGCCCGTTGAGCAGCGCCTGCATGGCGCCGCAGCCGGAGTGCCCGCAGATCGTGATGGACTCCACCTCCAGCACGTCCACCGCGTACTCGATGGCGGCGGCGACCGAATCGTCCGTGCTCTCCGCACCCGGCGGCGGAACCAGGTTTCCCACGTTCCGTACGGTGAAGAGGTCGCCCGGGCCACTCGACGTGATCATGCTGGTGACCAGCCGTGAGTCCGCGCAGGTGAGGAAGAGCTGGGTCGGCTTCTGTCCTTCGCGCGCCAGCCGGGCCAGTTCGTCGCGCACCAGGGGCGCGGTGTTGCGCTGGAACGCGCTGAGTCCGCTGGCCAGATGGCGCGTCCCGGCCGGGCCCGCGGCCGGCTCGGCGGCGGGGGGAGCGTGCTCGTCGCAGTGGTGGTTGCGCCAGGGGGTCCAGGGGCGGCAGCAGGTGTGCGCGACCGCCGAGGCCGGACCGGAGACCCGGATTCCGGACCTGCCGGTGACCTCGACCTTTCCGCCCTGGGCGACATGGCAGTCCTGCCAGCCCTGGAGGGCTTCGTACGCCGCGTGGTCCATGAACGAGCCGTCCAGCTCCACGACGGTGTGTGCGCCCTGGGGCACCTGGGCCAGCGTGCGGGTCAGCCGGGGCACCGCGAGGAAGGTCAACTGGCCGCGTGCCCTGACGTGATGGACGCCGTCGGCGGTGGTCTCGGTGACGATACGGGTCCTGGCCAGGCGGTGCATCGCGACCGCGACCGCCACCGCGATCCCCAGCGCCACACCCTCCAGCACGCCGAACAGCACGACGCCGCCGACCGTGGTGACGTACACCAGGAACTCCCGGTGCCGGTGCACGTTGCGGATGTGCGCGAAGCTCACCATCTGGATGCCGACCATCATGACCAGGGCGGCCAGCGCCGCCAGCGGAATCCATTCCAGTACGCCGACCAGCAGTCCGGCGGCGAGCAGCACCCACACGCCGTGCAGCACGGTGGCGGCCCGAGTGGTCGCTCCCGTACGGACGTTGGCGGTCGAGCGGACGGCGCCGCCGGAGATCGGCAGCCCGCCGAGCAGCCCGGACACCATGTTGGAAGCACCCTGGCCACGCAGCTCGCGGTCCAGGTCGGAGCGCGGCACGGGCGCCGTCCCCGGCCGGTCGGCGGCGAGCTTGTCCACGGCGACCGCGGACAGCAGCGACTCCAGGCTCGCCACCAGTGTGACGGTCAGTACCGCCGCGACCAGCGCGAGCACCGGTCCCTGCGGCATCTCGGGCAGCGCGTGGCTGCGCCAGGACGGCAGGTCGACCCGGGTGATGTGGGGCGCGGCGACGGCGGCGACCGCGGTGGCGAGGGCCACGGAGGCGAGCGCGGCCGGGACCTTGCGGACGATTCTTCCCGTACGTCCGGGAAGGCGTGGCCACAGCACCAGGACCGCGATGGTGAGCGCACCGATCAGGGGGGCGGCCGGGCCGAGGTGAGCCAACTGCTCGGGCAGGGCGAGGGCGTTGGCGGTGGCGGAGCTCTGCGGTGAGCCGCCGAGCACGATGTGCAGCTGGGCGAGCGCGATGGCGACGCCGATGCCGGCGAGGGTGCCGTGCACGATGGCGGGGCTGACGGCCAGCGCGTTGCGCGCGGCCTTGAGCGAGCCGAGGAGGATCTGCACCAGTCCGGCGCAGATCACGATCCCGCAGGTGGTGCGCCAGCCGTAGCGCTGGATCAACTCGGCCGTCACGACGGTCAGTCCGGCCGACGGGCCGCTGACCTGGAGAGGCGAGCCGCCGAGCAGTCCGCCGACGATCCCGCCGACGGCGGCGCCGATCAGGCCTGCCTGGAGGGGCGCGTCGATGGCGACGGCCAGTCCGAGGGACATGGGTACGGCGATCAGGAACACGGTGATCGACGCGGACAGATCACCGCCGCCGATTTTGAACCGGTGCCGACGGCCGTCGCCCTTCCGGCCGTTGTCCTCCTGCGGCGGGCTGTGCGGCCGCTGGAAGCGCGAGGCGCGGGTGGTGCGAGAGGTGTGGTCGGGACGAGTGGGTACGCAAGCGGACATCTGCTTGTCTCCTCCGGGGCAGCGCGGGTCGCGGACTTGAGTCACGGGACTGAGGGGTCGCGGCCGTGGGTCACGGCGTGCAGCGGGGGACCTAAAACTCTCGGTAAACGAATAGTAATTCAGAGTAAAGAATCGGCAGTGCCTATGGGTGCATGTGGGTCAAGTAATCACCCGAACAAGTGAATAAGCATTTCGGACGGCTTGTCGGATCTGGGGGCGTGTGGGTGCATGCGAGGTTTACCGCACGATTACGGCCGACCGGGCACCAAAAAAGAAAGAGGGTGGGCGCATGCTGGCCGCCAAGAAGAGAGTCACCTTCGGCGTCACCGCCGCCGCACTGTCCCTGGCGACCCTCGCCGGCTGTGGCGGCTCGGCGGACCCGGTCGAGAGCGGCCAGGGCGGTGCCCACGGCGCCAGGAAGAACCCGCCCGTCGCCGCTCCGGGGAGCCCGGCCCGCCTGATCGGCGACGGTTCGACCGCGTACACCGGCACGCAGCCGCTGCAGCCCGTACCGCGCAAGCTGAAGCCCGGTGAGAAGCCGCCGCAGTTCGTCGTCTTCTCCTGGGACGGAGCGGGCGAGGACAGCCAGCGGCTCTTCTCGCACTTCCGCAAGGTCGGCCAGCGGTACAACGCGTCGATGACGTACTTCCTGAGCGGGGTCTACCTCCTGCCCGAGGACAAGAAGAACCTCTACGACCCGCCCCGGCACTCCGCCGGACGCTCGGACATCGGCTTCAACGATGCCAAGGGAATCAGGGACACCGTGGAGCAGATCCGCGGCGCCTGGTTCGAGGGCAACGAGATCGGCACCCACTTCAACGGCCACTTCTGCGGCAAGGACGGCGGAGTGGGCACCTGGTCGAAGGAGGAGTGGAAGAGCGAGATCCGGCAGGCCAAGTCCTTCGTCAAGAACTGGAAGACCAACGCCGCCCTCAAGAACCTGAAGCCGCTGCCCTTCGACTACGAGAAGGAACTCGTCGGCGCCCGCACCCCCTGCCTGGAGGGGCGCAAGAACTTCATGCGCGCCGCCTCCGAGATGGGCTTCCGCTACGACACCAGCGGCGTCAACGACCAGATCTGGCCCGAGAAGGAGGGCAGGCTCTGGGACCTTTCGATGCAGCTGGTGCCCGTCCCCGGCCGCGCCTTCCAGACCCTGTCCATGGACTACAACTTCTACATGAACCAGTCGGGCGCGACGCGGGGCGACGAGAGCCGGCACCGGTACTGGGGCGACCAGATGCGCGACGGCCTGGTCCAGGCGTTCGGCCGCTCGTACAGGGGCAACCGCGCCCCGCTGATCATCGGCAACCACTTCGAGTCCTGGAACGGCGGCACGTACATGCGCGCCATCGAGGACACCATCAAGACCGTCTGCACCCAGCGCGAGGTCAGGTGCGTGTCGTTCCGTCAGCTCGCCGACTGGCTGGACGCGCAGGACCCGAAGGTGCTGGCCAAGCTCCGCACGCTGAAGGTCGGCCAGGCGCCGAAGACGGACTGGGCGACCTTCCTGAACCCGGCCGCCCAGCCCGCGCCTCACGCGCCCGCGGCCCACGCTCCCGCGGCGCCGGGGACTAAGCCGGCGCACTGACCGCCAGCTGCTCGTCCAGTACGAAGGCGGGGTCGACCTGGGCAGCCAGGTCGGCACCCGTCTTCGCGTTTCCCCAGCTCTCCGCGTTCTTCAGGTGGAAGTGCACCATCTGACGGGTGTAGCGCTCCCAGTCGCGGTGCGCGTAGCTGTCCTCGGCGGCGTCTTGCAAGGTCTGGAGGGCGAGGCGGTTGTCCGCCTCCAGGAGCTCGAAGCGGGCCGGCCGGCCCTTCTCCATGGCGCGCACCCAGTCCGAGTGGCCCATGGTGACCAGCAGGTCGTCGCCGACCTCCGCGCGCAGGAAGTCCAGGTCGTCCTGGCCCTGCACCTTGTTGCCGACGACCTTGAGCGCGATGCCGTAGTCCCGGGCGTACTCCTTGTACTGGCGGTAGACGGACACCCCCTTGCGGGTCGGCTCGGCCACCAGGAACGTCATGTCGAAGCGGGTGAACATGCCCGACGCGAAGGAGTCCGAGCCTGCCGTCATGTCGACCACGACGAACTCCTCCGGGCCGTCGACCAGGTGGTTCAGGCACATCTCGACCGCGCCGACCTTGGAGTGGTAGCAGGCCACCCCGAGGTCGGACTCGGTGAACGGGCCCGTCGCCATCAGCCTGACCTCGCCGTCGTCGAGCGCGACGGGGCGCGCGCAGGCGTCGTACACCGGGTTGTCCCCGCGGACCCGCAGCAGCCGGGAGCCCTCGCCGGGCGGGGTCGTCTTGATCATCGTCTCGGCGGAGGCGATGCGGGGGTTGGTGCCGCGGAGGTAGTCCTTGATGAGGGGGAGGTGCGCGCCCATCGCGGGCATCGCGGCCGACTCCTCGTCGCTGAGACCGAGGGCCGCGCCCAGGTGCTGGTTGATGTCGGCGTCGACGGCGACGACCGGGGCCTCGTTGGCGGTGAGGTGGCGGATGAACAGCGAGGACAGCGTGGTCTTGCCACTGCCGCCCTTCCCGACGAAAGCGATCTTCATGTTCACCAAGGGTAATCGCATGAATGCATTGGGTGTGCACGATGAGTGAAGAAGACCACTCCAAGGAGGGGAAGGGAGGGGTGTGAGGGATCGGTGCGTACGCTCCTTACTTATGAGTACGAACGCTGATCCGCTCGCGGCGCTGGGTGCGCTGACCGGCGTGCCCGAGGCCGTGGATTCCGTGCGCAAGGCCGTGGACAGGGTCTACGGGCACCGCGTCATGCGGCGCCGCAGCAACGAGATCACCGCGGAGGCCGCACTGCGCGGAGCGCGCGGTTCGGCGGCGCTCTCGGGCGCGGACTGGGCACTGGAGGAGGTGCGGCGGCGTACCGACTTCAGCGTGGACGACGAATCGCGGGTGGTCGGCGGGGCGCTGCGGTTGACGGCCGAGGCCGGTCAGCTCCTGTCCATCTGGCGGCAGTCACCGCTGCGGGTGCTGGCGCGGCTGCACCTGGTCGCGGCCGGCGGTGCGGGGATCGCCGACGAACTGGTGGGCCGGCCGAGGCTGGTGGGCGAGCCGGTGGACGAGCCGCTGATCGAGCTGCCGCTGCCCGGTGCGGACGAGGTGGCGGCACGCCTGGAAGGGCTGTCCCAGCTGATCATCGCGGGTGGTGCGGCTGCTCCCGCGCTGGTCATGGGGGCGGTGGTGCACGGTGAGCTGATGGCGCTGCGCCCCTTCGGCTCGCACAACGGCCTCGTCGCGCGCACCGCCGAGCGCATCGTGCTGATCAACAGCGGCCTCGACCCGAAGTCGGTCTGCCCGCCCGAGGTGGGCCACGCGGAACTGGGGCGGGCGGCCTACGCCGGAGCCCTGGAGGGATACGTGTCCGGTACGCCGGAAGGCGTCGCGCGCTGGATCGCGCACTGCGGGCGTGCGGCCGAGCTGGGGGCGCGGGAGTCGACCGCGGTCTGCGAAGCGCTCCAGCGCGGCGCGGCCTGAGGGTCGTACGGGGCCTCAACCGGCCCTGAAACGCCGGGAATCGCGGCGGAGGCGTGGCGGAAAAGAAGATGCGGCGGTACCGGAATCGGTACCGCCGCTGGCATGTCCGCCGGGTTACCAAGCGTCCTCGAAAGTTTGCCCATCAGGTCGGGATCTTCGCCCGTGGCCTGGTGCGGCTGGCCCGTAATCGACGGGTCGACGTCGCGTGGGTGCTCGGCTTTCATGCGCGGTCCGTGGGGCCGTACTGCGTAGAAGGTGATCCTCTCGGATGTCCCTGGTCTCGCGGGCCGTTGAATCCTTTGTACTCCCCTTGCCGGGGAAGCGGAACCCCTGGCAGCACTTCTTTACTTTTACTCTCAAATACGGGCAAACCGTCCGGCTGTGGTGTCCCTGGTGAGTGCGCTGCGCCGACGGCTGGCGTACCAGACGAGACCAGCGGTCGCCGCGGCCGCACCGACCGCCGCTGCCGCCATCAGTGCGGGGCGGGGCGGCATGGACAGGGAGGGCAGCCGCTGCTTGAGCCGGACGGGGCGGCTGAAGACGAGAACCGGCCACTCCCTGGCGGTCGCCTCGCGGCGCAGCGCACGGTCCGGGTTGACCGCGTAGGGGTGCCCGACCGACTCCAGCATCGGTACGTCGGTGGCCGAATCGCTGTACGCGAAGCAGCGCGCCAGGTCGTACCCCTCCGAGGCGGCGAGCTCCTTGACGGCCTCGGCCTTGGTCGGGCCGTAGGCGTAGTACTCCACCTCGCCGGTGAAGCAGCCGTCGTCGCCGACCACCATCCGGGTCGCCACCACCCGGTCCGCACCGAGCAGCTCACCGATCGGCTCGACCACCTCGGCACCGGACGTCGAGACGATCACCACGTCCCGGCCGGCCGCGTGGTGCTCCTCGATGAGGGAGGCGGCCTCGTCGTAGATGATCGGGTCGATCAGGTCGTGCAGGGTCTCGGCGACGATCTCCCGCACCTGCTGGACGTTCCATCCCTTGCAGAGCGCGGAGAGGTATTCGCGCATGCCCTCCATCTGATCGTGGTCCGCGCCGCCCGCCAGGAAGACGAACTGTGCGTAGGCCGTTCGAAGAACGGCCCGGCGGTTGATCAGCCCGCCTTGGTAGAAGGACTTGCTGAAGGTCAGCGTGCTCGACTTCGCAATGACGGTCTTGTCCAGATCGAAGAAGGCAGCGGTGCGGGGCAGCGAGTGGTTTTCCACGAGGCGAGCATAGGCGCCCACCATTCGGCGTACGCTGGGGCGCGTGGGTTTGCCTGAGAAGGCTCTCGGGTACACCATGGAAGTCACGGATCGTTCGCGACCGTGCTACCCCGGTTCGGCTCCTCCCCCCCCGAGTCGAACCGTGGCAGACGACCCCCGCTCTCCCCCCCGGCGGGGGTCGTCGCATGTCCGGATGCTTTTTCGGGCTCCGGGCCGACCCCTCGAACGCGCTCATCGCATGACCCTCCCGCTGTCGTCCGGCTTCCGGCGATGCCTTCATGACTTCCGAACTCGTCACGCTCCGTAGTCGTTCCGTTTCCCTTGGAAGTCACTGGTAAGGGTGAGCGGAATATGCACAAGCGCGGAGTTGTCCACAGTTCTTGAGCAAGATCCACATGATTTTCCTGATCGCTGCACGGTGATTCCAGTCCGCGAACTCAGCGGATGTCCAAATCGCTTGAGATCGCAGTGAGAGGGGGCGGGGATCGTGAGTGGATCGATGACACCCGACCGGTTGTCGGCCGCCGAAGGGCGGCGGGGCGGACCGCTGATCGTCACCGAGGACGTGGAACTGCTCGACGATCTGCTGCGGCTGTGCGCCGCGGCGGGGGTGGAGCCGGAAGTCCACCACGGGGTGCCGGAGCGGCGCGGCAGCTGGGAATCGGCGCCGCTGGTGCTCGTCGGGGACGACGCGGCGGTCCGGGTGCGGGGGGCCGTGCGCAGACGTGGCGTCCTGCTCGTCGGGCACGACCAGGACGACCCGACGGTCTGGCAGCGGGCCGTCGAGATCGGCGCGGATCACGTACTGCGGCTGCCGGACGCCGAGAACTGGCTGGTGAACCAGATCGCCGACGCGACGGAGGGCGTCGGCCGTCAGGCACTCACCGTCGGCGTGATGGGCGGACGTGGCGGGGCGGGGGCCTCCACCCTGGCCTGCGCGCTGGCCGTGACCGCGGCCCGGGCGGGCCGGCGGACGATGCTCGTCGACGGTGATCCGCTCGGCGGCGGGCTCGACGTCCTGCTCGGCGGGGAGAACGCGGAAGGCATGCGGTGGCCGGAATTCGCCGCTTCGCGCGGCCGGGTGGCCAGTGCCGCGCTGGAGGAGTCACTGCCCCGGCTGCACGACCTGAGGGTGCTGAGCTGGGACCGCAGTGACGCGGTGGTGATCCCGCCGGAATCGATGCGTGCCGTGCTGGCGGCGGCCCGGCGGGCGGGCGGAGTGGTCGTCGTGGACCTGCCGCGCCGGGTCGACGAGAGCGTGGCGGAGGCCCTCGCGCAGCTCGACGTGGGGCTCCTGGTGGTGCCCGGGGAGCTGCGGGCGGTGGCCGCCGCGCAGCGGGTCGCCGCTGCGGCGGGCATGGTCCTGGCGGACCTGCGGACCGTCGTACGGGGGCCGTACTCGGCAGGGCTGGACGAGGAATGGGTGGCCAGGACCCTGAATCTGCCGCTGGTGGGCGAACTGCCGTCCGATCCGGGGCTGTTGGCGGCCCTCGCGGACGGGGAACCGCCGGGGGGCAGTGCGCGCGGGCCGCTGGCCCGGTTCTGCACGGCCTTCTGGGAGCGGGCACTGGTCGGGGGTGCGGCCCGATGAGCGCGACCGTACTCCTCAATGCCGTACGGCAGCGGCTCGCGGAGAGCGGGGCCGAGCCGACCCCGGCAAGGGTCGCCGCGGCGCTGCGCGCCCAGGGGCGGCTGCTCGGGGACGCGGAAGTGCTGGGTGCCGCGGCTGAGTTGAGGTCCGAGCTGGTGGGCACCGGGCCGCTGGAGCCGCTGCTCGCCGATCCGTCGGTGAGCGATGTGCTGGTGTCGGCGCCGGACCGGGTGTGGGTGGACCGGGGTGCGGGACTGGAGCTCGCCGGGGTGTCCTTCCCGGACGCGGCGGCGGTACGCAGGCTGGCACAGCGGCTCGCGGCGGTCGCCGGACGGCGGCTGGACGACGCCCGGCCGTGGGTGGACGCACGGCTGCCGGACGGGACGCGGATGCATGCAGTGCTGCCGCCGGTGGCCGTCGGGTCGACGTGCCTGTCGCTGCGGGTGGTGCGGCCGAAGGCCTTTGGGCCGGAGGAGCTGGTGGCGGCGGGGACGGTGCCGCCGGGCGGTGACGTACTGCTGCGGGCACTGGTCGAGGCCCGGCTGTCGTTCCTGATCAGCGGCGGTACGGGGGCGGGCAAGACCACGCTGCTCTCGGCGCTGCTCGGGCTGGTCGGGGAGCGCGAACGGATCGTGCTGGCCGAGGACTCGGCCGAATTGCGGCCCGACCATCCGCATGTGGTGCGGCTGGAGTCGAGGCCGCCCAACCAGGAGGGTGCGGGGCGGGTCACCCTGCGGGACCTGGTCCGCCAGGCGCTGCGGATGCGGCCGGACCGGCTGGTGGTCGGTGAGGTGCGCGGGGCGGAGGTGACCGAGCTGCTGGCGGCTCTCAACACGGGCCACGAGGGCGGCTGCGGCACGCTGCACGCCAATGCGGCGGCGCATGTTCCGGCCCGGCTGGAGGCGTTGGGGACGGCTGCGGGGCTCGACCGGGCGGCGCTGCACAGCCAGTTGGGGGCCGCGCTGTCGGTCGTGCTGCATCTCGTACGGGACCGGGACGGGCGGCGTCGGCTCGCCGAGATGCACGTGCTGGAGCGGGACGCGGCCGGGCTCGTGGTGACGGTGCCCGCGTTGCGGTGGGGCGCCGAGGGATTCGTGCGGGAGCGGGGCTGGCCGAAGCTGCGTGAGCTGATCGGGGGTGCGTGGTGAGGGAGTTGGGCGCCGCCGGGTACGCGGCGATGCTGTGCGCGGGGCTGGCGGCCTGGCTGCTGGTCGGCTGGGAGCACGAGGTGCGGCGGGCCCGGCTGGTGCTGGCCGGGGGCGTGGCGCAAGGGCGTGGGGCGCCCGCGTGGGAGGCGTGGTGGCGGATCGCGCGGGAGCGGGTGCGGCCGCAGTGGCTGTGTCTGCCGGTGGCGGGTGTGGTCGCCGTACTGGGGGAGTCGGTGATTCCGCTGGTGCTGGGGGCGGTGGCGGTGCCGGTGGTGGGACGGCGGTTGCGGGCACGGGAGTTGGCGAGGGCGCGAGGGCGGCGGAGCGATCAGGTGATCGCCCTGTGCGGGGCGGTGAGCGGAGAACTGAGGGCCGGGAGCCAGCCGGGGCAGGCGCTGTACGCGGCGGCCGTGGATACCGGAGGGCTGGGGGACGCGGAGGCGGAGGCCTTGGCAGCCGCCCGGTTCGGGGGCGATGTGCCGGTGGCGCTGCACCGGGCGGCGGAGGAGCCCGGGGCCCGGGGGCTGGTCGGTCTCGCGGTCTGCTGGCAGGTGTCGGTGGGCAGCGGGGCGGGGCTGGCGGCGGGGCTCGACCGGCTGGAGGCGGCGCTGCGGGACGAGCGGGACCGCCGTGAGCAGTTGCGGGCCCGGCTGTCCGGGGCCTGGTCGACGGTGGGGCTGCTCGCGCTGCTGCCCGTGGTCGGGCTGGCGATCGGCAGTGCGATGGGCGCGGACCCGCTCGGGGTGCTGCTGCACACACCGCTGGGGCTCGGCTGCCTGGCGGTGGGCGGACTGCTGGAGGCCGGGGGACTGGTGTGGGCCCGGCGGATCGTACGGAGCGGAGAGGGGGAGGGCGCGTGAACGGGGAAGTTGTCCACAGGCTGGGGGTAGTGGTGTCGGCCACCGCCGCGGTGGGATGTCTGGCCTTCGCGGTGGCCGGCCGTCGGCGGGAGCGGGAGGCAAAACGGCGGCTCGCCACACTGCTGGCGGTCGAGGCGGCGGTGTACGCGGAGCGGCGGCGCAGAGGGCTCGGCGGCGGGACCGCCTGGGCTCGGGACTGGGGCGGGGCGGCGGGAGCGGTGGTCGCCGGGTACGTGCTGGTGGGCGGGGTGTGGGGGTGCCTGCTCGGGGCGGTGGCGGCGATCGGCGTACGGCGGTGGCAGCGAGGGCGGCAGCCCAGGAGCCGGGCGGCGGCCGAGGAGGCTGCGGCGGGGCGGCAACTCCCTCTGGCAGCCGACCTGCTGGCGGCCTGTGTGGCGGCGGGGGCGGGGCCTAGAGAGGCGGCCGAGGCGGTGGGGGCTTCGCTCGGCGGGCCGGTCGGGGAGCGGCTGTCACGGGTGGCGGCCGAGTTGCGGCTCGGGGGCGAACCGGGCGAGGCGTGGGGGCGGTTGGGGGCGATACCCGGCGCGGAAGGGCTGGCCAGGTGCCTGGAGCGGGCCGGGTCCAGTGGGGCGCCGGCGGCGGGGCCGGTGGCGCGGGTGGCGGACCGGCTCAGGGCGGAGCGCGCGCGCAGGGCCGAGGCCGGGGCGAACAGGGCCGCCGTGCTGATCGTCGTACCGCTGACGCTGTGCTTTCTGCCGGCGTTCCTGGTGATGGGTGTCGCGCCGGTGGTGATCGGGCTGGGGGAGGAGCTTTTGGGGGCCGGGTGAGGTGGGGCCGGGCGAGACGGGACCGGCGAGATGAGGACGGCGAACTGTGCGGGACATCAGGGAGGTTGAGATGTGGAAGTGGATGCGGGGACAGGTGGTGCGGGGCGGGAACCGGTGGTGGGCGCTGGTACGGGCGCGGGCGGGCGCCGATCTGGGGATGACCACGTCCGAGTACGCGGTGGGAACGATCGCGGCGTGTGCCTTCGCGGCGGTGCTCTACAAGGTCGTCAACAGTGACGCGGTGTCGGCGGCGTTGCAGGCGGCGGTGGGGAGGGCGCTCGATGTGCAGTTCTGAGCGGCCGGGGCCGGTCGTTCCGGGCGGGTCGGTTGTGCCGGACGTGCCGGACGTGCCGGACGTGAGGTTCGCCTGGGGGAGGGACCGGGGGTTTGTGACCGCGGAGGCGGCGTTGGTGCTGCCGGTGCTGGTGGTGTTCGGGATGGCGCTGGTGTGGGCGCTGATGGCCGCTGCCGCACAGATCCAGTGTGTGGACGCGGCACGGGCCGGGGCGCGGGCAGCGGCCCGGCAGGAGCCACCGGCGGCGACCGAGGCGGCGGTGCGGCAGGCCGCGCCGGACGGAGCGGGTGTCGGGATCCGGCGGGAGGGCGACCTGGTGCGGGTGCTGGTGACGGCTCCCGCGCCGGGGCCCGGCGGGCTTGGGCTGACGTTGCGGGCGGAAGCGGTGGCGTTGGCGGAGGAGACGGTGGGGGTGGGGGCTTGAGGCGGGTGGGGAGGGGCACCGACCGGGGGTCGGCGACGGTGCGGGCGCTCGGGGTGATCGCGGTGCTGGGGGTGGTGTTCGCGGGCGTGCTGGCGATGGGACAGGCGGTGGTGGCCCGGCACCGGGCGGGCGGCGGCGCGGACCTGGCGGCGCTGGCGGCGGCCGGGGAGTGGATGCGGGGAGAGGGGGCGGCCTGCGGGAGGGCCTCGGAGGTGGCCCGGGCGCAGGGGGTGCGGGTGGTGGGGTGCGCGGTACGGGGGGAGGTGGCGGACGTGTCGGTGAAGGCGGGGGTCGGGCCGTACGAGGTGGTGGTGCGGGCTCGGGCGGGGCCGGGAGCGGGGTGACCCCCGCCTTCACCGTGGCGGCGGGGCCGGTCCCGGGGGGATCAGGCATCGGGTGTCGGGGCGGCGTTCAGGAGGGTGGTGAGGAGGCGGAGGGCGCCTCGTTTGTGGAGGGGGTCGTTGCCGCTGCCGCACTTGGGGGACTGGATGCAGGACGGGCAGCCGGCGTCGCACTCGCAGGAGGCGATGGCCTCGCGGGTGGCGGTGAGCCAGGCGTGGGCGGTGTGGAAGCCGCGTTCGGCGAAGCCCGCGCCGCCCGGGTGGCCGTCGTAGACGAAGACCGTGGGCAGGAGCGTGTCGGGGTGGAGGGGGATGGCGACGCCGCCGATGTCCCAGCGGTCGCAGGTGGCGAAGAGGGGGAGCAGGCCGATGGCGGCGTGTTCGGCGGCGTGCAGGGCGCCGGGGAGGACCTCCGGGTTCAGGCGGGCCGTGTCGAGGTCGTCCTCGCTGAGGGTCCACCAGACGGCGCGGGTGCGCAGGGTGCGGGGCGGCAGGTCGAGTTTCGTCTCGCCGAGCACTTCGCCGGTGATGAGTTGGCGGCGGAGGAAGGAGACCACCTGGTGGGTGACCTCGACCGAGCCGTAGTGGAGCCGGGCCGTTCCCCAGGGGACGGACTCGTCGGTGCTGAGGATGGAGATGGCGGTGGTGTCGCGGGCGGTGGTGGAGTACGGCGGGTCGGCCTCCTCGACCAGGGCGGCGGAGTCGTCCAGGTCGAGGCGGCGGACCAGATAGGTGCGGCCCTGGTGGAGGTGGACGGCGCCCTCGTGGACGGAGGTGTGCGCGGCGGAGGCGTCGACCGTGCCCAGCAGGCGGCCGGTGGACTCCTCGACGATCTGGATCGGGGTGCCGCCCTCGCCCCGGATGTCAGCCAGGTCGGCGGCCCGTTCGCGGCGGGTCCAGTACCAGGACCGTGAGCGGCGGCGGAGCAGGTTCGCCGCTTCGAGGGAGGGCAGGAGGGGGGCGGAGGCCGGGCCGAAGAGGGTGAAGTCGGGTTCGGTGAGGGGGAGCTCGGCGGCGGCGGCGCACAGGTGGGGGGCCAGGACGTAGGGGTTGTCGGGGTCGAGGACGGTGGACTCGACGGGCTGGGCGAACAGGGCCTCGGGGTGGTGGGCCAGGTAGGTGTCCAGCGGGTCGTCGCGGGCGATCAGGATGGCGAGGGCGCCCTCGCCGGAGCGGCCCGCGCGGCCGGCCTGCTGCCAGAGGGAGGCCCGGGTGCCGGGGTAGCCCGCGATGAGGACGGCGTCCAGGCCCGAGACGTCGATGCCGAGTTCGAGGGCGGTGGTGGCGGCCAGTCCGAGGAGTTCGCCGGAGTGCAGGGAGGCCTCCAGGGCGCGGCGTTCCTCCGGGAGGTAGCCGCCCCGGTAGGCGGCGACCCGGGCCGGGAGGGCCCGGTCGATCCCGGCGAGACGTTCCTTGGTGATCAGGGAGATCAGCTCGGCGCCCCGGCGGGAGCGGACGAAGGCGACTGTGCGGGTCTTGTGCAGGATCAGGTCGGTGAGGAGGTCCGCGGTCTCGGCGGTGGCGGTGCGGCGGACCGGGGCGTTGTTCTCGCCGTGGAGCTCGGTGAGCGGGGGTTCCCAGAGGGCGAAGACGAGTTCGCCGCGCGGGGAGGCGTCGTCGGCCACCTCCTGCACCGGCAGGCCCGTCAGACGGCTCGCTGCGACCGCCGGATCGGCCGAGGTGGCCGATGCCAGCAGGAAGACGGGTTCGGCGCCGTAGCGGGCGCACAGGCGGCGCAGCCGGCGGATCACCTGGGCGACGTGCGAGCCGAAGACGCCCCGGTAGGTGTGGCACTCGTCGATGACGACGTACCGCAGGGCCTTCAGGAAGGAGGACCAGCGGGGGTGGGAGGGCAGTATGCCGCGGTGCAGCATGTCGGGGTTGGTCAGGACGAGGTTGGCGTACTGGCGGACCCACTCCCGCTCCTCGACCGGGGTGTCACCGTCGTAGACCGCAGGCCGGACCGCGTTGCCGAGCGGGGCCGCGAGGGATTTGACCGCGCGGCGCTGGTCGGCGGCCAGTGCCTTCGTCGGGGCCAGGTAGAGGGCGGTCGCGCCCCGGCCGTTGGGTGCCTCGGAGCCGTCCAGCAGGGCCGTGAGAACCGGGGCCAGGTACGCGAGCGACTTGCCCGAGGCGGTTCCTGTGGCGATCACCACTGAATCGCCGTCGAGGGCGTGCTCCGCGGCCCGTGCCTGGTGGGTCCAGGGGTGGTCGATCCCGGATTTCTGGATCGCCGCGATCACTTCGCTGCGGATGCGGTCGGGCCAGACTGCATGGCTGCCCTCTCGCGGGGGCAAGTGCTCCGTATGAGTGATGCGAGCGGCCCGGCTCTCCCCTGCGGTGAGACGGGCGAGGACCTCGCCTGGAGACGGGGCTTCGGCCCTGCTCTGGGGAGGTCGTCCGGGACGGGGATTCTTGGCCACAACCGCCGAGTCTGTCACTGGCGTGACGGACAATGACCCCAAGGCGTCGTGCTCGCCTGCTGGTAAGTGATTGAATGCGTTTCGCGGCTGGCGTTCCGTCCTCTGGCTCCGCCGGGGAGACATCAGGGGGACGGCCGCTCGATAGCAAGGTGCTGGAGGATCCGTGGACCTGTCCCTGTCGACTCGCAATGTGTCCGGACCTGGTGGCGACCGTACGGTCGTCGAGGTCGGTGGCGAGATTGATGTGTATACCGCGCCCAAGCTGCGCGAGCAGTTGGTCGAGTTGGTGAACGACGGCAGCTATCACCTGGTTGTCGACATGGAGGGCGTGGACTTCCTCGACTCCACCGGCCTCGGCGTGCTCGTGGGCGGACTGAAGCGTGTGCGTGCCCATGAGGGCTCGCTGCGCCTGGTCTGCAACCAGGAGCGCATTCTCAAGATCTTCCGGATCACCGGTCTGACCAAGGTGTTCCCGATTCACACCACGGTCGACGAGGCCGTCGCCGCCACAGACTGACGGCCGACGGCTTCCGGTGCTCCGGAAGCAAGCAGGATCAAGAGCAGAACAAGCAGTACGACGTGGGGTGCCGGGCTTTGCCGCCCGGCCCCTGCGAACGCACGCCCGTACGTCCGAGGGGGAGCGCAATGGCCACCGTGGAACTCCGTTTCAGCGCCCAGCCCGAGCACGTCAGGACGGCCCGCCTCGTGGCGGCCGCCGTGGCGCGCCGGGCCGGGGTCGACGAGGCGGTGCTGGACGAGGTCCGGCTCGCGGTGGGCGAGGCGTGCTCCCGGGCCGTCGGCCTGCATCGTACGAACAACAGCCCGAATCCGGTCCGGGTCGCGCTGACCGAGGAGGAGAAGACCTTCTCCATCGAGGTCGGCGACGAGCTTCCCGGTCCTGCCGGGGCGGTCCCCGGGGCGCGAGTGGCGTCCGGGGCGGCACCGGGGTCGGTGGATCTCGACTCCGACGGCGAGGACGACATGGGCCTCGCCGTGATCAGTGGACTCGTCGACGACCTTCAGGTCATCGACGGGGAAAACGGCGGAGTCATCCGGATGAGCTGGCCCACCGCTTCCGCGGTGGTAATGCCCTGAAGGTATTTCCGGGAATGATTTTCGAAAGGCCCTGCTGAGCAGGGCCTTTCGTTATTTCTCGATCATTTCCGCCGGTGTTTCGTGTGATCCAGTAAACGGCACTCTGTTGAGATCAGCTTCCGCTACCTACAATCCGTCCACATCTTGAGCTCTGCATCAAGGAGGACGAATGGCGGGACTTCTCAACTCCCCACAGTCCGAACACTTCTCGAATCTCGCGGTCTCACTCACCGACAACAACCGGCTCATCGTGATCGTCATCGCGGCCGTCGCGGTCGCCGCACTGATCGTCGCCCAGCTGCTGGTACGTCAGGTGCTGGCGGCCGACGAGGGCACCGACTCCATGAAGGAGATCGCCGCCGCCGTGCAGGAGGGCGCGAATGCGTATCTCATGCGGCAGTTGCGCACTCTCGGGATCTTCGCGGTGGTCGTGGTCTTTCTGCTCCTGCTGCTTCCGGCGGACAACGCCTCGCAGCGGATAGGCCGTTCACTGTTCTTCCTCGTCGGCGCGCTGTTCTCGGCGGCGACCGGGTACATCGGTATGCGGCTCGCCGTACGAAGCAATGTGCGTGTTGCGGCGGCTGCGCGGGAAGCGACCCCTGTGGAGGGGGAGACGGAAAAGGGTCTGGCGGTAAAGGATCTGACGACCGTTTCGCACAAAGCAATGAAGATCGCATTTCGCACGGGCGGCGTCGTCGGCATGATCACGGTGGGCCTCGGCCTGCTGGGTGCGGCCGTCGTCGTCCTCGTGTACGCCGAAAACGCGCCGAAGGTCCTGGAGGGCTTCGGTCTCGGCGCTGCCCTCATCGCGATGTTCATGAGGGTCGGCGGCGGCATCTTCACCAAGGCCGCCGACGTCGGCGCCGACCTGGTCGGCAAGGTGGAGCAGGGCATTCCGGAGGACGATCCGCGCAATGCCGCGACCATCGCCGACAACGTGGGCGACAACGTCGGCGACTGCGCGGGCATGGCGGCCGACCTCTTCGAGTCGTACGCCGTGACCCTGGTCGCCGCACTGATCCTCGGCATGGCGGCCTTCGGCGACGCCGGACTCGCGTTCCCGCTGATCGTGCCCGCGATCGGTGTGATCACCGCCATGATCGGGATCTTCGCCGTCGCACCGCGGCGCAGCGACCGCAGTGGCATGTCCGCGATCAACCGGGGGTTCTTCATCTCCGCGGTGATCTCGCTGGTGCTGGTGGCCGTGGCCGTCTTCACGCACCTGCCCTCGTCGTACGCCGAACTGGAGGGCGTCGCGGACAAGGAGATCCTCGGGCACGGCGGTGACCCGCGCATGCTGGCGCTGGTCGCGGTCGCCATCGGGATCGCGCTGGCCGCCCTCATCCAGCAGCTGACCGGGTACTTCACCGAGACCACCCGGCGGCCGGTCCGCGACATCGGCAAGTCGTCGCTGACCGGGCCCGCGACGGTGGTGCTGGCCGGCATCTCCATCGGGCTCGAATCCGCCGTCTACACCGCGCTGCTCATCGGGCTCGGCGTGTACGGGGCCTTCCTGCTCGGCGGTACGTCGATCATGCTCGCCCTCTTCGCGGTCGCGCTGGCCGGGACCGGGCTGCTCACCACCGTCGGGGTCATCGTCGCCATGGACACCTTCGGCCCGGTATCCGACAACGCGCAGGGCATCGCCGAGATGTCCGGCGACGTGACCGGAGCCGGCGCCCAGGTCCTGACCGACCTGGACGCGGTGGGCAACACGACGAAGGCCATCACCAAGGGCATCGCGATCGCCACCGCCGTACTCGCGGCGGCCGCGCTCTTCGGCTCGTACCGGGACGCGATCCTCCGGGCGGCGAAGGAGGCGGGAATCGTGAGGACCAGCGGCGAGGGAGCGCCGGTCAACCTCGTCATGGACATCTCGCAGCCCAACAACCTCGTCGGGCTGATGCTCGGCGCCGCAGTCGTCTTCCTCTTCTCCGGGCTGGCGATCAACGCGGTGTCGCGGTCGGCGGGGGCCGTGGTCCACGAGGTGCGGCGGCAGTTCCGCGAGCACCCCGGGATCATGGACTACACCGAGAAACCGGAGTACGGGCGGGTCGTCGACATCTGTACGAAGGACGCGCTGCGGGAGCTCGCGACGCCCGGACTGCTGGCCGTCATGGCGCCGATCGCGGTCGGCTTCACCTTCGGGGTCGGCGCGCTCGGCTCGTACCTCGCGGGCGCGATCGGGGCGGGGACGCTGATGGCCGTCTTCCTCGCGAACTCGGGCGGCGCCTGGGACAACGCCAAGAAGCTCGTCGAGGACGGGCACCACGGCGGCAAGGGCAGCGAGGCGCACGCGGCGACCGTGATCGGGGACACCGTCGGTGACCCGTTCAAGGACACCGCGGGCCCCGCGATCAACCCGCTGCTGAAGGTGATGAACCTGGTGGCACTGCTGATCGCACCCGCCGTGGTGCAGTTCAGCTTCGGCGTCGACGCGAACCCGTGGGTGCGCGCCGTGATCGCCGTGATCGCCTTCGGGGTCATCGTCGGCGCGGTGTACGTGTCCAAACGGCGCGGCATCGTGATGGGTGACGAAGGCAACTCGACAGGTGTGCCCGAGCAGTCGAAGCCGCCCGTGCCGACGAAGGCGGTGTCGTAGGGCAGGACCCCCGGGGACGGGTACGAAGCAGGTCAAACGGTGGGCGGTCGGCGCGGGTTGAGGCGCCGGCCGCCTGCTGTGCGCCGGGGTGTGAAAGGGGTGCGACGGGGGCACGGGAGGGTTCCGTGAGCTGTCTCTCTCTTGGTGCAAATGGCTTCAATGCCGGGTAAACCGGATGGCCGACACGTGGGGAGCGGTCACTGGACGTGTATGTTCCGGGGCCGAGAACCTTGGAAGGGACCAATCCGGTGAACAAGAAGCTTGCAGCCGCACTGTCCGGCGGTGCGGTACTGGTGATGATGACCACGCTGACCGGCTGCGGGGACAGCCCCGAGGAGAAGGCCAAGAAGGAAGCGGAGGCGTGGTTCAGCTCCTACTGCCCCAAGGAGAAGGCCTCCCTCGAAAAGGGGAAGAAGGCGGACCAGACGATGGCCGCCGTGACGGACGACGGCAAGCCCGAGGACATCAAGAAGGCCGACTCCGCGTCCCTCCAGCAGATGGTGGACGCCGACAAGGAGCTGGTCACGGTCCTGCGCCAGGCCGGTGCACCGCCGATCAAGGGCGGCGAGGACAGGTACAAGAAGATGATCGCGGACCTGGAGAAGCGGGCCACCTCCTTCACCGAGCTGAAGAAGCAGGCCGACGCGCTGGACACCAAGAACCAGGGTGAGTTCGCCAAGGGCCTCGACAAGCTGGGCAAGGACATGGGCAAGGTCGCCGGCCAGCCGATCCTGTGCGCGGCGAACGAGAAGTACGGCAAGACGCAGTAAGACAGCGGCTGTGCGGGAGCGGCCGCGGGCTGCGGCCGCCGCACGGCAGGCGGCCGAGCGGTACGGCGAGCGCACGGGCCCAGCGGTACGGCGATCGCATCGCGGCGGGGCCGAGTGGTACGGCGATTGTCAGTGGCAGCGGTGACAATGGCCGAGTGAGTCAGACCAGCCTTTCCGCGCCCCTGCCCGAGTCCCTGCCCGCCCCCGAGACCGCGCCCCGGCTGCGCGAGGCCCTGCTCGCCGCGGCCTTCACCGCCGACGGGCTGCTCGATCTGCTCGGCGCGCCCGCCTACAGCGCGCTGGCCCGGGGCGAGACCGTGCCCGCACTGCGGGCCACCCGGGGCGGAGGCCCCCTCGCCACGCTGGTGCGGCTCTTCCTGCTCCAGGAGTCCGTGCCCGCCGCCCGCGCCGCCGAGGTGCTGCCCGTCGAGCGCTGCCTGGCCGACGGCTGGCTGGCCGCCGACGCGGACTCCGGCGAGCTGCGCGCGCGTGTCGACGTACGGCCGTACGGCGGGGACGAGGGCCAGGACTGGTTCATCGTGTCCGACCTGGGGCGCGCGGTCGGCGGCGCAGGCGGTGCGGGCACCCGCGAGGAGGGCGTCGTGCTCGGCGTCGGCGGGGCGTCCACCACGCTCGCCGGGATCACCGTACGTACGCCCGTCGGCTCGGCACTCGACCTCGGCACCGGGTCCGGCATCCAGGCCCTGCACGCGGCGCAGCACGCGGTGCGGGTCACCGCCACCGACCTCAACCCGCGTGCGCTGGCCTTCACCCGCCTCACCCTCGCGCTGTCCGGGGCGCCGGCGGCCGAGCTGCTGGAGGGCTCGCTGTTCGAGCCGGTCGGAGAGGCCACGTACGACCTGATCGTCTCCAACCCGCCCTTCGTCATCTCGCCCGGCGCCCGGCTCACCTACCGGGACGGCGGGATGGGCGGCGACGACCTCTGCCGCATGCTCGTCTCCGGGGCCGGGGAGCGGCTCAACGAGGGCGGCTACGCCCAGTTCCTGGCCAACTGGCAGCACGTGGACGGCGAGGACTGGAAGGACCGGCTCCGCTCCTGGGTGCCGCAGGGCTGCGACGCCTGGATCGTCCAGCGCGAGGTGCAGGACATCACGCAGTACGCCGAGCTGTGGCTGCGCGACGGCGGCGACCACCGCACCGACCCGGCCGAGTACGCGGCGCGGTACGAGGCGTGGCTGGACGAGTTCGAGGAGCGCAAGACCACCGGGGTCGGCTTCGGCTGGATCACCCTGCGCAGGCGCCCGGCAGGGGCGGTGGGCGAGCCCTCGGTGACCGTCGAGGAGTGGCCGCACCCCGTCGAGCAGCCGCTCGGACCGGTGATCCGGGCCCACTTCGAGCGCCAGGACTATCTGCGCGGGCACGACGACGCGGCGCTGCTCGCCGACCGGTTCGTACTGGCCGACGAGGTCGTGCAGGAGCAGATCGGGGTGCCCGGCGACGAGGACCCGGAGTACGTGGTGCTGCGCCAGAACCGGGGGATGCGGCGGGCGACGAAGGCCGACACGGTCGGCGCGGGCTTCGCGGGAGTCTGCGACGGGACGCTGACGGCCGGACAGATCCTGGACGCCATCGCCCAACTGATGGACGAGGACCCGGTGTTGCTGCGGGACCGGACGCCGGAAGCCATCCGGGCCATGGTGGAGCAGGGGTTCCTGGTGCCCCTGGAGGACGAAGGGGCGGTGGGGCCCGAGTAACGGCTTTTGCCCGGCACGGGCCTGCGTGCTGCCCCCGGTGCGCGGCTACCTTCGAAGAGGGTGCGGGGAGTGTGTCCCGCACGCGCAGGAAGCCGTTCCGGGGGCGCGCTCCCGGGAGAGTGGTTCCGGGGGAGGCGCCATGGCGGGAAGCACACCGGATCGGGGCGGAAGCGGGGGGCGGCGGGTCGTCGCGGGGCGCTACCGGCTGGTGCGGAAGCTGGGTTCGGGCGGCATGGGGAGGGTGTGGCTGGCCTACGACCAGGATCTGGCCACCGAGGTCTCCATCAAGGAGATCACCATGCCGCAGGGGGAGGGCGAGGGGCCCGTCGGTGAGCGCGAGCGGGACGAGCGGATCGCCCGCGCGCGCAGCGAGGCGCGCAACGCCGCCCGGCTGCGCGGCCATCCGCATGTGGTGACGGTGCACGACGTGGTGGCGCACGACGGACTCCCGTGGATCGTCATGGAGTTCGTGCCGGACGCGCTCGATCTCCAGGCGGTGGTACGGAGTTCGGGCCCGCTGTCGCCCGAGGAGACCGCCCGGATCGGGCTCGCGGTCCTCGACGCGCTCACTTTCGGCCACCGGATCGGCATCCTGCACCGGGATGTGAAACCGGCCAACATCCTTCTCGCCCCGGACGGTTCGGGCCCGTACGGGCGGGTGCTGCTGACCGACTACGGGATCGCGCTTCAGCCGGGTTCGAACGAGCCCCGGCTGACCGCCACCGCCGGAATCCTGGGTACGCCCGGCTACTTGGCGCCGGAGCGGGCGCATGGCGACCCGCCGACACCGGCCGCCGACCTCTTCTCGCTCGGTGCCACGCTGTACTCGGCCGTCGAGGGCCGGGGCGCGTTCGACCGGGACGACGACTACGCCATGCTCACCGCCCTGCTGACGGAACCTCCGGCTCCGCCGAGGCTGGCCGGGGAACTCCTGGGGCCGGTGCTGCTGGGCCTGCTGACGAAGAATCCGGTACGGCGGTCCTCCCCGGAGGCCGTGGCGCGGGGGCTGGAACGGGTGCGGCGGGGGCCGGCGGCGGGCTTCGGGCCGATGCTGCCGTACGGGGCCGGGGCCGGGGGTGGGGGTGGCGGAGGGGCCGGTTCCGGTGGGGTTCCGGGTGGCGGAACCGTGTCGTTGGGGGGCGGGGGGTCGTACGCGCCGTACCAGCCCAATCCGTATCCGTACGAACAGAATCCGTATGCGGCGGGGGGCGGCGGGACGCCGGGTACGCCGGGTGGCCCGGGGACTCCTGGCAGCCCGGGTACCCCTGGTACGCCGGGCGGGTTCGGCGGGAGGACGCCGTCGACCCCCGGAACCCCTGGAACCCCTGGAACGCCCGGGTCGCGGAGTGCGCCTGGGGCGCCGGGGGCATCCGGGGCCGACTCAGGCTCGGACCCCGAGCGGCGGAAAAAGCGCCGCGCCGTGGTGCTCGGTGTCGTGGTGGCCGTACTGCTCGCCGCAGGTGGTGGCACCTGGGCGGTGCTCGCCGCCAAGGGAGGGGAGAAGAGCAACGCCGGAGCCCCCGGAACCGCGTCCTCCGCTCCCGGTACGCCGTCGTCCTCGCCGGGCGAATCCACGGCGGGCCCGGGTCAGCTCTTCCCGTACGGCACGGAGATCGGTCTGACCCAGTCCCTGTCGGTGGGCGACTGCGTCAACGCGGTGTGGACCAGCAAACCGTTCTCCGGGCAGCCCAACATCGGGGTCGTGGACTGCGCGAGCGACTCGCCGGACGGGCAGGCGATGGCGGTCGAGAAGTTCGCCACGGCGGAGGCGGCGCGCAAGGAGGGCGCCGCCAAGTGCAACAGCGAGACCCTCTCGGTGGTCGAGGCGCTGCCCGACGCGGCGTCGTATCCGCTGATCCCGACGGCGCAGGGGTTCGACCTGGCGGGCGGGGAGGTGGTCTGCCTGGTGATCGGGCGGCACACGGCGATCGGCAGCGAGGTGGGCAAGTTCCGGGACGCGGGGCTGGACCTGCCGGTGCCGGCGATGGCCATCGGCGACTGCTGGGTCTACAAGGACCGGAAAACGACGTTCGAGGCACTGCTGACGGACTGCGCGGAGTCGCACACGGACCAGGTGGTCGGGTCGGTGTGGGCGCCGGCCGGGATGACGTACAAACGCGCGCTGGACAACGGCCACAAGCTCTGCGGCAACAAGTTCGAGGCCACCTGGGCACCCGGCGCGACACTCACCACGCTCGGCAGGCTGGCCGGCGAGAGCGAGTGGGGCACCGGCTTCACGAAGGTCGTCTGCACGGTGGCACGCGCGGACGGAAAACCGGAAAAGGGGAAGATCACGCCGTCGGGCGGAGGGTGAAGCGGTGGGTGGGGAGGGGTCTGGGCGGGCCGGGTGGGGACGGGCGTGGGGGCGGGATTCGGGGGGATGTGGTGGGCAGGCCCTGAAGGGGTGGTGTGGCGGTCCGGGCGGCAGGAATGGCGATTGTCGGGTTACCGTCTCCGGAGTGGCCGTTGCGGGCTTTCGGGCTTTTGCCGTTTGACACGGGGGCGGGTTGTACCGTCACACTCCGCAGCGTTGCGCGTCGGCACGACCCGTGCCTGACGTGTACAAGACCACCGCTTGTGACCAGAGTGTCGACCGGAGAGAAGAGCCAAGTTGTCCCCGACCAGCGAGACCGCACAGGGCGGCCGCCGACTCGTCATCGTCGAGTCTCCTGCCAAGGCGAAGACGATCAAGGGCTACCTCGGCCCCGGATACGTAGTCGAGGCGAGCGTCGGGCACATCCGCGACCTCCCCAACGGCGCCGCGGAGGTGCCGGACAAGTACACCGGCGAGGTGCGCCGCCTCGGGGTCGACGTCGAGAACGACTTCCAGCCCATCTACGTCGTGAACTCCGACAAGAAGGCGCAGGTCAAGAAGCTCAAGGAGCTGCTGGCCGAGTCGGACGAACTCTTCCTCGCCACCGATGAGGACCGCGAGGGCGAGGCCATCGCGTGGCATCTGCAGGAAGTTCTGAAGCCCAAGGTTCCGGTCCACCGGATGGTCTTCCACGAGATCACCAAGGACGCGATCCGCGAGGCCGTCGCCAACCCGCGCGAGCTGAACAAGACGATGGTCGACGCGCAGGAGACCCGCCGCATCCTCGACCGGCTGTACGGCTACGAGGTCTCGCCGGTCCTGTGGAAGAAGGTCATGCCGAAGCTGTCGGCGGGCCGCGTGCAGTCCGTCGCCACCCGTCTGGTCGTCGCCCGGGAACGCGAGCGCATCGCTTTTCGTTCTGCCGAGTACTGGGACCTCACCGGTACGTTCTCCACCGGACGCACCGGCGATGCCTCCGACCCGTCCACCCTGGTCGCCCGCCTGGCCACGGTCGACGGCCGGCGCATCGCCCAGGGCCGTGACTTCAACGCGGCCGGACAGCTGAAGAGCGACGTCCAGCACCTCGACGAGGCGAACGCCCGCGCCCTGGCCGCAGCCCTCGCCGACTCCTCCTTCGCCGTGCGCTCGGTCGAGTCCAAGCCCTACCGCCGCTCGCCGTACGCTCCCTTCCGTACGACGACCCTCCAGCAGGAGGCGTCCCGCAAGCTGGGATTCGGCGCGAAGTCCACGATGCAGGTGGCCCAGAAGCTGTACGAGAACGGCTTCATCACCTACATGCGTACGGACTCCACGACGCTCTCGGACACCGCGGTCCAGGCCGCGCGCGCCCAGGTGACGCAGCTCTACGGCGCCAGCTATCTGCCGGACAAGCCGCGCACGTACGCCGGCAAGGTCAAGAACGCGCAGGAGGCGCACGAGGCGATCCGCCCCTCGGGTGATCGTTTCCGCACCCCGGCCGAGACCGGTCTTACCGGCGACCAGTTCCGCCTCTACGAGCTGATCTGGAAGCGGACCGTCGCCTCCCAGATGAAGGACGCGGTCGGCAACTCGGTCACCGTGAAGATCGCGGGCACCTCGTCCGACGGCCGGGTCGCCGAGTTCTCCGCCTCCGGCAAGACGATCACCTTCCACGGCTTCATGAAGGCGTACGTCGAAGGCGCCGACGACCCGAACGCGGAGCTGGACGACCGCGAGCGCCGCCTCCCGCAGGTCGCGGAGGGCGACGCGCTGGGCGCCGAGGAGATCACGGTCGACGGCCACGCCACCAAGCCGCCGGCCCGCTACACCGAGGCCTCGCTGGTCAAGGAGCTGGAAGAGCGCGAGATCGGGCGTCCTTCGACGTACGCCTCGATCATCGGCACGATCCTGGACCGCGGGTATGTGTTCAAGAAGGGGACGGCGCTCGTTCCGTCGTTCCTGTCGTTCGCCGTGGTGAATCTCCTGGAGAAGCACTTCGGGCGGCTCGTCGACTACGACTTCACCGCCAGGATGGAGGACGACCTCGACCGCATCGCGCGGGGCGAGGCGCAGTCCGTGCCGTGGCTGAAGCGGTTCTACTTCGGCGAGGGAGAGGCCACCGGCGTGGCCTCGGACGCCGGGAACGGGGACGGCGATCACCTCGGTGGTCTCAAGGAGCTGGTGACCGACCTCGGCGCGATCGACGCGCGGGAGATCTCGTCGTTCCCGGTGGGCGACGGCATCGTGCTGCGGGTCGGCCGTTACGGTCCCTACGTCGAGCGCGGCGAGAAGGACGCGGAGAACCACCAGCGGGCCGACGTACCGGACGACATAGCTCCGGACGAGCTCACGGTGGAGTACGCGGAGGAGCTGCTCGCCAAGCCGAGCGGGGACTTCGAGCTGGGCGCCGACCCGGAGACGGGGCGGCAGATCGTCGCGAAGGACGGCCGCTACGGGCCCTACGTGACGGAGATCCTCCCCGAGGGCACGCCGAAGACGGGCAAGAACGCGGTGAAGCCGCGGACCGCCTCGCTCTTCAAGTCGATGTCCCTGGACACGGTGACGCTGGCGGACGCGCTGAAGCTGATGTCGCTGCCGCGCGTGGTGGGCACCGACGCCGAGGGCGTCGAGATCACCGCACAGAACGGCAGGTACGGGCCGTACCTGAAGAAGGGCACGGACTCGCGGTCGCTGGAGACCGAGGACCAGCTCTTCTCGATCACGGTCGAGGAGGCCCTCGCCATCTACGCCCAACCCAAGCAGCGGGGCCGGGCCGCCGCCAAGCCGCCGCTGAAGGAACTGGGCACGGACCCGGTCAGCGAGCGCCCCGTGGTGGTCAAGGACGGGCGCTTCGGTGCCTATGTGACCGACGGCGAGACCAACGCGACGCTGCGGTCCGGCGACAGCGTGGAGGAGATCACTCCCGAGCGCGGGTACGAGCTGCTGGCGGAGAAGCGGGCCAAGGGCCCGGCGAAGAAGACCGCCAAGAAGGCGGCCAAGAAGGCGCCGGCCAAGAAGGCACCGGCCAAGAAGGCAGCCGCGAAGAAGACGGCGGCCAAGAAGACTGTGGCCGCGAAGAAGACGGTCGCCAAGAAGGCCGTGGCGAAGAAGGCTCCGGCCAAGAAGACGGCGGCTTCTTCGGCGGACGCCGGAGGAGAGTAGCCGGGGGAGCGGGTGTGGGCGTCGGGGTGGGCGTGGGTGCGCGCCTGAGCTGGTGCGGCCTCTTCCCTGGCTGAGCGGCTCGGGCGGCGCCGGCCCGTGGGGAGGTGCCGCGCCTGCGGCGGGCCTCCCCCCACCCCGCCCCTTCCCGAAACCGCTCCGCGGGGCTGGGTCGGATGTGCGGGTTCGATGTGGCTGGCCGCTCAGTTCCCCGCGCCCCCAGGGCGCCTGGGGGCGCGGGGAACTGCGCGAGCAACCACCCGCCGACCCGGGCAGACAGAAGCCCCTCAGCACCGCAGCCAGCGGGGCGCCCGCCGCAGGCGCAAGGGGGATCCGTCCATGTGTTCGGACACCCCCCGCATGCCTTCCGTCTGGCCGGATAGGCTGGCGGGATGACGCGAGCCGAGCAGCCAACGGTCGTGAGCCCCACCTCCGACGCACTAGCCGCAGACTCACGCGAGCGAGCCGTCCGGGCTCTTCTGCGCCACCAGCCGCTCCGGCGGCTGTGGAGCGCACAGCTCGTCGGCGGTATCGGGGACGCTCTCGCCCTTCTTGTCCTTATTCTGCTGACGCGGGAGGCCGCCGGGCCCCAGGGGGTCTTCGGCGGTGACTACCGTGCCGACGCCTTCGTCGTCGCCGCGGTGTTCGGCGCACGCCTCCTCGCCACGCTCCTCTTCGGCGCCGTACTGCTCGGGCCGATGTCCGCGCTCGTCGCGCCCGGGGGGCCGCTGGACCGCCGGTGGGCGATGCTCGCGGCCGACGGGGTACGGGTCGCACTGCTGGTCGTCGCGCCCCTGTGGGTGGTCTGGCTGCCGGCCAAGGCGACCGCGATGCTGCTGGTCACCGTGTTCCTCATGGGAGTGGCCGAGCGGTTCTGGACGGTGGCGCGGGAGAGCGCCGCACCGGCGCTGCTGCCCGCGCCGCCCATAGAGGGTGCCGCGGTACGGCCGCTGCCCGACCACCTCGAAGCGCTGCGGAAGCTGTCCCTCCGTACCGGCTTCGCGGCGATCCCCCTCGCTGCCGCCACCCTGCTCGTGGCCACCCTCCTCGGGCGGCTGATCGGGGTCGGGCTCGACTGGTTCACGCAGCACCCCGCGGCGCTCGGGTCCTATGTGGCCGCCGGGCTCTTCGCGGCTTCCGTTTCCACGGTGGTGCTGCTGGAACTGCCGGACGCGCACACGCCCCGTCCGCGTTCGCCGCTGGAGGGGCTGCGCCGGCCCAGTACCGGGAACGGGCCCGACAAGGGACGTACCGGGGCCATTCCGCTTCTGGTCTTCGCCTGTGCCGCCGTGACCGGCGCGATCGCCGCCGCCGGAGCCGTGTCCGTCCTGCACGCGAGCGACCTCGGGCACGGTGCCGCCGTCTTCGCACTGCTGGTGCTCGGCCTCTCCGCGGGCACCGGGATCGGCATCCGGAGCGCGGGCAAGGTCCTGCCCGTCCTGTCCCGCCGCCGGCTGCTGGCCCTCGCGATCACCGTCACCGGGGTCGCGCTGCTCGCCATGGGGCTGGTGCCCGACACCACGACCGTGCTGCTGCTCGCCCTCCTGGCGGGCGTCGCCGCGGGCGTCGCCGCCAACACCGGGCACACCCTGCTCGACCTGGAGACCGAGGACTACCGGCGGGCCCGCACCACGGAGCACCTCCAGGCCGTCGTACGGCTGACCGCCGCGGTCGGCGTCCTGGCCGGGCCGCTGCTGACCGCCGCGATCGGCTTCCACCGGCTGCAGAGCGGAACCTTCGTCTTCGTACAGGGCGGCGGCGCCGGATACACGCTGATGCTGGTCGGAGCCCTGCTGCTGCCCGTCGCCGCGCTCGTACTCGCGAAGGCGGACGACCGGCAGGGGGTGCCGCTGCGGCGTGACCTGCGGGAGGCGATCCGTGGCGGCGAGCCCGAGCAGGCCCCGTCCGCGACCGGTTTCTTCATCGCCCTGGAGGGCGGCGACGGCGCCGGGAAGTCCACCCAGGCCAAGGCCATCGCCGACTGGATAAGGGCGAAGGGCCACGAGGTCGTGGTGACCCGCGAGCCGGGTGCGACGCCGATCGGGAAGCGGCTGCGGTCGATCCTGCTCGACGTGTCGAGCGCCGGACTGTCGAACCGGGCCGAGGCACTGCTGTACGCCGCGGACCGCGCCGAGCACGTCGATTCGGTCGTACGGCCCGCCCTGGAGCGCGGCGCCGTGGTCATCACCGACCGGTACATCGACTCGTCGGTGGCCTACCAGGGGGCCGGGCGCGATCTGGCCCCGACCGAGATCGCGCGGATGTCGCGGTGGGCGACCCACGGTCTCGTACCGCATCTGACCGTGCTCCTGGACGTGTCGCCGGAGACCGCGCGGGAGCGGTTCACGGAGGCGCCGGACCGGCTGGAATCGGAGCCTCCGGAGTTCCACGCGCGCGTGCGGGCCGGATTCCTGACGCTGGCGGCCTCGGACGCGAGCCGGTACCTGGTCGTCGACGCAGGTCAGGAGCCCGAGGCGGTCACGACCGTCGTACGGCACCGGCTCGACCAGATGCTGCCGATGTCCGAGCAGGAGATCGCCGCGCAGGAAGCCGCCCGCAAGGCCGCCGAGGAGGAGGCGCGACGCCTCGCCGAGGAGGAGGCCGCGCGCAAGGCCGAGGAGGAGCGCATCGAGCGCGAGCGGCAGGAACAGCTCGCCCGGCTGCGCGCCGAGGAGGAGGAGCGCAAGCGCCGCGAGATCGAGGAGGCGCGCCAGCGCGAGGCGGAGCGGCAGGCCGAGGAGGCCAGGCAGCGCGCCGAGGAGGCACGCAGGCTCGCCGAGGAGGAGCGGGTGCGCCGCGAGGCCGAGGCCAAGGCGCGGGCCGTCGAGGAGGAGCGGCTGCGCAAGCAGGCCGAGGAGGAGATGCGGCTGCGCGCCGAGGCCGACGAACGCCGCCGCGAGAAGCAGCGCAAGGCGGAGGAGGCGCTGCTCCGGGCGGAGGAGGCGCGGCGGGCGGCGGAGGCGGCCAGTGCCGCTTCGGCGTCGGCTTCGGCGGCTGCCGCCTCTGCGGCGGCGACGGGTTCCGCGAAGGCTGCCGCGCAGAAGGCGGAGTCGGACAGTGAGGTGACGGTGCCGACTCCGGTCGTACGGCTGGACATGACGAAGGACGCCGCGGAGCCGGCCGGGCCTGCTGCTTCCGGGGCTTCCGGGGCTTCCGGTGCTCCCGCCGACATGGAGGAGACGACGGTGCTGCCGCAGACGCCGGTGGCTCCTCACGGTGCGGCGGACGAGACGGCGGTGCTTCCTCCGGTACGTGACGGGGGGCCGGCGGACCGGGTTCCGCCGGGCTACTTCCGCGACGAGGCCGCCGGTGAGAGCGGCCCCCGGCCGGGCACCGGCGACGGGAACGACCGGACCCGCGAGCTCCCGCAGTTCGACCCGGACAACCCCGAGGGCGCCGGGCAGGAGCAGGCAGAACGGCCGCGTCGGCGGTCGGACTGGGCGGAGGAGACCCCGCTGGACGACCTGCCGTCCCTGGCGGACGAGCTGCTGGGCGGGCCGGACGATCCGGACGACGGGCGCGGGCGCCGGGGCGGACGCAGGTCCTGAGCGCGGGTCAGTGAAGCGGAGGGGGTGCTGCCGGATACGGCGGCACCCCCTCCGCGCATTGCTCCGCCCCCTGCTCCGCGGCCTTGTCCCCGCACGCCTCCCCGCCCGGCATTTCTCCGTTGTCAGTGGGCTCGCACACAATGGAGGTCACGGTCCCCGCAGGGCGCCGTGGAGGAGCCGCGCGAGCGAGAGGGAGGGCAGGACCGGATGACCGTATGGGACGACCTCGTCGGACAGGGCCGGGTCCAGGAGCAGCTGGCTGCCGCCGCCAGGGATGCCGACACCCAGGTCACCCTCCAGACCACGGGTGCGGCCAGCCCCGACGCCTCCCGGATGACGCACGCCTGGCTGTTCACCGGACCGCCGGGATCCGGCCGTTCCACTGCAGCGCGCGCCTTCGCCGCCGCCCTCCAGTGCGTCAGCCCCGACCGTGCGCTGGGCGGTGTCCCCGGCTGCGGTCACTGCGACGGCTGCCACACCACCCTCGTCGGGTCGCATGCCGATGTGGAGATCGTCCGTACCGATCTGCTCTCCATCGGTGTGAAGGAGACCCGCGACCTGGTCCGGCGCGCCCAGCTCTCCCCGGCCGTCGGCCGCTGGCAGGTCATCGTCCTGGAGGACGCCGACCGCCTCACCGAGGGCGCGGGGAACGTGCTGCTCAAGGCCGTCGAGGAGCCCGCTCCCCGGACGGTCTGGCTGCTCTGCGCCCCCTCGCTCGAAGACGTACTGCCGACGATCCGCTCCCGCTGCCGCCACCTCACCCTGAACACGCCCTCGGTGGACGCCGTCGCCGATGTGCTCGTACGGCGCGACGGCATCGAGCCCGAGGCAGCCATGACCGCCGCCCGCGCCACCCAGGGCCACATCGGCCGCGCCCGCCGCCTCGCCACCGACGAGCGTGCCCGCAACCGTCGCGCCACCGTGCTGCGCCTGCCCCTGCGGGTGGACGACATCGGCGGCTGCCTCAAGGCGGCCCAGGAGCTGGTCGACGCGGCGGGCGAGGACGCCAAGCAGGTCGCGGAGGAGGTCGACGAGAAGGAGACCGAGGACCTGAAGGCGGCGCTCGGCGCGGCCGCGGGCGGCCGGATGCCGCGCGGTACGGCGGGGGCGATGAAGGAGCTGGCCGACCGTCAGAAGCGCCGCTCCACCCGTACGCAGCGCGACAGCCTCGACCTCGCCCTCACCGACCTGACGGGTTTCTACCGCGACGTGCTCGCCCTCCAGCTCGGCTCCTCCGTCGCCCTCGCGAACGAGGACGTACGCGAGTCCCTGGACCGCATCGCCCGCGACTCCACCCCCGAACGCACCCTGCGCCGCATCGAGTCGATCATCGCCTGCCGCCAGGCCCTCGACCGGAACGTGGCACCGCTGCTGGCGGTCGAGGCCATGGCGGTGTCCCTCCGGGCCGGCTGACGGAAGGCCGCCGCCGAGCGGATACGCGGCCCGGGCGAGCGGCGGGTTGACCGTCTCACTCGTACGGGCAACCGCACCCATCCGGCATGCACCGCGCGTCATCTCCCCACTACGCTCCGGGCATGACTACCAGGCGCCCGCTCCGTACATCCGCCACTCTCCTCGCCGCGACCGGCCTGCTGGTCGCCGGTTCCTCCGGCTGCTCCTCGGGTACGTCGGCGGAGCCGAGCGGGAGCGTGTCGTCGGCGGCGCACGGCCGGAGCCAGGGCGCCGGGCCGGTCGCGGACCGCGCGGCCCTCGCCCCGTACTACTCCCAGAAGCTGACCTGGCGGGAGTGCGGCGTCCCCGGGTTCGAATGCGCGAGCATGAAGGCGCCGCTCGACTACGCGAAGCCGGGCACGGGGGACGGCGGCAGCGGCGACATCAAACTGGCGGTCGCCCGTAAGAAGGCCACAGGCCCCGGCGCCCGCATCGGATCGTTGCAGGTCAACCCGGGCGGACCGGGCGGCTCCGCGATCGGCTACCTCCAGGCGTTCGCCGCCCTCGGCTACCCGGCCCCGGTCCGGGCCCGCTACGACATGGTCGCCGTCGACCCGCGCGGAGTCGCCCGCAGCGAGCCCGTCGAATGCCTCACGGGACCGGAGATGGACGCCCACACCCAGGTCGACCAGACCCCCGACGACGCGGCGGAGGTGAGCAGGCTCTCCGCCGCGTACGAGAAGTTCGCGGCCGGCTGCGAGAAGCGCTCGGCGCGCATCCTTCCGCACGTCTCCACCGTCGAGGCGGCCCGCGACATGGACCTGCTCCGCGAGATCCTCGGCGACAAGAAGCTGCACTACGTCGGCGCCTCGTACGGCACCTTCCTCGGCGCCACGTACGCCGAACTCTTCCCCGAGCGCACCGGCCGCCTCGTCCTCGACGGCGCGATGGACCCCTCGCTCCCCGCCCGCGACATGAACCGCGACCAGACCGCCGGTTTCGAGACCGCCTTCCAGTCCTTCGCCGCCGACTGCGTCAAGCAGAAGGACTGCCCGCTCGGCACCGGCACCCCCGCCCAGGCCGGCACCCGCCTCAAGGCCCTCTTCGCCGCCCTCGACGCCAAACCCGCCCCCACCAAGGACAAGAACCGCCCCCTCGGCGAGGCCCTCGCCACCACCGGCGCGATCGCCGCGATGTACGACGAGGCCGCCTGGCCCCAGCTCCGCACCGGCATCAAGGCCGCCGCTGCCGGTGACGGCGCCCCCCTCCTCGCCCTCGCCGACACCTACTACGAGCGCGAGCCGAACGGCACGTACGCCAACCTCATGTACGCCAACACCGCCGTGAACTGCCTCGACCTCCCCCCGGCCTTCGCCGCCCCGGACGACGTCCGCGCCGCGCTCCCCTCCTTCGAGAAGGCGTCCCCCGTCTTCGGCCGGGGCCTCGCCTGGGCCTCCCTGAACTGCGGCTCCTGGCCGCTCCCCGCCACCGGCAGGCCCCACCGCATCGAGGCCGAGGGCGCCGCCCCGATCGTCGTCGTCGGCACCACCCGCGACCCGGCCACCCCGTACAAGTGGGCCAGGTCCCTCGCCGCCCAGCTCGCCACCGGCACCCTCCTGACCTACGACGGCGACGGCCACACCGCGTACGGCCGAGGCAGCGACTGCATCGACACCGCGATCAACACCTACCTCCTGGAAGGCACCCCTCCGAAGGACGGCAAGCAGTGCTCCTGACCTCCACCGCCTCCCCTCTGACCTGCACGGAAGCCCTCAACCCGGGGATGTGCGGAGCACCCCGGGAAACTGTGTAGACTTGTCCACGCTGCTGATCGCACCATGGTGTGAACGGCAGCGGCGCCGCCTTAGCTCAGTTGGCCAGAGCAACGCACTCGTAATGCGTAGGTCTCGGGTTCGAATCCCGAAGGCGGCTCGGATTAACCCCAGGACTCACTCGCCGTGACCTGGGGTTTTTTCATGTCTCCCTGCGTACGCGCCCCTCAGAAGCACGCAAGAGTGATGTCCCCGCGACGAATCGATCCGGAGCTTCCCCGTGACCCGCACCCCGTGCGGGTCTGGTACACGTCCTACGGCTCGAACATGCATCTGGAGCGGCTGGCCGCCTACATTCGAGGTGGCAGGCCTCCGGGGGCCGTCAGGTCGTATCCGGGGTGTCGTGACCGGAGCATGCCGACGCGGTCCGTCCCTGTGGAGCTGGCAGGGGCGATGTACTTCGCGACGGAGTCACTCGTGTGGGGCGGCGGCAGGGCCTTCTACGATCCGGGAGTCCGGGGGACGGTGCTCGCCAGGGCGCATCTGGTGTCCGTCCAGCAGTTCGCGGACGTCGCGGCTCAGGAGATGTACCGGGAGCCCGGCGCGGATCTCGATCTGACCGACGTTCTGGCGTACGGGCGTGCTGTGTTGGGGGAGGGGCGGTACGAGACGCTCGTGTGCGTGGGGCAGGTCGAGGAGTTGCCCGTGCTGACTTTCACGGCACCGTGGGGCATGAACGACGTACCGGGGGTCGCGCCCTCGCCGGAATACGTTCGCGTCATTGCGTCGGGCCTGCTGGCCAGCGGTGCGTGGGGTGTTGAGGCTGTTGCCGCGTACGTCGCGGCCAGTCCTGGGGCGGTCGGCCACTGGTCGGAGCAGGCCGTCGCCGACCTTGTCCGTGAGTACGCCTGAGTCGAGTACGCCTGAGTTCTTTTCGCGAGGGCCGAAGGGGCCGCCCCGCTTGCCAGGGCGGCCCCAGCGGGGGTTCAGGACGTGACGTCCTGCGGGTACCAGCGCAGTTCGACCGTGTTGCCGTCCGGGTCCTGTACGTAGAGGGACTGGGCGTCTCCGCGGGCGCCGAAGCGCGGGACCGGGCCCTCCAGGACCGTGAAGACGCCCGAGTCGATGACCTGTTGCCAGTCCAGGGGGTCGACGGTCAGACAGATGTGGTCGACGTTCGACTCACCCCGGGGGCGGCTGAAGAGGTCGATGATGGTGTCGGGGGTGATACGGACCGAGGGGAAGGGGACCTTGCCGGCCCGCCACTCCTCCACCCGGACGGGTTCGAGGCCGAGGGGGCCGGTGTAGAAGGCGAGGGAGCGCTCGACGTCGGTGACGTTGAGGACCAGGTGGTCGAAGGCCTTGATGCGAAGCGTGCGGAGCGTCATGGGGCGATTTTTTGGTCCGTCTCCCGCCCTGTCAATGCGTTTCCGTGCCGCTGCCGTCAGTGGTTCTCCAGGGTGGCCGAGGGGAGCCACTGGCTCCATACCTCCAGCTCGGGGCGGTCGTTGGCGGGCGGGAGGGTGTCGTCGTGACTCCAGGACCAGGCCGCGTACGCCGCCTTCGCCGCCGTGTTGGACGACTCGATGAGTGTGGTGACGCGGTCGGCGTCGACGCGGACGAGCAGTCGTTCCTGGAGGCGGGCCGCGATGTTCTGCCGGCGGTGGGCCGGGTCCACCATCAGTTCGGCGATGGTGAACAGCTTGCCGGAGTCGGGGAGTTGGCCCAGTTCGCGCGGGGCGATGTCATGGCGTCCGTACCACCAGCTGCCCCGCCGGTCCGGCAGGTAGCCGTAGACGCAGCCCACCAGTGAGGTGACCTTGGTGGCGATCAGCATGTCGAACCCGGGGCGCTGTACGTCCTCGCCGAAGCGGGTGAGGAAGGCGCTTCGGTCGTGGAAGGACGGGTCGTACGAGTTGCTCGCCCGGGACGTGGTTTTCTCGCCGCTGTCCCGGTACGTCGCCTCGTAGAGATCGGCGATGGACTCGCGCTGCTGGTCGGCCTGCCACCTGCTCAGCCGACGGAAGAACACCTCTGCCACTGCTGCCATGCCCACAGCGTGACAGTGCGCGGCGGGATGCGGAACAGGAACGGGGGCCCACCCGTGCGGGTTTACGTTTTCCCGGGGTTGCCGAGTGCCGTTCCCGCGAGCGCCGTCTCTATCTGGGTGGCGAGGTCCGGTGCGCGCAGGGGGCGGCCCGCGCGGTCGAAGCCGTGCAGCGAGACCTCGCCGAGGCGGAGCGTCGGGGTGCCGCGTACGCCGCTGCGGCCGAAGGCCTCCGCCACGGCCGTGGCCCACGGGGTGTACGTCGAGGCGTCCACCGCCTCGCGGAAGGCGGGCGCCGTCAGGCCGACGGACTCCGCGACGCGGAGCAGGACCGAGGTGTTGCCGTACGAGTCGACGCTCTCGTCGGGCTGCTGCGCGTACAGGGCCTCGTGCAGGGTCTTGAACTCGCGCTGCCCCTGGTTGACGGCGGCGCCCGCCGCGCTGAGCGCGGTCAGGGAGCCCTTGCCGCCGAGCATCCCGTCCAGGAACGCGGCGAAGTGGTACTCCAGGCGCAGTCGGCCCTCGTCGGCGAAGCCGCGGATCGTGGCGCCCGAGGCCTGTTCCAGCGCCGCGCAGTACGGGCAGCGGAAGTCCTCGTACAGAGCCAGCACCGGCAGCGGACCCGCCTCGCCGTACGGGACGACGAGCCCCGAGGTGCCCGTGGTGTGGGCGGGCACGGGTATCGGACCGGGGGACTGCTGCGCTGCCTGTGACTCCTGAGAGGACTGGGTCATGGGTGTGGGCTCCTTGGTCGTCCCTCCCAGGTAGCCACAGGGGGGCGGGGCGCGCATCTTCTGAAACATTTCGCGGGGGTCATCGCGTCACAGAGGTACGGGCAGCGGCGGCGGGTGACGGGGGAGACATGCCAAGAGGCGGGCGCGACGAGGCCTATCTGGAGTTCGCCACCGCGCGCAGCGGTCAGCTCTTCCGGTCGGCGTGCCTGCTGACCGGCGGGGACACCCATCTCGCGGAGGACCTGGCGCAGGAGACGCTGGGCCGGATGTACGCGCTGTGGGGCCGGGTCGCGCGGATAGACAACCCGGCGGCGTACGCGCAGACCGTACTCGTCCGGATCTTCCTCACCCAGCGGCGCCGCCGCTCGGCGGCGGAGCGGCCGGTCGGGGAACTCCCGGAAGGTGCCGGAGCCCCGGGTTCCGACGCCGAACTGCGCGTGACGCTGCTCCAGGCACTGGGCCGGCTCGCGCCGAAGGACCGTGCGGTGCTCGTGCTGCGCTACTGGGAGGACCGCAGCATCGAGGAGACGGCGGCGGTGATGCGGGTGAGCTCGGCCGCCGTACGGACCCGGTCGGCGCGGGCGCTGGCGAAGCTGCGGGACCAACTGGGCGGCGATCTGGTCGAGTTCGCCGCCGGCTGATCCGGTGGAGCGTCCATGTCCGGTTCTTCGGGTCCTTGGGTCCCCGATTTTCTTGATCTATGAGCTAGGGGTGGGTTTCACATGCCTTTCGAAGACGAGCTCGGCCCGGCGCTGCGGCGTACGGGCGACGCTTTCCACACCGATCAGCAGCGGCTGGCCACGGCCGGGCTCGTCCGGGGCCGCCGGACTCTGCACCGCAGGAGGGCCGCACTCACCGGCGGCGTGGCCGCCGTCGTGCTGGTGGGGGTGGGCGGCGCCTGGGCGGGCGGACTGCTGGGCGGCGCGGGGCAGGTGGCGGGGAGGGCTTTGGTGTCGCCCGGGAGCCCCGCCCCCAGGAGCGGGCACGAGCCCTCGTTCGACGAGGGCTGGATGACGGGCACGCTCAAGCGGCTGCTTCCGGAGGGGAGCGGGGCCGCCGAATTCGGGGGGCGCGGCGCGGAGCCGGACGGGGGGCGGTACGAGGACCCCTATGCCGTGGCCACTCTCGACGACGGCGAGGGCAGGGCGACGCTCGGGATCTACATCCGGCGGGTGGCTCCTCCGGGCCTGGAGGCCCGCAAGCTGGTCACCTGCCCGGACAAGGCGCAGGCCGCCTTCGACGCGTGCAGGGTCGAGAAGCTCCCGGACGGCAGTACGCGCATGACCCTTGAGGGGTACCACGCGAAGTCGTGGGTCACGCCGAAGGAGTTCAAGGAGTGGCATGCGGTGCTGCTCACGCCTCAGGGACTCGTCGTCGACGCGACCGCGAGGAACACGTACCTGGAGAAGACGGGCAAGCCCGCCCGCTCCACTCCCTCGCTCCCCGTCGACCGGTTGCAGGCGCTGGCGACGGATCAGGTGTGGCGGCAGCTCACCGACGAGGTCATCGGGCCTTTCGCGCAGAACAAGGACAGCGGAGCGGCAAAGCCTTGAACGCCGGGGCCTCCTGGGCCCTTCGGCCGCCGGCTCACTTGGCGTCGGCGTAGCACTCCACCGTCGCCACCGTGAACGGGAAGCGCGTCGGGGTTTCGCCGAAGGCGATTCGGCCGGCCAGTTCGCCTGCTGCGCGGATTGCTTCCGCGACGGCTTCCGACTCCTCCGCAGGGCAGTGCACGATCACCTCGTCGTGCTGGAAGAAGACCAGTTCGGCCTTCATGCCGGCGGTGTGGAGCGACTGCCGGAGCGCCGCCAGCATCAGCAGGGCCCAGTCCGCCGCGCTGCCCTGCACGACGAAGTTACGGGTGAAACGGCCTCGGGCGCGCAGGTCGCGCGAGGCGTAGCCGGGGGTGAACTCGCCGTCGGAGGAGGTGGGTTCGGTGGTTTCCTCCTGCGGGATGCCCGCTTCTCCGTCGTCGTCGCCGGACCGGGGTGCGGGCGGGCAGGTGCGGCCCAGCCAGGTCCGTACGAGACGGCCCTCCTCGCCCGCGCGTGCCGCGTCGTCGACGTACGCCACGGCACGCGGGAATCTTCGGCGCATGGCGGCCAGGTTCTTCAGGCCGTCGCCGGAGGTCTGGCCGTATATCGCGCCGAGGATCGCGATCTTGGCGGCGTCCCGGTCGCCGGAGAAGGCGCGGTCGGAGACGGATTTGTAGAGGTCGCCGGGCTGTCCTGCCACCTCCATCAGGCCCGGATCGCGGGAGATCGCGGCCAGTACGCGCGGCTCCATCTGGTCGGCGTCGGCCACCACCAGCCGCCAGCCCGGGTCGGCGATCACCGCCCGGCGGATGACCTTGGGGATCTGGAGAGCGCCGCCGCCGTTGGTCACCCAGCGGCCGGTGACCGTGCCGCCCGGCAGGTACTCGGGGCGGAAGCGGCCGTCGCGCACCCAGTCCTGGAGCCAGCCCCAGCCGTGCGCCGTCTGGATCCGGTAGAGCTTCTTGTAGGCGATGAGGGGTTCGACGGCGGGGTGGTCGATCTCCGCCAGCTCCCACCGGCGGGTCGACTTCACCTTGATACCGGCCTGGGCGAACGCCTTGATGACATCGGCGGGCAGCTCGGGTCTGACCCGGCGGCCGAACGCCTCCGACACCCGGTCCGCCAGCTCCGCCATCCGGCGTGGGTCGCCGCCGCCCGCGTACCGCTCGCCGAGGAGTTCGTCGAGAACGGAGCGGTGGACGTCGGCCCGCCAGGGCAGTCCCGACAGGTTCATCTCGGCGGCGACGAGCATCCCGGCCGACTCGGCGGCGGTCAACAGGCGTATCCGGCCCGGGAGTTCGGCCGTGTCGTGCCGCGCGACCTGGTCCTCGTACACCTGGAGGAGGGCGTCGAAGGGGACGTGGACGGGCTGCGGTTCGAAGAGGGAGGACTGCGAGCCGGGCTCGGCGGCGCGCTGCGGGGGATCGGGCGGCACGGGGAGGTGGCGGAGACGGGCGTACGCGGCCGCCGCCGAGCGGGGTTCGCCCCAGCGGCCCGCGTGGCCCAGGAGGAGGAGCTCGGCGTCCTCGATGTCGTAACAGCGGTCGACGCGGACACCGGCGGCGAGCAGGCGCGGGTAGATCTCGGCGGTGGAGCGCCAGACCCAGCGGCCGACCTCGGGGCGGGAGCGGACGGCTTCCGCGAGGTCCGGTTCGTGGCGCGTCTCACTGGCGGGGCGGCCGTCCCGGGTGAGGGGGACCAGGGCTGCTCCGCCGCCTTCCGTAGAGGCGATGGCCCACCGGTCGTTCATGAGTGTGAGTGTGGCAGGGGGGTCTGACAACGGCGCTTCGGTCCGCCGGGCGGGGCGGATGGGTGGGGCCGCTGGTGTGGGTTCACGTGATCGGCACACTTTCCGCCGCTCGTGGCGCACAACCACTCCCGTACCCCACAGGTCACATTGGGGTGAGCCCGCTGTACCGGAAGAGGAGCCCCCCATGAACCTCCGTCATGTCCTGGCTGCCGCGACCGCGACGGTCGCGCTGTCCGCCCTCGCGGTTCCCGCCGCGCACGCCGCCGGTGACCTGCCCTCGTGCTACGACGTTTCCACCGGGGGCGGCGGGTACGAGCAGAAGCTGATCAAGACGTTCGTGTCGGACATCGAAGGGCCTGTCGTGGGCGGCGGTGCCTGGCAGCCCTTCGAGGTCTCGGTCTCCAGCACGGCGGCCACCGAGCTGACGGGCGTCACCTGGAACCTGTCGCTGTTCCGTCAGACGGAGAATGGCGAGGACCAGCCCGGGCCCTACCTCAACCTGGAGTACAAGTCGCGGGCGACCGGCAAGTGGGTCGCCATGGCAGGCCGTGGCGGTGAACTGGAGGCTCTGGGTCCGCTGAAGCCGAAGGAGACGGTCAAGCTGGACATGCGGCTGCGCGTCACGGCGGACGTGCCCGAGGTGATCGACAACGCGGACGCGGCGATTTCCGCGTACGTCGATGACGTCTACACCAACCCGCACACCGGCGAGACGACTCCTTGCAGGGGGAACGCGGGGTGGATGGACGGATTCGGGATCCAGCAGGCCGGGGCCAAGCCGGAGCCGGAGCCGGAGCCGTCGGGGAAGCCGACCGGGAAGCCCACGGGGAAGCCGTCCGGCAAGCCGACCGGGCGGCCGACCGGAGGGCCGAAGCCGACTGCCACTGCCAAAGCCACCGCCACCGACCGGCCCGGTAAGCCGGGGCCGACGGGGACGGCTGCCCCGTCGAGCGCCGCGCCTTCGCCCTCCGGGGCGCCGGACGCGCAACTGGGCGGGGCGAACGACGCCGGGGGCGGGGCCGCCACCGGGAACCTCGCGTCCACCGGGACGTCCGGTGCGCTGCCGGTCGTGGGGATCGTGGGCGGTGCGGCGGTGCTCGTGGGTGCGGCGGCAGTGGTGGTGGTGCGGCGCAAGGGCCGCGTGTAGCGGTCGCGCCTGGCGCGCGGGCGCGTGTGCGGGACGCGCTGGCGGGAGTCGTGCTCCGGCGCGGGCGCGTGTGGGGGAGTGGTGACTGGCGCGGGCGCGTGCACGCGTGTGCGGGACGCGCATGCCGGAGTCAGCACTCGCCAGGCGCGTGCGGGAGTCGCTTACGTGCACGCGCGTGGCAGGAGGCGTGCCGGGCCTCGCTCCGGATGCCGACCCGTGCTCCCCCTGGCAGGCTCGGTCGCATGCGAGTGGCACTGGCACAGACCGACTGCGTTCTCGGCGACGTCGAGGCGAATCTGCAAGAGGCCCGGGATCAGATCCGGCAGGCCGTTGCCCAGGGGGCCGACCTCGTCGTCTTTCCCGAGCTCAGCGTGCACGGGTACCACCTGGGTGCCCTCCGTCAGGACACCTCCGTCGAGGCGCGCGATCCCCGGCTCATGGAGCTGGGCACGCTCGGTGCGGACGTGGTCGTGGGCTTCCACGAGTACACCAGCATGCGGGCGTACAACACCTCCGCCTACTACTCGGCCGGTGCCCTCGTGCACGCCCACCGCAAGCTCTACCTCCCCAACTACCTCGCCTGGGAGGAGCGCAAGCACGTCAGTCCCGGGCAGTCGCTGCGCGCCTACGACCTGCCGGGCGGGCGCGGGCGGGCCGCCACGCTGGTCTGCAACGACGCCTGGCAGCCCGTGCTGCCGTGGATCGCCGTCCAGGACGGGGCGGAGGTCGTCGTCGTACCCGCGAACAGTGCCGCCTCCCTCGACCCCGAGTCCATGGACACCGGGCTCTACTGGGACAGCCTCCTGTCGTACACCGCGCGCATGCTCCAGTGCTGGGTCGTCTTCGTCAATCGGGTCGGCAGCGAGAACGGGGCCTCCTTCTGGGGCGGCTCCCGCGTCGTCGACCCGCGCGGGATGGTCGTCGCCCAGGCACCCAAGTGGGAGTCCGCGCTCGTCACCGCCGACCTCGACGTGAGCGAGGCCAGGCGGCAGCGCCGTGCCGTGCCGCTGGTGGCGGAGGCCAGGCTCGGGCTGGTGGCCCGCGAGGTGGGACGGCTGATCGACGAGGGCGGGGACAGCTGACCGACGTGCCCGCCGCGGGTGCCGCGCGTGCTGCGACCATTTGAAGGTTGAGGTTCAAGTACGCGCGGAACGAGGAGTGCACCCCCGTGGGACAGTCGCCAGTGGCCGAGCAGGTCGAGAAGGCCGTCGCCGCGGCCGTGTACGCACAGGGCGACGCCGGGCTCGACCTCGGCGCCTCGCTCCTCGCCGCCGCCCCCTGGGACGAAGCCGGGCGCGAGCTGCTGCGGCGCGGCGAGGAGCTGGTGCGGCGGGGCTGGGAGCGGGGCTGGCAGCCGGCCGACGTGGTCCGGCTGGTGCGCAGGGACCTGGCGGAGCGGCACCTCGGCCTCGGGCTGCTCGTCGATCTGATCGCCGCCGAGAACCGGCGCTACGCGCGCGTGCCCGACCGCTGGGCGGCGCAGCTGCGCGAGCTCGGGGTGGCCGGGCCCGTGCCGTGGGGGAGCGACGAGAAGTACGGCGACTGGCTCGTGCGGCGGGAGCGGACCGACCGGTTCGCGCTCGCCACCGCCGTACTGGAGCTGTTCCGGCTGCTGGTGCGGCTGCCGGGGATCGAGCCGGTGGGGCCCGCGCCCGGGGACTCCGTACCGCTGCGGCAGCAGGTCGTGACGCACGACGAGCCGCGCGTACTGACGCGGATCCGGGGGCTGCTGGCGAAGGCCGAGGCGACCGAGTACCCGCAGGAGGCCGAGGCGCTCACCGAGAAGGCGCAGGAGCTGATGGCCCGGCACAGCATCGACGAGGCCGTGCTCGCCGCGCAGGGGGCGCACCCGGACGCGCCGGGGGCCTGCCGGATCGGGGTCGACGCCCCGTACGAGACGGCCAAGGCGATCCTGCTGGACGCCGTCGCCACCGCCAACCGGTGCCGGGCGGTCTGGAACAGCGCCTTCGGGTTCTCCACCGTGGTCGGATTCGAGGGGGACCTGCGGGCCGTCGAGCTGCTCTACACCTCCCTGCTGGTGCAGGGGACCGCCGCCATGACCCGTGCCGAGGCGCAGCAGCGGGCCGGCGGCAGGAAGCGGACCAAGTCCTTCCGGCAGTCGTTCCTGACGGCGTACGCGAGCAGGCTCGGCACCCGGCTGGTCGAGGCCACCGAGCACGTCGCGGACGGGGCGGAGGGGGCCGACGGGTCGCTGCTGCCGGTGCTCGCCGCGAGGGACGTCGCGGTGACCGACCGGGCCGAGCGGATGTTCCCCGAGACCACGGCCACGCGCGTGCGCGGAGTGACCGACCTGGCGGGGTGGGAGCACGGGACGGCGGCGGCGGACAGCGCGAGCATGCCGAAGGCGCGCAAGCCGCTTCGTCCCGGCGAGTGACCCGGCGAGTGGCCCGGCGAGTGACGGAGGCCGCCGAGGGTGTTCACAGGGGTCCGGCGCTCATGAAGGACGAGCAGAGGTAGGGGCCGAGCGGTGCCTCGTCCGCCCCGTCGAGGGTGACCTGCACGTCGTCCGGGCGTACGGAGGGGTCGAGTGCGGCCTGCGCGCGGGCCAGGGTGCACACCCACTGCCCGTTCGACAGCTGGGCGCGGGCGCCGGAGAAGGTGGCGACGGGGGAGGAGAGCGTGAGGCGGGTGCCGGAGCCGGTCACCTCGAACCGTTCCTGCGGCACCAGGGTGGTGAGTCCGCGCCCCTGCTCGGTGGCCGGAGGGCCGGCCATCAGCAACTTCATGACCTCCTGGAACCCCTTCTCCACCTTGACGTCGGGGCGGGTGACGCCCTCCAGGCGGCCGTCCCGCACGTAGTAGATACGGAGGGACTTGGTGAGGCCGGTCGCGGGTTCGCCGCCCTCTATGACGCCGGTGGGCCGGACGCCGCAGCCGGTCGCGAGGGCGAGGACGGCCAGAGCGGCGAGGGCGGCGAGGGCGGTGAGGGCCGTCCCACCGCCCCTGAGTGCGGACTTCCGTACTCCTGTGGTCACTTCTCGTCCTCCGTCGGCAGCGACCGGTACGGCAGCCGCAGCGTGAACACGGCGCCCCCCTCCGGGCGGTTGGCGGCGGTGATCGTGCCGCCGTGCAGTCGGGCGTTCTCCAGCGCGATGGCGGTGCCGAGGCCGCTGCCCTCGGAGCGGGTGCGGGCGCTGTCGGCCTTGTAGAAGCGGTCGAAGACGTGCCCGATGACCTCGGGCGGCAGCCCGGGGCCGTGGTCGGCGACCTCCACCGTGACCCCCTCGAAGTCCTGGGACAGTACGACGGTGACGGGCGGGGCGCCGTGCCGCAGGGCGTTGCCGGCCAGGTTGGCGACCATTACGTCCAGGCGCCGCCGGTCGGCCACCAGTCGTACTCCTTCGGGCAGTTGGGTCCGTACCCGCCCGGCGAAGCCGCGCATCGAGAGGGTGGCGCGGATCGCCTCCCCGAGGTCGAACTCGGTGAGAGTGAGGGCGGCGGCGCCCGAGTCGAAGCGGGACATCTCCATCAGGTCCTCGACCAGCCGGGCCAGCCGGGCCGTCTCGGCGCTCACGCTGCGGGCCGCGCGGGCGGCGTCCGGGGGCAGTTGGTCGGCGTCCTCGTCGAGCACGGTCGCCATCATGGTCATCGCGGCGAGCGGGGTGCGCAGCTCGTGCGACACGTCCGCGACGAACCGGCGGGCCCGCTCCTCCTGCGCGCGCAGCTCCCCGACGGAGGTCTGGAGGGCGTCGGCGGTGGTGTTGAAGTCCTGCGCCAGCTCGGCGAGTTCGTCGCGCCCGCGCACCTCGACGCGGGTGCTCAGCTCCCCGGTGGCCAGCGACCGGGTGGCCCGGCCCAGCTCCCGTACGGGACGCAGTACGGTACGGGCGGCCAGCAGCGCCAGTACGGCGGCGAGGCCCACCACCGGGAGGATGCCGTCGCGCACCGCGTCCAGCAGGGCGGTGGTGTCCTCCTGCTCGGGGAGCAGGCTGGTGACGGCGAAGACCTCCAGGCCGGAGGTGCGCCCGTCGTCGAAGGTGACGGGGGTGCCGACGACCAGATAGGGCCTGTTGTCGTACGTGACGCGCTGGAAGCGCAGCGTCTCGCCGCCGCGCACGGCGGCGCGCAGCTCGGGGGTGACGCGGCTCTCGTCGGCCGTGGTGTCGGAGACGGCCTTGAGGTCCCGGTAACGGGTGATGACCAGGGGCGCACCGCCCAGCCCGTCGCTGACGGAGCCGGCGAGCCGGGCGAGCGAGCGGGTGTCGGGCGGCATGTCGAAGTCGGGCGCGACCCGGCCGACCCGCTCGCGGAAGTCGGTGACGAAGGAGTCCTGCGCGCGCTTGAGCACGGCGGTACGGGACTCCCGGTAGGCGAGGGCGGTCGCCGTCACCGCACTGACGAGCGCGACGAGCACGAACACGACGAGCAGCCGGGTCCGGAGCCCTCCGAGGACCCACAGCCGCCGCCGGGCGGTCGCACGCGCGCGTGCACGAGGGCTGGGCTCCGTTGCCTCCTGCACCCCCGTCACACCGGTCCGAAGCGGTAGCCGAAGCCGCGCACCGTCTGGACGAAGCGGGGTTTGGCGGGGACGTCCTCCAGCTTGGCGCGCAGCCGGCCGACCGCCGCGTCCACCAGCCGGGAGTCGCCCAGGAAGCTGTGGTCCCAGACGGATTCGAGGAGTTGCTCGCGGCTGAGGACCCGGCCGGGCGAGGCCGACAGCTCCAGCAGCAGGCGCAGTTCGGTGGGCGGCAGCGCGACCGGGGTGCCGTGCTTGGTGACGGTCAGCCCGGCGCGGTCGATCACCAGCCCGGCCAGGCCCGCGGCACCGGCTCCGGGGCCCTGCCCGGGATCCGCCGCCGCCATGGAGGGTTCCGCGCGCCGCAGCGCCGCCCTGATCCGCGCCTCCAGTACGGGCGCGGTGACCGGCTTGACCACGTAGTCGTCGGCGCCCGCCCCCAGCCCGTCCACGATGTCCTGGTCGTCGCCCCGGGCGGTCAGCATGATCACCGGCAGGGCGGTGGTCCGCGCCCGGATGCGGCGGCACACCTCGAAGCCGTCCATGCCCGGCAGCATCAGGTCCAGCACGGCCAGTTCGACCCTGTCGCCGCCGGGGCCCGCCAGGAGGGCGAGGGCCTCCTCGCCGGTGGCGGCCGTGTCGACGCCGTACCCGTGCCGGCGCAGCACGAGCTCCATTCCGTCCCGTACGGACGCGTCGTCCTCGATGAGAAGTACATGCGGCATGCGGTCGATTATGTGCGGCCGGTGGGCCGCTCGGGCGTCTCCACGATCGGCGAACTCGCAGGCCGGGGGCATTGTTACGTTCTCATCATGTGGCCATGGAAGGCTCATCATGTGGCGCTTCGACAGTGCTGCCATGATCACTTCGAACATCTCCCGCATGCGACTGGCCGCCTTCGTGGCCGCGCCGGTGCTCGCGCTCACCGTCGCCTGCGGCGGGGGCGCCGACGCCCCCGGGAAGAACGACGTCGCCTCCGTGCCCGAGGCCCCGGCCGACACCGCGTCGAAGGGCGGCGCGGACGGTGCGGACAGCGGCCCGGAGAAGAGCGGGCAGAAGAGCGGGCAGCCCGCCGCCGGGAAGAGCGCCTTCTTCGACGCCCAGCTGAAGTACGTCCAGTGCATGCGCACCAAGGGAGGCGTCAAGGACTTCCCGGACCCCAAGCTGAGCGGGTATCTCGACTGGCCGAAGATCGACGCGATCACCGACCCGAACGGCAAGGGCGAGGAGCAGAAGGGCGGCAAGAACGGCGCCTGCGGCCCCGAGATGTCCGAGGCCATGAAGCAGGAGCCCCGGCGCGACGCGCAGAAGGACTACGAGTCGATGCTCGCGCACGCCAAGTGCATGCGGGAGAACGGCGTATCGAAGTTCACCAACCCGGTCATGTCCGGCGGCAACGTGATGCCCGGCGGCGACCCCAACCCGACGAATCCGTCCTTCGACCGCAAGTCCCCGGCGTACAAGCAGGCCCGCGAGGCGTGCACGACCAAGCTCCTCGACGGCCTGGACGGGATGCAGTAGATGAAGCGTCGCACCGTCTTCGTCACGCTCGGCGCGGTCGCAGTCCTCGCCGCCGCGGGAGCCGCCCTCCCGCTCCTGAACGGCGGCGGTGACACCGGCGCGGACAGCGGGAGCAGCCTGCCGTCCGCCACCGCGCCCCTCACCCGCACCGACCTCGTGCAGTCCAAGACCGTCGACGGCAAGCTGGACTTCGCGCAGCGCCGCGCGGTCAGGGCGGCCGTCGAGGGAACGGTCACCGTCGCCGCCGTCGAGGGGAGGACGGTCACCGCGGGCCAGGCGCTGTACGAGCTGAACGACAAGCCCGTCACGCTGCTCTACGGGCCGGTGCCGATGTTCCGCGAGATGAAGGCGGGCGACCGGGGCAGTGACGTGCTCCAGCTGGAGCGCAATCTGCGGGCGCTCGGGTACGGCGCGAAGCTGTACGTCGACGTGCGCTACGACAAGGCCACCGAGGCCGCCGTCAAGCAGTGGCAGAAGTCCCTCAACCGGGAGACCACGGGCCGGGTCGGCAGGGGCGACGTGGTCTTCCAGCCGGGCCGGGTCAAGGTCGTCTCGGCGGACGCCGCACTGGCCGACCAGGTCGGCGCGGACAAGACCGTCCTGACCGTCGCCTCCACCAAGCCGGTCGTACGGGCGCAGCTCGACCAGGGCGACACCGCGCTCACCACCAAGGACACCAAGGTCGAGGTCACGCTGCCCAGCGGCAGGACAGTCAAGGGCAGGGTCGCCGGTACGGTGCGTCCCGAGGACTCCGGCGCGGAGGCGGCGGGCGGTGGGGGCGCCAATGGTTCTGGCGGCGGCCAGAACGGCATCACCGTCGAGGTCGTCCTGGACGGCGGTGCCTCGGCCGCGTCCGGCGAGGACGCCAGGGCGTCGGCCAGCGTGAAGTTCGTCAGCGAGAGCCGCAAGGGCGTGCTGGCGGTCCCGGTCGAGGCGATCGTCGCCCTGCGCGGCGAGAGCGGCGGCTACGGACTCCAGTTGGTCCAGGGCGGTACGTCGAGGATGGTGCGCGTCGAGACCGGCATGACCGCCGACGGGCGGATCGAGGTCAGCGGCCCGGACCTGCGCGAGGGCCTGAAGGTGGGAGTGGCGAAGCAATGAGCGCCGCAGACCCCGCACACTCCGCCCCCGCTCCCCCCGTCGTCGAACTCCGCGCCGCCACCAAGTCCTACCCCGGCGGGGTCCACGCCCTGCGCGGCGTGGACCTGACGGTCCGCCGGGGCGAACTGGTCGCCGTCGTCGGCCCCTCCGGCTCCGGCAAGTCGACCGTGCTGAACGTCATCGGCACCCTGGACAAGCCCACCACCGGCACCGTCCGCGTCGCCGGGTACGACGTCAACGACCTGACCGACGCCCAGCTGTCCGCACTGCGCGTCCGCCACATCGGCTTCGTCTTCCAGCACTTCCACCTGGCGGCCGGCCGCGACGCCGTCGACAACGTCGCCGACGGCCTCCTCTACGCGGGCGTACCCCTCAGGGAACGCCGGGCACGCGCGCGCGTGGCCCTGGAGCGGGTCCGCCTCGGCCACCGCCTGGACCACACCCCTGGCGAACTCTCCGGCGGCGAGAAGCAGCGCGTGGCCATCGCCCGCGCCCTGGTCGGCGACCCCACCCTGCTCCTCGCGGACGAACCCACCGGCGCCCTCGACACGGCGTCCGGCGAGATCGTCATGGACCTGATCCACGAGCTGAACGCGGCGGGCACCACCATCTGCGTCATCACCCACGACAACGAGATCGCCGACTCGCTGCCGCGCCGCATCCGCTTCCGCGACGGCGAGGTCGTCGCGGACTCCCGTACGCCCGCCGTCCCCCGTACACATCCCGAAGAGGTACGTCGATGAACGGCGAGCGCATGACGCCGAAGGGCGAGCGCATGACGCCGAACGGCGCGCGCATGACGCTGAAGCCCGCCCGCCTCGGCCCCCGCGACGTCCTGCGCGTCGGCGCGGTCGGTCTGCGCGCCCGGCGCGCCCGCGTCGTCCTGTCCGCGCTGGGCATCGCGATCGGCATCGCCACGATGGTCGCCGTCGTCGGCCTCTCGGAGTCGAGCCGCGCCGACCTGATGGCCCAGCTCGACCGGCTCGGCACCAACCTCCTGACCGCCGAGAGCGGCAAGGACGCCCTCGGCCAGGACATCAAGCTGCCGAAGACGGCGGTCGCGATGGTCGAGCGCATCGGCCCCGTCGAACACGCCACCGCCACCGCCGACGTCGACGCCCGTATCCGCCGCAGCGACGTCGTCCCCGAGGAGCGGACCGCGGGCGTCACCACCCAGGCGGCCCGCCCCGACCTCCTCGAAGCGCTCAACGCGCGCGTGGCCAAGGGCGTCTGGCTCAACACCGCCAGCGAAGACCTGCCGGTCACCGTGCTGGGCGCGGTCGCCGCCGAACGCCTCGGCATCACCGAGCCCGGCGAAAAGATCATGATGAACGACGAGTACGTGGTCGTCGTCGGCATCCTCGGGCCCATCGAACTGGTCCCCAACCTGGACCGGGTGGCGATGGTCGGCTTCCCGGCGGCCGAGAAGTACTTCCACTTCGACGGCCACCCCAGCACGGTCTTCGAGCGCTCCACGGACGCCTCGGTGGAGGACGTACGGGCGGTGCTCGCCCGCACCGTGAACCCGGGCAACGAGGCCGGCGTCAAGGTCTCCCGCCCCTCCGACGCCCTCGCCGCCAAGGCCGCCACCGACAAGGGCCTGACCACCCTGATGCTCGGCCTGGGCGCGGTCGCCCTGCTGGTCGGCGGGGTGGGCGTCGCCAACACCATGGTCATCTCCGTACTGGAACGCCGCCAGGAGATCGGCCTGCGCCGGGCGCTGGGCGCGACCAAGGGCGCTGTCCGGCTCCAGTTCCTCACCGAGTCGCTGCTGCTCTCCGCCCTCGGCGGGGCGGCGGGCGCGGTACTGGGAACTGCCGCGACCCACGCCTTCGCGTACGCCCAGGGCTGGATCGCGGTGGTCCCGCCGTGGTCCCTGGCGGGCGGTCTCGGTGCCACCCTCCTCATCGGCGTGGCCGCGGGCCTGTACCCGGCGGTCCGGGCGGCCCGGCTGCACCCGACGGTGGCACTGAACGCGACGTAGCCCCGGGCGTGACCCCGGGTGGCTCCCGGCGTGACCCCGGGGAGATCCGCCCCATTGATCCACTTGATCCACTTTGAGCTCACGGCGATACCCTCGACCCATGAGCTGGCTGAAGGCCCTGAAGCACACCGCCCGCTCGGGCCTGACCGTCGAGCGCAAGCGCCTCGAACCCCTCATCGCCGCCCGGGCGGCCCTCGGTCTTGCGCTCATCGTCGGCGTCAGCCTCCAGCTCTTCGGGCCCGCCGTCGCGGTCAGCTCCGCGTTCGGCGCGTTCCAGGCCGCCATCGCCACCTTCCAGCGCAGCTGGCGCACCCGGCCCGTGCTGGCACTGGCCTCCGGGGCCAGCCTCGCGGTCTCCACCTTCATCGGCTACCTCACCGGCGCCCACCTGGCCCTGTTCATCTGCCTCCTCGCGCTCTGGACCTTCCTCGCGGGGATGGCCTGGGCCGTGGGCCCCACCGTCGGGCTGATCGCGGGCTCCAACGTGGCGATCATGCTGATCACCGTCACCCTCCCGACCTCCGTCCCGGCCGCCGCGGGCCACGCCGCGATGATCATGTTCGGCGGGATCGTCCAGGCGGCGCTGATCGTGCTGCTGCCCGTCCGCCGCTGGGGCGCCCAGCGGGACGCACTGGCCGACGCCCTGGCCGCCGAGGCCGACTACGCGCGCCGGCTGCGGCACGACCCCGTCGCCCCGTTCGACCCCGAGCCCCTGATGAACGCCCGCGCCGCCGCCGCCATCACGCCCCGCCAGGCCCGCCGCCGCCCCGCCGAGCTGCACGGCACCCGGGGCCTCGCCGAGCGCATCCGCCCGGTGCTCGCCTCGCTCGCCGACCCGGCCCTCGGGGTCCCGGCGGAGGGCGAGGAGCGCGCCCGGGTGCACGAGCTGCTGGCCGCCGCCGCGTCCACGCTGGACGCCGCCGCCCGCGCCGTCCGGCACGGCGAGCCGGTGACCATGTCCCCGGCCGCCACCGCCGTGCTCGCCGTACCCAAGGAGGGCGCCGTCCTGACCGGGCCCGCCCGCCGCGCGGAGGCCCGCCTGATCACCCTGCTGCGCGACGTCGTCGAGACCGCCAGGGGCGCCGGCAGCACCAACAGCCGGCGCCGCGCCCCGGAGTCGGACAGCCCCGAGCACCGCACCGCCGTCCGGGCCGCCCAGAGCGCCGCCCGGCAGGCCGCCCGCAAGGTCGCCCACCCGTTCTCCCGGCACCCCGGCCACCGCGACACCCCCGACGACCACCTGCACCGCCCGACCGTCCTCGAACTGGTCCCGGTGGCCGTGCGTGCGATGCGCGGCGAACTGCGCGGCGGCTCCCCGGTGCTGCGGCATGCCCTGCGGGTGTCCGTGGTCTGCGCCACCAGCTACCTCGTCGGTACGTGGCTGCCGCTCGGCCACGGCTACTGGGCGCCGATGGCCGCCGTGATGATCATGCGGCCCGACTTCTCGCAGACGTACTCCCGTGCCGTCGCCCGCTTCGGCGGCACCCTCCTGGGCGTCACCCTCGCCTCGGTCCTGGTCCAGCTCGCCCACCCGGGCGTCGAGCTGTCCGCCGCGCTCGCCGTCTGCTGCGGGTTCCTGATGTTCCTGCTGATGCGCACCGGGTACGCGGTCAGCCAGGTCTGCGTCGCCGCGTACGTGGTGTTCCTGCTCGGCATGGGCGGCCTCCAGTGGACCCAGACCGTCCCGGAGCGCATCGTGCTCACCCTGGCAGGCGGCCTCCTCGCGATGCTGGCGTACGCCGTCTACCCGGCCTGGGAGACCCCACGGCTGCGCACCCGTCTCGCCGACTGGCTGGTGGCCGACGGGCGGTACGCCTCCGCCGTCCTGCAGCGGTACGCCGATCCGGCCGGCGCTCCCGGCGATGCCGTACGGGAGGCCCTCCTCGGCACCCGGGAGGCCCGCGTCGCCTGGCAGAACGCCGTGGAACGGGCCGCCAACGAGCCCGTCAGGCACCGCGGCCTGTCCCGCTCCGCCGCCGCCGACGCCCCCGACGCGCTGGCCCAGCTCGCCCGCGTGGCCATGCTCCTTGAGGCCCATCTGCCCGCCCGCGACACCAGCCCGGTGCCCGCGGCGGCCACCCTCGCCGAAGCACTCCGCAGCGACGTCGACACGGCGGCCCGCGCCGTGCGCGAGCGGCGCGCACCCCGGTGGGACGCCTTCCGGGCCGCACTGGAGGGCTGGGACTCCGAGGACACCACCAGCGGCGCCAAGGTCGTCCGCAAGGGCGCCGGGCTCCTCCTCGAAGCGCTGGGCGAACTCACCGACGCCCTCGACGCGGAAGGGCCGCGCCCCAAGGGGAGCGCGGCCCGCAGAACCACCGTATGAGCTAGGAACCCGGCAGCTTCGGCGGCGTCGGCAGCCCCGACGGGAAGTCCGTCGGCACGCCCTCGGGCAGGCCGCCGCCCGCCGCCTTGGTGAACTTGTCCTCGATGCCGCTGCCCTCCCACTTCACCGTGAGGGTCTTGCCGTCACCGCTCGCCGTCACCGCGCCCTTGGCCCGGTCGGTGTTGCCGTTGGGGCACTTGAGGTCCAGCGTGACCGCACCCTGGCGGGCCACCCGGCCCGTGCACAGGCTCTCGCCCGCGATGCCCGCCATGTCGCCCTGGATGGTCAGCACGACCAGCTTGCCCTTCGAGGTGGCGGTCCAGGAGCCGGAGACGTCCCCGGCCCCGGCGTCCCCGGCGGGCGGCGCGCTGGGATCGCCCGAACCCTGGCCGGAACCGGCACTCGCACCGGCCCCGGCGCTCGCCGCGCCGTCCGTGGGCTTGGCCTTGTCGTCCTTGCCGCCGTCGCTGCTGCACCCGGTCAGCAGCAGTGCCGCCGCGAGCGCGGCCGTCCCGGCGACGGTACGTATGTGCTGATGCACTCCAGACTCCCCATGTTGGTCGGACCGTTGGTCTGTGGAAGGAACGCGTCAAGCTACCAGGGCGTCTAGACGAAGAAGTGAGGACGTGAAGCAGGTCCGGAGCAGCACGTCGGCACGCTGCCCTTACGGCCAACCGATTCTGTAGTCAAGAGGCCACCCCGCGTGCACGTGCATCTGCCCATGCATCGGCAGATGAACGCAGCTATGATCCGGGTCAGTTGACAGTTCGACAGCCAATGACAGCAACAGCGGTGAACGCGAACGGTGAACACCAGCAGTTGACGCCAGCAGTTGACACCAGTACTTCCGGGAGCGACCTGTGCACCACGCATACAACGGCATGGCGGCCACAGAGCTTCACGGGGTGGTCTGGCAGAAGAGCAGGCACAGCAACTCGCAGGGATCCTGCGTGGAGTTCGCGAAGCTCCCCGGCGGGAATGTGGCGGTGCGCAACTCGCGACATCCCGAGGGTCCTGCCCTCGTCTACACGCCGGCGGAGATAGAGGCGATGCTGCTCGGCATCAAGGACGGCGAGTTCGACCACCTGACGGCGGGCAACTAGCCGCTCAAAGGAGGCTGTTCAGCAGGGGGCTGTTCACTCGCCGCCGAGGCGGAACAGCGCCCACACGACCTTTCCGTTGAGCGTTCCGGCCAGGGGGTGCCACCCCCAGCTGTCGCTGAACGAGTCCACCAGGAAGAGCCCCCGCCCGGATTCGGCCGAGAAGTCGTCGCTGTCCCGCACGGTGGGGCCCGCCAGGCTGGGGTCGCGCACCGCGCACACCAGCCGTGAGTCCCAGTGCATCAGGTGCAGCCGCACCGGCGGATCGCTCTCGCGGGCCGGGGAGGCGTGCCGCAGCGCGTTGGTGACGAGTTCCGAGACCACCAGCGCGACATCGTCGAAACGGTTCTCCAGCCGCCACTGACAGAGCGTGGACCTGGTGAACTTCCGTGCCCCGCCCACCGCTTCGTATCTCGCGGGCAGCGCACAGGACGCCGATCCCGACACCGACGAGGGGTCGATGGGAGGCAGGCCCTGCCGTAACGGCACGAGCATGGTCGATCCATTCGTCCCCATGCGAGGCACTCCCGGGTGTCGCGGTCGCGGCGAGAAACAGCGGTGGACATGCGTGGGTGGTCATACGTGCGCGCGGACCATGGTTCCGAATGCGCACAGCAGATGCAAGGGCAGATGCACGTGCACGCGCCGGACTTGAACAACAGAGTGCCGTTTCTTGCTCATTTCTTCCTCGAACCACTTTCACACCCCTGCCATTTCCGTAACCGAATGAGTACGGGGAGAAGCGTTTTGATGGCAGACTTCGGCCCTCGGGACCCTGGGGGAGGGCCTCGCGCACAGATGACCGAGAGGGAGGGCCGGAGAAGTGACCGCAGGCGAGTCGAGCGGATCCGTGGTGCGGCGCATCCTGCTGGGCTCTCAGCTCAGGCGCCTGCGCGAATCGCGCGGCATCACCCGCGAGGCGGCCGGCTACTCGATCCGTGCATCCGAATCGAAGATCAGCCGCATGGAGTTGGGACGGGTGAGCTTCAAGGCCAGGGACGTGGAGGACCTCCTCACGCTCTACGGGGTGACCGACGGAGCGGAGCGCGACGCACTGCTCGCGCTGGCGAGGGAGGCGAACCTCGCGGGGTGGTGGCACAGCTTCGGCGACGTACTGCCCGGCTGGTTCCAGACGTACGTGGGACTGGAGGGCGCGGCCTCGCTCATCCGGATCTACGAAGTCCAGTTCGTCCACGGCCTGTTGCAGACCGAGTCGTACGCGCACGCCGTCGTCTCGCGGGGCATCCCGCACGCCACCGCCGCCGAGGTGGACCGCCGCGTCGCCCTGCGCCTGGAGCGGCAGAAGGCACTCGTCTCCGAGCGGGCCCCGCACTTCCACGCCGTGCTCGACGAGGCCGCGCTGCGCCGTCCGTACGGTGACCGGGAGGTCATGCGGGGGCAGTTGCAGCACCTGATCGACATCTCCGAGCGGGACAACGTCACGCTCCAGGTGATGCCCTTCAACTTCGGCGGCCACGCGGGCGAGAGCGGCGCGTTCACGCTGCTGCGCTTCCCGGAGTCCGACCTCTCCGACCTGGTCTACCTGGAACAGCTGACCAGCGCGCTCTACCTCGACAAGCGCGAGGAGGTCACCCAGTACGAACGGGTGATGAACCGCCTCCAGGAGGACTGCCCCAGCCCCTCCGCCACCCGGGACGTCCTTCGCGGACTCCTCCAACTGACCTGATCCACATGAACATTGACGGAACCTCAGCCTCCCCGCGAACATCAGACGTCACAGAGACTCACACGGAGGCTCACGCGGGGACGCATACGGGGATACGGCAGTGGTAGACCAAAGGGATCGCATGTCCTTCTTCACCGACCTGGCCCACCAGTACATCGACGGCGAGTGGCGGACCGGCAGCGGCTCGTGGGACATCATCGACTTCAACCCGTACAACGGGGAGAAGCTGGCCGCGATCACCGTCGCCTCCACCACGGAGGTGGACGACGCCTACCGCGCCGCCGAGCGCGCCCAGCGGGAGTGGGCGGCCGTCAACGCGTACGCCCGCCGCGACGTCGTGGAGAAGGTGCTGCGCCTGGTCGAGGCGCGCGAGGACGCCATCGTCGCCGCGATCACCGAAGAGGTCGGCGGCACGGTCGTGAAGGCGACCTACGAGGTCCGGCTCGCGATGGAATTCCTGCGCGAGGCAACGCAGTTGGCCACCCTGCCCGAGGGCCGCATACTCGCCTCGCCGGTGCCCGGCAAGGAGAACCGGGTGCACCGGCTGCCGGTCGGCGTCATCGGCGTCATCAGCCCCTTCAACTTCCCCTTCCTCACCGGCATCAAGGCCGCCGCCCCCGCCCTCGCCCTCGGCAACGCGGTCGTCATCAAGCCCAACCAGAACACCCCGGTGGTCGGCGGCGGCCTGATCGCCCGCCTCTTCGAGGACGCGGGCCTGCCTGCAGGCCTCCTCAACGTCCTGATCACGGACATAGCCGAGATCGGCGACGCGCTCCTGGAGCACCCCGTCCCCAAGGTCATCGCCTTCACCGGCTCGGACCGCACCGGACGCCACGTCGCCGCCGTCGCCGGCGCCCGCTTCAAGCGCGCGGTCCTCTCCCTCAGCGGCAACAGCGCCCTGGCCGTCCTCGACGACGCCGACGTCGACTACGCGGTCGACGCGGCCGTCTTCAGCCGCTTCGTCTCCCAGGGCCAGGTCTGCATGGCCGCCAACCGGATCCTGGTCGACCGCGCCGTCGAGGCCGAGTTCACCGAGAAGTTCGTCGCCAAGGTCCGCACCCTGCGCACCGGCGACCCGGCCGACCCCGCCACCCAGCTCGGCCCCGTCATCAACACCTTCCACGCGGACGCCCTCACCGGCCTGGTCGACACGGCCCTCGCCGAGGGCGCGACCGCTCTCGTACGGGGTGCTACGCGCGGCAACCTCGTGGAACCGACGGTGCTGACCGGCCTGCCCGAGGGCTCGCCCATCCTGGAGCAGGAGATCTTCGGCCCCGTCGCCCTCCTGCTGCCCTTCGAGGGCGACGACGAAGCGGTACGGATCGCCAACGACAGCCCGTACGGCCTGTCCGGCGCCGTCCACACCGGCAACGTCGAACGCGGTGTCCGCTTCGCCCAGCGGGTGGACACCGGAATGATGCACATCAACGACTCGACCATCCAGGACGACCCGCTGGTCGCCTTCGGCGGCGAGAAGGCGTCGGGCATCGGCCGGATGAACGGCGAATCCACGGTGGAGGTCTTCACCACCCACAAGTGGATCTCCATCCAGCACGGCCGCTCGGAATTCCCCTTCTGAAGTTCCCCTGCCGGCCGCGCATTGCGGACAGCAGTTGTCCGCAAGCCGCCCTAACGTAGTCCTTGTTCCCACCGTTTCCACCGAGGATCCGTTCACCGAAGGGCGGCCGTCATGGTCCTGCACGTCAGCGCCGAGAACTGCACCGACGAGGTCTCCACCCTCCTGGCCTTCCTGGAGGAGCAGCGCGCCGGTCTGCGCAACGCACTGCGCGGACTGAGCGACGAGCAGGCGGCCACCAAGCCCAGCGCCAGCGAGCTCTCCCTCTCCGGCCTGCTCAAGCACCTCACCGAGGTGGAGCAGAACTGGTTCAACCTGGCCGGCTGCGACATCGCCCCGCTCCAGCGCACCGAGGCGGACTGGGACGAGAGCTTCCGGCTCGTCCCCGAGAAGGGCGAGACGGTCGCCGGTCAGCTCGCCGCGTGGGCCGAAGTGGCGCGCCAGGGCGAGGAGTTCGCCCGCGCCACCGATCTGGACACCAGCTTCTCGCTGCCGGACGCCCCCTGGTTCCCCAAGGAGGACGTCACGCTGCGCTGGGTCCTGCTGCGCCTGATCACCGAGGTCGCCCGGCACGCGGGCCACGCGGACATCATCCGCGAGACCCTGGACGGCAAGAACTCCTACGAACTCGGCGAGTAACGCCAAGTCGGTTTCGGTCCCGGCCACTTACGGGCCGATGAGCGCCTCCCCGAGCTCCTCGGCCCGCCGCAGGTCGTCCCGTACGCCCTCCCGCTCGGCATCGGTGAGCACCACGCCCGCCGCCCGCGCCAGCAGCTCCCGGGCCCGCTGCGGCTCCTCCAGCCGCTGGGCGACGTCGGCCCGCAGCACCAGCAGCTGTACGAGCTGCCCGGCGGTCGGCGTCTCGTCCTCGACCGCCAGTGCGCGGTCGAGGACCTTGGCGGCCCCGGGGAGGTCCTCCTTGGAGTCGACGAACAGCGCCCCGATGTGCAGCGCCTTGGCGAAGGTCTCCCGGGGCGGCGGGCGGTGGCTCGGGTCCTCGCTGATCGGCTGCCCGATCCGGATCGAGTTGCCGCCGGGGTCGGTCATCAGGAACTGCCGCACCCCGTAGCTCATGTCCTTGAGCGGCCCGATGCGCGGGAGGCCGCGCGCGGGGATCCTCCCGTAGAACTCCTTCAGCCCGGCCCTGAAGGCGGCGAACAGGCCCTCCACGTCGTCGGTGAGCACGTAGGCGCCGGAGAACGACCCGGCGGGGTCGTAGGCCTTCATCGCGAAGAACTGGAGCTCGATGTCGCCGCGCTCGACCACGGCGTACGGATAGGGGCTCTTCTGGAGGAACGTCGTCTCGAAGCCGAGCGCGGTGTAGAAGTCGACGACCGGCTGGATGGTCTGGCAGGGCAGCAGCGGAATTGTCTTGTCGGCCATGCCCACCACTCTAGTCAACTTTGACTAATGCTGCCCGTGAATCGGCCGGACTCTTCTGCTTGCACCTCACGCGACGTGAGGACACATGCTGAGGGACGTACCGAAGAGAGGGAGCCGACAGCCATGAGCCACGCCGTGGGACGGGTCGCCGAGGTCGCGGGAGTGACCGTACGGACCCTGCACCACTACGACGCGATCGGCCTGCTCTCGCCGAGCGGACGCAGCAGCGCGGGACACCGCCGCTACAGCGACGAGGACCTGGACAGGCTGCAGCAGATCCTGTTCTACCGGGAGCTCGGCTTCCCTCTGGACCAGGTGGCGGCCCTCCTGGACGACCCGGCAGCGGACCCGCGGGAACACCTGCGGCGCCAGCACCGGCTGCTGTCCGAGCGGATCAGCAGGCTCCAGGAGATGGCCGCCGCCGTAGAAACCGCGATGGAGGCAAGGAAGATGGGCATCAACCTCACGCCCGAGGAGAAGTTCGAGGTCTTCGGCGACTTCGACCCCGACCAGTACGCGCAGGAGGCCGAGCAGCGCTGGGGCGGCACCGAGCAGTGGCGCCAGTCGCAGCGCATCACCGTGAACTACACCAAGGAGGACTGGCAGCGGGTCACCGACCGCTTCAACGCCTCGCACCAGAAGATCGCCGCCCTGATGGCGGCCGGGGTCCCGGCGGACTCGGCCGAGGCGATGGACGCCGCCGAGGAGCACCGCCTCGTCATCGCCAGCGACCACTACGACTGCTCGCACGAGATGCACGCGAACCTCGGCGAGATGTACGTGGCCGATGAACGCTTCACCGCCACCTACGAGGCGATCCGTCCCGGTCTCGCCGTATACCTGCGCGACGCGATCCTGGCCAACGCCCTGCGCCACCTGTAACCGGGGAGCGAGAACAGGACAGGGCGCTTTGCGTTGGTCTGCGGGCAGGGCACCCTTGAGGGAACCGGGGGAACCCGTACCCCCTCACGCGCGTTGGTAGTTTTGGCCCGCCCACCGCAGACGATCAGACCTGGAGTCCGGAACTCGTGAATACGCTTGCGCTAGGACCGGCCTGGCTCGACCCGGACTATCTGCTGAACACGTTCGGCCTCTGGGGACTGCTGGCCATCGTCTTCGCCGAGTCCGGCCTGCTCATCGGGTTCTTCCTGCCCGGCGACTCCCTGCTCTTCACCGCCGGCCTGCTGGTCACCACCAACAAGCTGGACACCCCGCTGTGGCTGCTCTGCCTGCTGATCGTGCTGGCGGCGGTGATCGGTGACCAGGTCGGCTACCTCTTCGGCCGGAAGGTCGGCCCGGCGCTCTTCCGGCGCCCGGACTCCAAGATCTTCAAGCAGGAGAACGTCCAGAAGGCCCACGAGTTCTTCGAGAAGCACGGCCCGAAGGCACTGATTCTGGCCCGCTTCGTGCCGATCGTGCGCACCTTCACGCCGATCATCGTCGGCGTCAGCAAGATGAACTACCGCACGTTCATCACGTACAACATCATCGGCGGCGTCCTGTGGGGCGCCGGGGTGACCCTGCTGGGCGCGGCGCTCGGCAACGTGGAGTTCGTCCACAAGAACATCGAGTACATCCTGATCGCCATCGTGCTGATCTCGGTGATCCCGATCGTGATCGAGGTGCTGAAGGCCCGCAGCCAGTCCAAGAAGGCGGGCCCGAAGCCCACCGAGGACACCACCCAGGGCAGCCAACAGCACCCGCACGCCCCAAACCAACCGCACCAGCCCTACCCGGCGCCCCAGCCGCACCAGGCGAACCAGCCCTACCGGCCGGACTCGGCGCACCAGGCGAACCAGCCCTACCGGCCGGACTCGGCGCACCAGGCGGACCAGCCCTACCGGCCGGACTCGGCGCACCAGCCGCACCAGCCGCACCTGGCGCACCAGCCCAATTCGGCGGACCAGCCCTACCAGGCAGACCAGCCCTACCCGGCGGATCAGCCGTACCAGCCGAACCAGCCCCACCAGCCGAACCAGCAGCCCCCGGCCCCGCCGCAGCGCGGTCGTCACGCCAAGCGGTAACCGGCAGCACGAACGGCGCAGCACGTAGTACGCACGACGAAGGGGCGGGGGGGGAGAACAAGGCCCCCCCCCCCCCTCCCCCCCCACCAAAACCCCAAAAACCCCCCTCCGCTTCCCCTCCCCACCAGGGCCATCCCCCCCGGTGCCCAGAA
>NZ_JBVIMX010000015.1:0-38968 GCF_055579625.1 Streptomyces sp. NPDC032721 | reverse complement strand
CCCCGCCCCCGCGGGGTTGGTTTCGCCACAAAGAGGGGAAACGAAAAAAAAGGGGGGGGGGGGGGGGGGGGAGGAGGGGGGGGGGGGGGGGGACCCCCCCCCCCCCCCCCCGCCCCTTCCCCGTACACCAGAACCTAGAAGCCCCTCGTCCGCTTCGCCGCCCGGCGGGCGCCGCCCTCCCTGGCGCCCGGAATCCGCAGGAAGAGCCGGGAGATCTCGCCTCCCAGGTTCACGCCGATGGCGATCGCCAGGGCGATGGCCGCCGCCTTGGAGAGCGAGGCGAGGCCCGCGTTGACGTCGTTCTGCGCGATGCCCAGCAGCCCGTAGTACGTCGCCGAACCCGGCAGCAGCGGCCCGATCGCCGCCGTCACGTACGGCAGCGCCGACGCGTACTGGTAGCGCGAGAAGAGCTGCCCGAAGAGGCCGACGAGCCCCGCCGCCACGGCCGTCGCCGCGACCGCCGAGATGTCCCCCGTGGTGTTCATCGCGCCGAAGACGATCCAGGCGACACCGCCGTTGAGCGCCACCATCAGCACGGTGCTGCGCTCCTGCTGGAGCAGGATCGCGAAGGCGAAGCACAGCGCGATCGAGGCCAGGATCTGGATGACCGGGCGGGACTGGACGTTCATGGTGGCGTCCGGGTGCAGGTTCGGGTTCAGCCCGGCACCCGCGTAGAGCACGATCAGGACGCCCATCACGATCGCGATGAAGAAGTACATGACTTCGAGGAGCCGCGCGGACGCGGTGATGTAGTAGCCGGTCAGCCCGTCCTGCACACCCGCGACCAGCGCACGTCCGGGCAGCAGCGCGAAGAGACCACCGGTGATCACGGCGGACGGCAGGATGCCGCTCACCACGTTCTCCGGTACGAAGGCGAGCGCGACGCCCATCGCGGCCGGCGGCATCGCCGCCGCCACGAACTGGTAGAACTCCGGCAGCCCGCGCCCCGCGCACAGCCACGCGAGCCGGTCGCCGAGCATCGCGCCCAGCGCCGCCGCGACGAACACGATGACGCCACCGCCGACCAGCACCGAAGCCGACCCGGCGAGCAGCCCGCTGGCACCGGTGAGCGCCCAGCCGGGGTACGGGTGCCGGTTCCTGCGGATCTCCGCGAGGCTCCGGTACGCCTCCTCCAGGGTGACGTCCGTGTCCTCGGCGGTGATGTCGGCGATCAGCCGGTAGACGGCCGCCAGACGGGTGTAGTCGGTGCCCCGGCGGCGCACGGTGCGGCTGGCCGTCACCGGGTCGTCGATGAGGGAGGGCTGGTACGAGATCGACAGCAGCGTGAAGGTGACGTTGGGCTCGCAGCGGTCGAGCCCGTAGGCCCGGCACACCGCGAACATGGCCGCCTCGACGTCCTCGGCACCCTCGCCGCCCGCGAGCAGCAGCTCGCCGATGCGCAGGGTCAGGTCGAGCACGCGGGGGACGGCGGGCCCGGAGTCCTCGTCGTCGCCGTGCCGCTGCACGCTCTCCGGCAGGGGGCGGTCCCCGACGGGCATGCGCAGCAGGGTGCGCATCCGGTCCTGCCAGGGGGCCTCCTTGGTCAGCTTGACCATGGGTATGCCGTGCGCGGGCGTGAAGGCGGGCGGCGAGTGCCGGGCCCGGTAGGTCCTCGGGGAGTCGAACCCGGCGGCCCGGTCCTGGATGTCCCGCTGCAGCCGCTGCCGCTGGGCGGCGGTCTTCGGCGCCTCGAAGGCGGAACGTTCCTTCTCGGCCGGTGCCTCGGGTGCGAGCCCCTTGGGCAGCGAGAACTCCGAGGTGACCTGCGGATCGTCCTCGACAGCGGCGGGGGTCAGCCCCTCCAGCCCCTTGGGCAGCGCGAACTCCGAGGTGACCTGCGGATCGTCCTCGACGGCGGAACCGCCCGCCGGCCCGGGCACGATGATCGGAATCGCCTGGACCGCCTCGACCCCGCCGGGCGCGACGAACCCGCTCCGCGCCGCATCGGACCGCGGCTTCCGGTCCTCGGGACCCTTGTCACCGCCCTTGCCGCCGTCGGGCGGCGGTGTACGGGTCTCCTCCGTCCCGGCACCGCTCCTGTCCCGCTCCGACTCCGCCACCACTCGCCTCGCTCCCGCCACTTCGCTGCCCGGCCAGTTCCCGCCTGCCCAGTATGTCCACGAACCCACATCACCCGCCCCACGGGCAACCCCGCCGGAACGCGCGAAACGGGCGGTACCCCCTCCGTGAGGGAGTACCGCCCGCCGCATCACATCCGGCCGACGCCTAGGCGCAGCGCGTCAGTGGGCGCCGCCCTGCGCCTCCAGGCGCTTGTACGAGGCCTCGATCTCGGCCTCGGCCTCGGTGCGGCCGACCCAGTCGGCGCCCTCGACGGACTTGCCCGGCTCCAGGTCCTTGTAGACCTCGAAGAAGTGCTGGATCTCCAGGCGGTCGAACTCCGACACGTGGTGGATGTCGCGCAGGTGCTCCACCCGCGGGTCCGACGCCGGGACGCACAGCAGCTTGTCGTCGCCGCCGGCCTCGTCCGTCATCCGGAACATGCCGATGGCGCGGCACTTGATGACGCAGCCGGGGAAGGTGGGCTCGTCGAGGATGACCAGCGCGTCCAGCGGGTCACCGTCCTCGCCGAGGGTGTTCTCGACGAATCCGTAGTCCGCGGGGTAGCTGGTCGAGGTGAAGAGTCGACGGTCCAGACGGATCCGGCCGGTCTCGTGGTCCACCTCGTACTTGTTCCGCGAACCCTTCGGAATCTCGATGGTGACGTCGAACTCCACGGGTGGCTCCTCCATGATCAACACAGTCTTCTGGGATGCTGCGTCCGCCCGCACCGGAGGAAGAGGCGTATTCGACCCCCCGGGACCCCGGCCGAATGGGCCGTTGTGCCCCGCCAGGTGCCCTGCTCGCGCAGGACGCAGTGGTTAAGTGTCCCTCACGCAGACCTGTGATCGCGAAAGGGGCTGGTCCGCAGTGCCCAAGCTCAAGACCTGGCAGCTCACGGCGGGCTCCGCCGTGGCCGGACTGGCACTGGCGGCCGGTGCGGTGGCCGTGGCGGGGCCCTGGGACTCCGGTCAGCGTAAGGCCGAGCGGGAGCTCGCGGCCGCCCAGGACCGTACGGGTGGCGCACATCACGCGATCCCGCGCCCGGATCCGGCCGAACCGGACCCCGCGCCCAGCGCCCGCGCCGTCCTCGGCGCACTCGGCGGCGCCGCAGGAACCGCCGGGAACGGCCGCCTCAAGGAGAAGCTCGACCCGCTCCTGGACAGCGCCGCCCTCGGCCCGCTGCGTACCGCCTCCGTCGTGGACGTGACCACCGGGAAGCAGCTGTACGCGCGCGGGGAGGGCGCCGCGATGACGCCCGCCTCCACCGTGAAGATCGCCACGACGGTCGCCGCCCTGTCCGCGCTCGGCCCCGACCACCGCATCGCCACCACCGTGCTGGCCGCCCCCGACGGCAAGCGGATCGTCCTGAAGGGCGGCGGCGACCCCACCCTGGAGAAGGAGAACCTGCGCGCACTCGCCGCGGACACCGCCCGCGCCCTGCGCGACAAGGGCGCCGGGGCCGTCTCCCTCTCGTACGACACGACGCTCTACACGGGCCCCGACATCCACCCCATCGGCGCGGGCAACGAGAACCTCGCCCGCGTCACCCCGCTGATGGTCAACGAGGGCCGCACCGACGGCACCCGCAGCGGCATCGGCGACCGCACCCCCGACCCGGCGGGCGACGCGGCCCGCGCCTTCGCCGCCGAACTCCGCTCCCTGGGCGTCGAGTTGTCCGGCGAGCCGGTCTCGGAGAAGGCCCCCGCCGACGCGGCCCCCCTCGCCAGGAACCTCTCCGCCCCCCTCTCCGCCCTGGTCGAGCGCACCCTCACCCACAGCGACAACGACATCGCCGAAGCCCTGGCCCGCCAGACGGCGCTGGCGGCGGGCGAGGAAGCGAGCTTCGAGGGCGCGGGCAAGGCCGTGTACGACCGGCTGGCGTCGCTCGGCCTCCCCGGCGAGGGGCTCCTGACCGGTGCGAACTTCGCCGACGGCAGCGGCCTGGACCGCAACGACCGCCTCTCGGCAGGCCTCCTCACCGCGCTCCTGGCCCGCGCCGCGGACCCGGCCCACCCCGAACTCCGCTCCGTCCTCACCGGCCTCCCGGTCGCGGGCTTCAGCGGCACCCTCGCGACCCGCTACACCGGCGACGCCCGGGGCACCGGCCTGGTCCGCGCCAAGACCGGCACCCTGAGCCACCTCAACACCCTGGCCGGAACGGTGGCCACCAAGGACGGCAGGCTCCTCGCCTTCGCCTTCCTGGCCGGGAACACCCCCGCCCCCGACCCCGCCCAGAAGGCCCTGGACACCCTGGCCTCCACCCTCGCCGGGTAATCCGGCCGTTCGGCGGGGACGGTCGGCGCGACCCTCCTCCCCGTACGCCTTCGACAACGTACGGTTGACGCATGACGAGCATCGGTGGTGCCGAGATGGTCGACTGGAAGCTCGCGGTGGCAACCGCGACCCGACTCGTGAGGCCGGGCCCCGACATCAGTCGGGACGAGGCGCGCGCGGTCGTCGCGGAGCTGCGCAGGCACGCCAAGGCGTCCGAGGAACACGTCCGGGCCTTCACCCGGATGATCCCCGAAGGAACCGAGCCCGAGGACACCCCGGTCCTGGTGGTGGACCGGGCCGGCTGGGTCAAGGCCAACGTCGAGGGGTTCCGGGAGCTGCTCAAGCCGCTCCTGGGCAAGATGCAGGAGCGGCGCGGAGCCACCCCGGGAGGCGCCGTCCTCGGTGCCGTCGGCGGCAAGGTCACCGGCGTCGAGGTCGGCATGCTGCTGTCGTTCCTCGCCTCGCGGGTGCTGGGCCAGTACGAGACGTTCGCCCCGGCCAGCCGGGACCTGCACGCGGGGGAGAGCTCCGGCGGCCGGCTCCTCCTGGTGGCCCCCAACATCGTCCACGTCGAGCGCGAACTCGGCGTCGACCCGCACGACTTCCGCCTCTGGGTCTGCCTGCACGAGGAGACCCACCGCACCCAGTTCACCGCGGTGCCCTGGCTGCGCGCCCACCTGGAGGGCGAGATCCAGTCGTTCCTCGGTGAGACCGAGGTCGACCCGATGACGGTCCTGGAGCGCTTCCGCGAAGCCGCCCAGGCGTTCGCCGGGAGCCGCCCCGAGGGCGAGGAGGGCGAGGACGGGCGCAGCCTCGTCGAACTGGTGCAGACCCCCGCCCAGCGCGAGATCCTCGGCCGGCTGACCGCCGTGATGTCCCTGCTCGAAGGGCACGCCGACTACGTCATGGACGGGGTCGGTCCGCAGGTCGTGCCGTCCGTGGCCGAGATCCGCGAGAAGTTCCAGCAGCGCCGCGCCAAGGGCGCCAGCCGCCTGGACCTGGCCCTGCGCAAGCTGCTCGGCATGGACGCCAAGCTGCGGCAGTACAAGGACGGCGAAAGGTTTGTCCGCGCGGTCGTCGACGAGGTCGGCATGGACGGCTTCAACCGGATCTGGACCTCGCCCAACACGCTTCCGACCAAGTCGGAGATCGCCAAACCGGCGGACTGGGTCGCGCGGGTGCACCGTAAAGGAGAAGCGTGATCCGGGTGCGCGCGACGGCAGGAACGGTAAGGGAAACGCCCCTTAAATCACCCATCTGAGGGACCGTAACCGCTGGGTAGGCGTGCAATGCTCGGGTAACCGCTCGTTTCTGTCACCATCTACGCACTCTCCGTGACAGAGGCGCCTCCCTCCCGAGGCACCCCAACTCCACCGAAGGGCACCGGACATGGGTCCCCATCCTGCGGTCGCAGCGATACGCCTGGCGGTCCGCCGCGTACTCCACGACGTACTGAACGACCATCACCGCAGCACCGAAAACCGCAGCACCGAGAACCGCAGCACCGAAAACCCGCTGCGTCCGCGCACGGACGGGGACTCCCCGCTCGTGCTCGTGGCGTGCTCCGGCGGCGCCGACTCCATGGCACTCGCCTCCGCGCTCGCCTTCGAGGCGCCCAAGCTGGGCATCCGGGCGGGCGGCATCACCGTCGACCACAACCTCCAGGCCGGCTCCGGCACCCGGGCCGCCGAGGTCGTCAGCCGGATGACCGCACTCGGACTGGCCCCCGCCGAGGCCGTCGCGGTGACCGTCGGCCGGGCGGGCGGCCCGGAAGCCGCCGCCCGCGACGCCCGCTACGCCGCCCTGGACGGCGCCGCCCTGCGCCACGGCGCCGCCGCCGTCCTCCTCGGCCACACCCGCGACGACCAGGCCGAGACCGTCCTCCTCGGCCTCGCCCGGGGCTCCGGCACCCGCTCGCTCTCCGGAATGGCGGCCGTCTCGGGGGCGGCCGGGCGTTACCGCCGCCCCTTCCTCCAGGTCGACCGGCAGACCGCCCGCAAGGCCTGCATGGTCCAGTCGCTGCCCGTCTGGGACGACCCGCACAACACCGACCCCGCCTACACCCGCTCCCGGCTCCGCCAGGAAGGCCTCCCGGCCCTGGAGAAGGCGCTCGGCAAGGGCGTCGTCGAAGCCCTCGCCCGTACGGCCCAGCTCTCCCGCGACGACGCGGACGCCCTCGACCACTGGGCCGCCGAGGCCGCCTCCTCCGTACGGGACGCGACCGGCCGGCTGGAGTGCGCGAAGCTCTACGCGCTGCCGCCCGCGGTGCGCCGCCGGGTGCTGCGCCGGGCGGTCGTCGACGCCGGTTCGCCCGCCGGGTCCCTCTTCGCCAGGCACATCGAGGAGGTCGACCGCCTGATCACCGGATGGCGGGGCCAGGGGGCCATCAACCTCCCCGGCCGGGTGGAGGCTCAGCGGCAGGGTGGCAGACTGGTCATTCGGCAGGGCTGATTCGGCAGGGCCGAAGTTCTACGAAAGTGATGCGGGTGGACGCGAACGACATGGGCACCGACCTCAAGTCGGTGCTCATCACCAAGGAAGAGATCGACGCGAAGCTGGCCGAGCTGGCCGCGAAGGTCGACGCGGAGTACGCGGGCAAGGACCTGCTCATCGTCGGTGTGCTCAAGGGCGCCGTGATGGTGATGGCGGACCTGGCGCGTGCGCTGTCCACCCCCCTCACGATGGACTGGATGGCGGTCTCGTCGTACGGCGCGGGCACCCAGTCCTCCGGAGTGGTCCGGATCCTCAAGGACCTGGACACCGACATCAAGGGCAAGCACGTCCTGATCGTCGAGGACATCATCGACTCCGGCCTGACGCTGTCGTGGCTGCTGTCGAACCTCGGCTCGCGTGAACCGGCCTCCCTGAATGTGTGCACTCTGCTGCGCAAGCCGGAGGCCGCAAAGGTCGCCATCGACGTGAAGTGGGTCGGCTTCGACATTCCCAATGAGTTTGTCGTCGGATATGGCCTGGATTACGCCGAGAAGTACCGCAACCTCCCCTTCGTCGGGACCCTCGCGCCCCACGTCTACGGGGGCTGAGCGCGTCCGGAAGGGCTCTGACGCCCTTCTGGAGCAGTTCCGGGGAACCCTCGCGCAATTCCCGCCGTTGGAGCAGGGGAAGGCAGGTTTGTCATCCGTCCCCTGCGGTCGCGGGTGACAATGCTGGGGTACCGTCCGAAGAACAGTCTTTTATTCAGCGGCATTTACCTACGGGCAGGAGGGACGGGGCGCAGTTCGCCCCGTATGGATGGACGTGAAGCGATACTTCCGTGGGCCGGTCATGTGGATCGTGCTGGCCGTCCTCGCCGTGGTCGTGCTGATGCAGGTCGTCGGCTCGTCTGGCGGCTACAAGACGGTCGACACCGGCAAGGTCATCCAGGCGATCGACAAGGGTCAGGTCGACCAGGTCAAGGTCACCACCGGTGAAGAACAGATCATCAAGGTGCAGCTGAAGGGCGACCAGAAGGTCGACGACAGCTCCAAGATCCAGGCGAGCTACATCGGGGACCAGGGCTCCAGGCTCACCGTCAAGCTCGACAAGATGTACGAGGAAGGCAAGATCAAGGACGGTTACACCGTCACGCCGACGAAGCAGAACGCCTTCGTCGGGATCCTGCTCACCCTGCTGCCCTTCGTCCTCATCGTCGTCGTCTTCCTGTTCCTGATGAATCAGATGCAGGGCGGCGGCTCCCGGGTCATGCAGTTCGGGAAGTCCAAGGCGAAGCTCATCACCAAGGACACCCCGAAGACGACCTTCGCCGATGTGGCCGGGTCCGACGAGGCGGTCGAGGAACTCCACGAGATCAAGGAATTCCTCCAGGAGCCGGCGAAGTTCCAGGCCGTCGGCGCCAAGATCCCCAAGGGTGTGCTGCTGTACGGCCCGCCCGGTACCGGCAAGACGCTCCTGGCGCGCGCCGTGGCGGGCGAAGCAGGGGTTCCCTTCTACTCCATCTCCGGTTCCGACTTCGTCGAGATGTTCGTGGGTGTCGGCGCCTCGCGTGTCCGTGACCTCTTCGAGCAGGCCAAGGCGAACGCCCCGGCGATCGTCTTCGTCGACGAGATCGACGCCGTCGGCCGCCACCGCGGCGCCGGCATGGGCGGCGGTCACGACGAGCGCGAGCAGACGCTCAACCAGCTGCTCGTCGAGATGGACGGCTTCGACGTGAAGGGCGGCGTCATCCTGATCGCCGCCACCAACCGCCCGGACATCCTCGACCCGGCGCTGCTGCGCCCGGGCCGTTTCGACCGGCAGATCGCGGTCGACCGTCCGGACATGCAGGGCCGTCTGGAGATCCTCAAGGTCCACCAGAAGGGCAAGCCGGTCGCCCCGGACGTCGACCTGGGCGCGGTCGCCCGTCGTACGCCCGGCTTCACGGGTGCGGACCTGTCGAACGTGCTGAACGAAGCGGCGCTGCTCACCGCGCGCAGCAACATGAAGCTGATCGACAACCACATGCTCGACGAGGCGATCGACCGCGTCGTGGCGGGCCCGCAGAAGCGGACCCGGATCATGTCCGAGAAGGAAAAGAAGATCACCGCGTACCACGAGGGCGGCCACGCCCTGGTCGCGGCGGCCCTCCCGAACTCGGACCCGGTCCACAAGATCACGATCCTGTCGCGCGGCCGGGCCCTGGGTTACACCATGGTGCTCCCGGACGAGGACAAGTACTCCACGACCCGCAACGAGATGCTCGACCAGCTGGGCTACATGCTGGGCGGGCGCGCGGCCGAGGAGCTCGTCTTCCACGACCCGACGACGGGCGCTGCGAACGACATCGAGAAGGCCACCAGTACGGCCCGCGCGATGGTCACGCAGTACGGCATGACCGAGCGCCTCGGCGCGATCAAGTTCGGCGGCGACAACACCGAGCCCTTCCTGGGCCGGGACATGACGCACCAGCGCGACTACTCGGAAGAGGTCGCCGCGCTCGTCGACGAAGAGGTCAAGAAGCTCATCGAGACCGCGCACAACGAGGCGTGGGAGATCCTGGTCGAGAACCGCGACGTCCTCGACAACCTGGTGCTGGCCCTCCTGGAGAAGGAGACGCTGAACAAGGAGCAGATCGCCGAGATCTTCGAGCCGATCGTGAAGCGTCCGGCCCGTCCCGCGTGGACCGGCTCGGCACGCCGTACGCCCTCCACCCGGCCTCCGGTGCTCTCGCCGAAGGAACTGGCCCTCACCAACGGTGCGGCCAACGGTGTGACGCCCGCGATCACCTCGGTGACCAAGGACGCCACCCAGGCGGCCGAGCCGGTCCCGGAGGACCGCCCGGAGAACAGCTGACCGTTCCGTAACCGGGTTAACACCCGGCCCGGAATGGATGCCGCGACCCCCAGGTTTTAGCCTGGGGGTCGCGGCATTTCCGTATCCCTACGGATGCGAACCACAGGAACGAGGCACTGATGACCGACCCGGTGACACTGGACGGCGAGGCCACCATCGGCGAGTTCGACGAGAAGCGCGCCGAGAACGCGGTGCGCGAGCTCCTCATCGCCGTCGGCGAGGACCCGGACCGCGAGGGTCTGCGGGAGACCCCGGCACGGGTGGCGCGGGCCTACCAGGAGATATTCGCGGGTCTGCGGCAGCGGCCCGAGGACGTCCTGACGACCACCTTCGACCTGGGCCACGACGAGATGGTGCTGGTCAAGGACATCGAGGTGATGTCCAACTGCGAGCACCACCTGGTGCCCTTCCACGGCGTCGCCCACGTCGGCTACATCCCGTCCGCCGACGGCAAGATCACCGGACTGTCCAAGCTGGCCCGCCTGGTGGACGTCTTCGCCCGCCGCCCCCAGGTGCAGGAGCGGCTGACCACGCAGATCGCGGACTCGCTGATGGAGATACTGGAGCCGCGCGGGGTGATCGTGGTCGTCGAGTGCGAGCACATGTGCATGACGATGAGGGGGGTGCGCAAGCCCGGCGCGAAGACGATCACCTCTGCGGTCCGGGGCCAGCTCCGCGACCCCGCCACCCGCGCGGAAGCCATGAGCCTCATCATGGCCCGCTGACGCTGCCATTTACGGGATGGGGGCCATGGCGGGGATGAGGCGGGGGCGAGGGGTTCGGCTCCGCCGGGGGCCGCCCCCCTTGCCCGCCCGTTCCGCCCCCGGGGGGCGGGGGCTGGGTTAGGCGGGGGCCTCGTCCTCGTCGTCCGGGAGGCGGAGGACGCGTTCCAGGAAGAAGGCGGCGGCGATGATGGCCGCAGCGGCCAGGACCGAGAGGCCGGAGTAGAGGGCCTGGGTGCGGCGGAGCGGGAGGTCCAGGCCGTCCAGGAGGTAGTGGACGCCCAGTCCGCCGTAGACACCCGCCGCGAGGGCCGCCACCAGGGCGCTGGCCTGCCCGAAGACGACCGCCCGGGCGGCGAGCATGGGATCGACCCCCTTGGCGTCCGGCCGCCGCTCCCGCTGAGCCCGCAGCCGCGCCCGCAGGGCCAGCGCCGTGGCCAGCAGGACCGCCGCGATCAGCGCCAGCACGACCGGCGCCGCGACCGGCACCCCGGGCAGGCTGTCGATCGACGCCCAGAGCCGGGCGCCCGCCCAGGACAGGACGCCGGACACGGCGAACACGCCGGCCAGTACCCCGAGCCGTAGTTGCTTCACGAGGTTCCGTTCTCCGTCGGGTCGTGTGCCGGTTCCATGCTCGTACAACGCCTACTCGGGCAGTCGGAGTTCCAGGTCCACGCGCGCGAGTACGCCCTCGGTGCCGACGCCCGTCAGGAGTTCGGCGACCGCGCCCCGGCCGGGGACGACCGCCTCGGGGTCCACGTCGTGCCACGGGGCGAGCACGAAGCCGCGCTCGTGGGCGCGCGGGTGCGGGAGGGTGAGGACCGGGTCGTCGGAGACGACGTTGGCGTACGACACGATGTCGACGTCGATGGTGCGCGGTCCCCAGCGCACCTCGCGGACCCGGTCGAAGGCCTCCTCGATGGCCTGCCCGCGCTCCAGCAGGGAGGACGGCGGGAGGGTGGTCTTCACCAGGACGACCGCGTTGAAGTACGAGGGCTGGCTGCCGGGGTCGACGCCCCACGGCTCCGTCTCGTACACCGGGGAGACCGCCTTGACCCGGACGCCGGGGGTGTCCTCCAGGAGGTCCACGGCGCCCTGGAGGGTCTCCAGGCGGTTGCCCAGGTTGCTGCCGAGGGCGATCACCGCCCACTTGGGGTTGGAGAGGGTGATGTCGGCGGCGTCCACCTGCTCCGTCACGGAGGCGGGCACCGGCTGGACGGTGGGGTCGCTCTGCATGGGCTTCATACACGGCTCCGGGTGATGGTGATGGTCACGTCGTCGAAGGGCACGGTGATCGGGGCGTCCGGCTTGTGGACGCGCACCTCGACCTCGTCGACCCCGTCGTGCTTCAGGCACTGCTGTGCGATCCGCTCGGCGAGCGTCTCGATCAGATTGACCGGTTCGCCCTGTACGACCTGCACGACCTCCTCGGCCACCACTCCGTAGTGGACGGTCTTCGTCAGGTCGTCGTCGGCGGCGGCCGGACGGGTGTCCAGGCCGAGGACGATGTCCACGATGAAGGTCTGGCCCTCTTCGCGTTCCCTGGGGAACACGCCGTGGTGCCCACGGGCCTTGAGGCCGCGCAGCGCGACACGATCCACGCGAATCACTCCTGCTGTTCGTAGTCCAAAGGGGCTCCGTACCGCATGCGGGCGGCACCTCACCTGGCATCGAATCTACCTGCGGGCACCGACAGCCCCCGTCCGAGGGGGCGCGGACGTTACCGGGAGATCCTGTGGAGGGGGCCCTTCCGGGGCTTTTCTTCCAAGGCTCCTACCCATTCAGGAGGAGGAATCTTCGTCCTCGTCGTCCTCGTCCGCATCGGCCAGTACGGGTGAACCGTGGTGCGCCCACAGCCGCCAGCCGTCCGGGGTACGCCGGAACACATTGGTCGCCACCACCAACTGGCCCACCAGCGGCCCCAGTTCGCCGCTCTCCTCGGCGGGCCCGCCGCTGAGGATGTTCTCGGTGCAGGTGGCCAGGGCGGTGTCGCCCATCACCGAGACCTTCACATCGGTGAGGAAGAACTGGATGTACTCGGTGTGCGCCATGATCAGCGCGTACGACCGCAGCACCTCGCCGCGCCCCGAGAGCACCGGCCAGCCGGGGTGCACGCAGGAGATGTCGTCGGCGAGCCAGAGCGCGGACAGCTCCTCGAAGTCGCCGCGCTCCAGGCACTCGTAGAAGGCGGTGTTGGCCAGTTCGACCTGTTCGGCGTCGGCGGTGGGGGGCGTCACTTCGCGCCTGCCACGGCGCGTGCGACCCGGACCGCGTCGGCGGTGGCCCGCACCTCGTGGACCCGGACCGCCCAGGCGCCCTCGTGGGCGGCGATCGCGGAGACGGCGGCGGTGGCGGCGTCGCGTTCCCGGGCCGGCGGCGGCGCGGAGCCTTCCCCGGCCAGCACGTGGCCCAGGAAGCGCTTGCGGGAGGCGGCCACCAGCAGCGGGTGACCCAGGGCGCCCAGGTCGCCGAGGTGGGCGAGGAGGGCGAGGTCGTGCCCGGCGTTCTTGGCGAAGCCGAGGCCGGGGTCGACGACGATCCGTCCGGGGGCGACGCCGCCCGCGACGACCGCGTCCACGCGCGCGTGGAGCTCGGCGAGGACTTCGGCGACCACGTCGTCGTACACGGCGAGGCTGTTCATGTTCTCGCTGAAGCCGCGCCAGTGCATGACGACGAAGGGCACCTCGGCGGCGGCCACCGCGGGGATCATGTCCGGGTCGGCGAGGCCGCCGCTGACGTCGTTGACCAGGACCGCGCCGGCGGCGACGGCCTGTTCGGCGACGGCGGCGCGCATGGTGTCGACGGAGACGGTGACGCCCTCGGAGACCAGCCCGCGCACCACGGGCACCACCCGCTTGAGCTCCTCGCCGGCGTCGACCCTGCTGGCGCCGGGGCGGGTGGACTCGCCGCCCACGTCGACCAGGTCGGCACCCTCGGCGACCAGGGCGAGGCCGCGCTTGACGGCCGCCGCGGTGTCGAACCAGCGGCCGCCGTCGGAGAAGGAATCGGGCGTCACATTGACGACACCCATGACCGCGCAGCGGTCCCACCGGGGCAGCCCTTCCGGGAGGCCTTCTGGCAGTCCTTGGGCGGGGCGCGTGCGCAACGTACTCATACGCCCAGCCTAGGCGTCAGCAGGTGCTCTCCGGACCGTCGGTGCCGTGCTGGAAAACCCGGCCGAGGAGCGCGTACAGGGTGCTCCGGTCGGTGTCGTCCAGGGTGTCCAGGCCGCCGAGCGTGCTGTGCATGCGGGCCCGGATGGTGTCGATGGTGTGCTCGCCGAGTTCGGTCAGTACGACGTTCTTGACGCGGCGGTCGGTGGCGCCGGGCTCGCGGCGCACCAGCTCCCGCTTCTCCAGCCGGTCCACTATCCCGGTGATGTTGGAGGCGTCGCAGGCCAGGGTGGTGGCGAGGGCGCGCATCGGTGCGGGGGCGCCGCGCAGCACGCTGAGCGCCTTGGCCTGGCTGGGGGTGAGCCCGGCGGTGGCGGCGGCGAGGGTGAAGTCGCCGTAGTAGAGCCCGAAGGACGAAGCCAGCCGCTCGATGAGCTCGGCCGTCGTCGGGGCCGTCCCGGAGGACGGAAGAGAGGTGGCTGCCATGACACGCAGTGTACGCCGGGAAACTTGACCATCTCAACCATTGAGGTTTACGGTCGAGAGAAATGCTTGAGGTTCTCCACCTTTGAGTATTTCTGAGTGGTTTCGTGGCCCAGTGACCCAGCGTCCTGGCGACCCAGTGACTGAGCGATTGGACGGCACCCCCCATGAAGGCAATCTCGTACCGCGCATACGGCAGCCCCGACGCCCTGGAGTACGGCGAGCGGCCGATGCCCAAGCTGGGCCCCGACTCGGTCCTCGTCAAGGTCCGCGCGGCCTCGGTGAACCCGGTCGACTGGAAGGTCCTCGCCGGGTACCTCGACCCGGCGCTGGACGCCGTCTTCCCGGTGGTGCCGGGCTGGGACGTGGCGGGCGTGGTCGAGCAGGCGGGCGCCTCGGTCACCGAGTTCGCGGCGGGCGACGAGGTCATCGGGTACGTACGCGAGGACTTCGTCTCGCGCGGCACCTTCGCCGAGTACGTCGCCGCCCCGATCCGCACGCTGGCCCGCAAGCCGGCCGGGATGAGCTTCGAGGAGGCGGCCGGACTGCCGCTGGCCGGACTCACCGCGTACCAGGCACTCCACCGCAGCCTGCGGATCCAGGACGGGGAGACGGTGCTGGTGCACGCGGCGGCGGGCGGCGTCGGCTCGCTGGCCGTGCAGATCGCGCGGGCGCACGGGGCGAAGGTCATCGGCACCGCCAGCGAGCGCAACCACGACTACCTGCGCTCGCTGGGCGCGACCCCCGTGACGTACGGCGAAGGACTGGCCGAGCGGGTGCGCGCCGTGGCGCCGGACGGCGTCGACGCGGTGCTCGACCTGGTCGGCGGCGACGCGCTCCAGGTGTCGCCGCAGCTGCTCGCCGAGGGCGGCCGGCTGGCGTCCATCGCGGACGGCGCGGTGCTGGAGCTCGGCGGCCACTACGTCTTCGTCCGGCCGGACGCGGCGGACCTGACGGCGCTGGGCGACCTGGTCGAGCGGGGCGAGCTCAAGGTGGAGGTCGCGGCGGTCTACCCGCTGGAGAAGGCCGCGGACGCCTTCCGGGAGAGCATCGGCGGCCACACCCGGGGGAAGATCGCGATCAGCGTGGCGTGAGCGCGGGGGCACCGGCGTGAGTAGTGAGGCACCGGCGTGAGTGGTGGGGTGCCGGCGTCAGCAGTGGGGCACCGGCGTGCGCGGTGGGCCTCAGGCCGTGAGCTTCTTGCTCAGCCACTCCACCGCCGCAGGGATCTCCCGCTTCCAGGTGTTGAAGTTGTGGCCGCCGCTGTTGAGCGTGATCGAGGACACGTGCGTCGGCGGCTTCACCTTGTCGATGAACTTCAGCGTCGGCTTGAGGTTGTCCTCGCCCTTCTTGCTCGTGGTCAGCAGCAGGGAGGTCTTCGGGGCGGGCAGGTTGTCCAGCGACCACAGCAGGTCGGCCCGCTGCTTCAGCTTCTTGTCGCCGCCGAAGAGGTCGCCGGTGGTCGGGTCGTCGGCCGCCTTGTAGTACGCCGAGAGACCGGCGCCCGCGGCGAACTTGTCCGGGTGCTGCATGGCGATCTTCACCGCGCAGTAGCCGCCGGTGGAGTTCCCCATGAAGCCCCAGTTCTCCGCCTTCGTACCGACCCGGTAGGAGGAGGAGACGGCCTCGCGCAGGTCCTTGGCGAAGAACGTCTCGGTCTGCGGGCCGCCGGGGATGTCCACGCACTCGGTGTCGCGCGGCGGGGCCACCGTCGGCCGCATCATGACCATGATCATCGGCTGTGCCTTGCCCGCGCGGGCCTGCATCAGCGCGGTCTGCGGGTAGCGGAGGCCCTTGATCAGGTTCATCGCGGTGCCCGGGTAGCCGGTCAGCACGACGGTGGCCGGGAAGTTCTTCTTGGCGTACTTCGGCTGGAAGTACTCCGGCGGCAGGTACACGAAGGCCGGGCTTGCGATCTTGGAGTCGCGGCCCTGGATCCGTACCTCCTGTATCTGACCGCCGACGGACGGCTTGTTGCCGCCGGGCACGTCCATCGCGCGCGTGCCGATGAGCTGGGTCTGCTTGCCGCCGCCCTGCGCGTGGTCGACGACCACGCCCACGCCCTCCTCCTGGCCGAAGAGGTCGGCCCAGGACCCGTAGAACAGGAACGACTTGTTCGCCGCGAGACCGACCGCCGCGAACAGTGCCAGCTGCGTCACCAGCAGCATCCCGACCCTGCCCAGGACGGCCCGCCAGCTGCGGCCCGACAGGCGGGGCCAGAGCCAGATCGTGACGGCGAAGAGCAGGATCGCGATCACTACCGCGAGCGCGAGGACCTTGGTACTGGTGAGACCCATGACGAGATCGTTACTTCCTGAATGAGGATTTCCTGAGAGCTGAATGAACCCACCCCCCGGAAGCGTCGTCCTAGTGGGCGCACGTTGCCCGGACGGACCTTCTCCAAGTTCCACGGGCACAAAACCCTCGCGGAAACCTCGGGAAGCGATGTCAATCAGAATAGATGGGGATAAGTCCGGAGGGGTTCCGGGCCGGGTGCGGCGGATCCTCCGGGGGCCGCGTCCCGAGAAGGTCCCCGCGCTGGTGGGCGCGGCGGTTACGCTCGTCGGTCTGCTCGACATCGCGTCCGGGATCTTCCCCCGCTTCCGGCACAGCCGGATGCACAGCATCGCCGAGGTGCTGCCCGGCACCTTCGGGCCCTTCGCCGCCGCGTTCTCGCTGACCGTGGGCATTCTGCTGCTGCTCCTGGCACACGGGCTCAAACGCCGCAAGCGGCGGGCCTGGCGCTCGGCGGTCGTGCTGCTGCCGGTCGGGGCCGTCGCCCAGTACGCGTACCGGAACTCGGTGCTCGGCGTGCTGATCGCGCTCGCGCTTTTCGCGCTGCTGCTGGTCCACCGGAGTGAGTTCTCCGCGCTGCCCGACCCGCGCAGCCGCTGGAAGGCGCTCGCCAACTTCGTGCTGATGGGCGCGGGCTCGATCGGGCTCGGCCTGCTCATCGTCAGCTCGCACCCCAGGAAGCTGGTCGGCGACCCGGGACTGATCGACCGCCTGGAGCACGTCCTGTACGGGCTGGTCGGCCTGGAGGGACCCCTGTCGTACGGCGGCCAGGCCTCGTGGACCGTCGGCTACTCGCTGGGCGCGCTCGGCTGGATCACCGCGATCACCACCGCCTACCTGGCCCTGCGCCCCGAGCACCCGGCCGCCCGCCTCACCGAGGAAGACGAGGTCCGGCTGCGCGCCCTGCTGGCGAAGCACGGCGCCCGTGACTCGCTGGGGCACTTCGCGCTGCGCCACGACAAGGCGGCGGTCTTCTCGCCGAGCGGCAAGGCGGCGGTCACGTACCGCGTCGTGTCCGGTGTGATGCTCGCCTCGGGCGACCCGATCGGCGACGTCGAGGCCTGGCCGGGCGCCATCGAGCGGTTCATGGACGAGGCGAAGGCGCACTCCTGGACGCCGGCCGTGATGGGCTGCTCGGAGACCGGTGGCGAGGTGTGGACCCGCGAGACCGGACTCGACGCCCTGGAGCTCGGCGACGAGGCCGTCGTCGACGTCCCCGACTTCTCCCTCTCCGGCCGCGCGATGCGCAACGTACGGCAGATGGTGAAGCGGATCGAGCGCAACGGTTACGTGACCAGGGTGCGCCGGGTCGGTGACCTCGACCAGGAGGAACTGGAGCGGATACGAAGGGCCGCGGCCGACTGGCGCGGGACCGAGACCGAGCGCGGGTTCTCGATGGCGCTCGGCCGGGTCGGCGAGCCGGGTGACGAGGACTGTTTCATCGCCACCGCCCACAAGGCCGACGAGGAGGGCGCCCAGCCGGGCCCCTACGGAGACATCAAGGCCGTGCTGCACTTCGTGCCGTGGGGCCGGGACGGCATGTCGCTGGACCTGATGCGCCGCGACCGCGCCGCCGACCCCGGCATGAACGAACTGCTGATAGTCGCCTCCCTGACGGCCGCCCCGGAACTCGGCATCAAGAAGGTCTCCCTCAACTTCGCCATGTTCCGCTCGGCACTGGCGCGCGGGGAGAAGCTGGGGGCAGGCCCCGTGCTGCGCGGCTGGCGGGGGCTGCTGGTCTTCCTCTCCCGCTGGTTCCAGATCGAGTCGCTGTACAAGTTCAACGCCAAGTTCCGCCCGCGCTGGGAGCCGCGCTTCGTGGTCTTCCGTACGACGCGGGACCTGCCGCGCATCGGCTTCGCGGCCATGCAGGCGGAGGGGTTCGTCACACTGGGGCTGCCGCGCCCCTTCGCCAGGAAGGCGTCCGCGAAGCGGGAGCCGAAGCCGTGCGCGCACGTGGAGCGGCCGGCGGCCGTGCCGGAGACGACGAGGGTCTGAGACCCGGGGCCCGGGACCTGGGGAAGCGGGACCTGAGGTCCCGGGCTCAGCCGACCGTTTCCACTTCCACCTCGGTACGGGAGACCTTGCGGCCGTCCGCGTCGATCGAGCGGCGCAGCGCCTCGTGCAGCCGGGCCGGGGTCAGCACGCCCAGGAAGCGGCCCTCGCTCGCCTCGTCGATCACGGCGATCCAGCCCGCGTCGTGCTGGAGCATGGTGGCGAAGGCCTGCTTGAGGGAGGCGCCGACCGGCAGCCACGCCTCCATGCGGCGGGCGTGCTCGCGGACCGTGCCGCCGGAGCCGACGGCGTCGGCCGGGATCCAGCCGTGCAGGTTGTCCTCGCTGTCGAGCACCACGGCCCAGCGGGCGCCCTCGGCGGACAGCCGTGCGGTGGCCGTCCTCAGCGGGTCGTCGAGGTGCACCACGGGCGGCTGGTCGAGGTCGGACTCCTCGATGGGCGTGACCGACAGCCGCTTCAGGCCCCGGTCGGCACCCACGAAGTCCGCCACGTAGGGCGTGGCCGGTGCGCCGAGGACCGCCGCCGGGGCGTCGAACTGCTCGATGGTGCCCTGCCCGTACACCGCGATCCGGTCACCGAGCCGGACCGCTTCCTCGATGTCGTGGGTGACGAACAGGACCGTCTTGCGCACCTGGGACTGGAGCTTGAGGAACTCGTTCTGGAGGTGTTCGCGGACCACCGGGTCGACGGCGCCGAAGGGTTCGTCCATGAGCAGGACGGGCGGGTCCGCGGCGAGGGCGCGGGCGACGCCGACGCGCTGGCGCTGGCCGCCGGAGAGCTGTTCGGGGTAGCGGGAGCCGTAGACCTTGGGGTCGAGGCCGACCAGGTCGAGGAGTTCGGCGGCACGCGTGCGTGCCTGGGTGCGCTTGACGCCCAGCAGGTGCGGGACGGTCGCGGTGTTGTCGAGGACGGTCTTGTGCGGGAAGAGGCCGACCTGCTGGATCACGTAGCCGATGCGGCGCCGGAGTTCGACCGGATCGGCCTCGGCTATGTCCTGGCCGTCGAGGAGTATGCGGCCCCCGGTCGGTTCGATGAGCCGGTTGACCATCTTCATGGTCGTGGTCTTGCCGCAGCCCGAAGGGCCGACGAGCGTGACGAGTTCACCCGCGGCGACCTCGAAGGACAGGTCGTCGACGGCGGTGGTGCCGTCGGCGTAGCGCTTGGTGACGTGCTCGAACCGGATCATGGGGCCCCATTGTGACGGTGGGTGGAGGAACTTGTGTGAAGGGCGTGTTGCCGGGATGTGGCGGCCCGAAGCGGTTGTCAGTGCCCCGGGCTATGGTCTTGAACATACGTTCTCGTACGACTGGAATCGGCCCGACGGGGGAGGTGGGGACGCGTGAGCGCAGTCGACGGCCAGAGCTGTCTGGTGACCAATGACTGGATCTGCGGCGAGTATCTGCGGACCCGCGGCCAGGAGTTGACCGACGCCACCGTCCAGCACGTCTGGATCACGGCGGCCTCGGTGCTGATCGGCCTGGCCGTCGCCTTCCCGCTGGCGCTGCTCGCCCGGCGCAGCAAGCGCTTCGCGGGACCGGTGCTCGGACTGACCACCATCCTCTACACGGTCCCCTCGCTGGCGATGTTCTCGCTGCTGCTGCCGCTGTTCGGACTGAGCTCGGCGCTCGTGATCACCGGTCTGGTGCTCTACTCCCTGACGATCCTCGTACGGAACATCCTGGCCGGACTCGAAGCGGTACCTCAAGAGGCGCGGGAGGCCGCGCGCGGGATGGGGTACGGGGCGTGGCGCATGCTCTGGGAGGTCGAACTGCCCCTCGCCCTCCCCGCGGTGATGGCCGGGGTGCGGATCGCGACCGTGTCGACGGTCGCGCTGACGACGGTCGGCTCGATCGTCGGCAGGGGCGGGCTCGGCAATCTCATCGAGGACGCGCTGCCCACCTTCTTCAAGGCGCAGGTGCTGGCCGCCTCCGTGCTGTGCGTGCTGCTGGCCCTGGTCGCCGACCTGCTGCTGCTCGGGGTGCAGCGAGTGCTGACGCCGTGGACCCGGGTGTCCCGCGCCAAGCGCGAGCCGCTGTCGGCTCGCATACGGAAGACTTCTGCGGCTGTTGAGGCGGGCTGATCGCGATGGGTGTGCTCGGCGAGGCCTGGACCTGGCTGATGACCGGCTCCAACTGGTCGGGGGACGGCGGGGTCTGGACCCGGCTGACGGAGCATCTGTACGTCAGCGGGGTCGCGCTCCTCATCGCCTGCGCGCTCGCGCTGCCGCTGGCCTTCCTGCTCGGGCACCTCGGCAAGGGGGGTGCGCTCGCGGTCAACATCTCCAACGTGGGCCGGGCCGTTCCGGTGTTCGCGGTGCTCGCGCTCTTCATGGTCTCGCCGCTGCGCTCCGCGGGGTACGTACCGACGGTCATCGCGCTGGTGCTGTTCGCGGTGCCGCCGCTGCTGACCAACGCGTACGTGGGGATGCGGGAGGTGGACCGGGCCGTGGTGGAGGCCGCCCGGGGCATGGGGATGGACGGCAGGCAGCTGTTCGTCCGGGTCGAACTGCCGCTCGCGTACCCGCTGGTGATGACCGGGCTGCGGTCGGCCGCCGTCCAGGTCGTGGCCACCGCCTCGATCGCGGCGATGGTCGGACAGGGCGGGCTCGGCCGGATCATCACCGCCGGGTTCAACACGTACGACACGGCACAGGTCGTCGCGGGGGCGATCCTCGTGGCGCTGCTCGCGCTGCTGGTGGAGGGGGCACTGGTGCTGCTGGGCCGGTTGTTCTCTCCGCTGCGCAAGACCGTGTGACGGGTGCGGGTGCGGGTGCGGCGGGCCGACGGCGTCCCGCGCGCACCTCCTGCTCCCCGACTCCTCGACTCCTCAAGTCCCCTGTTCCTGCACTTCGTGCATTCCTTGGATGGTGAACCCTCATGAGTAAGACCTCACGCCTCGCGGGTGCGGTAGTCGGCCTGGTGGCACTGACCGGTTCGCTCGCCGCGTGCGGCGGCGAAAGCCTGGAGAGCAAGGGCACGCCGGGCGGCGGCTCCGCCGGCTCCGCCGGGGCAGGCAAGAAGGGCTCGCTGGTGGTCGGTGCCGCCGCCTTCACCGAGTCCAAGGTGCTCGCCGAGCTGTACGCACTGGTCCTCAAGGACGCCGGGTACGGCACCTCGGTGACCGTCGTCAAGAACCGCGAGCTGTACGAGCCTTCGCTGGAGAAGGGCGAGATAGACGTCGTACCCGAGTACGCGGCGACCCTCACCGAATTCCTCAACGCCAAGGTGAACGGTGCCAAGGAGGCGGAGAAGAAGCCGCTGGCGTCCAGCGATGTGACCGCCACTGTGGCCGCATTGGAAAAGCTGGCGGGGCCGCTCGGGCTGAAGGTGCTGCCCGCCGGGGAGGCCGTCGACCAGAACGCCTTTGCGGTGACCAAGGAATTCGCCGAGAAGAACAAGCTCAAGACCCTTTCCGACCTAGGGAAGTCCAAGCTCAAGGTCAAGATCGCGGCGGGCGACGAATGCGAGATCCGGCCGTTCTGCGCGCCGGGCCTCAAGTCGAAATACGGAATCGACGTCTCCGGTATTGACCCCAAGGGTGTCGGCACCCCGCAGTCCAAGCAGGCCGTCAAGGACGGTGAGGACCAGCTCGTCCTGACCACCACCACGGACGCCACCATCGACAGCTTCGGGCTCGTCTTCCTTGAGGACGACAAGAAGCTGCAGAACGCCGACAACCTGCTGCCCGTGGTCAACGCCAAGGAGGCGGGCGACCCCGCCGTCGCCGAGGCGCTCGGCAAGCTCACCAAGGTTCTGACCACGGCCGATCTCGGTGAACTCAACCGCAAGGTGGACATCGAGCGCGCCAAGCCGGCCGATGTCGCGAAGGCCTATCTGGAGTCGAAGAACCTCATCAAGAAGTAAAGAAGCGCGAGTTGGGGCACCGCCCGGGCTGATACGTACTGTTTCCCGGGTAACCGCACGGGAACAGATTGCCGGGTGGTGCCCCATCCGTGTCCCGCACACGGTAAATTTCGAGCCATGCCACGTGGACGCCACCGCCATTCCCCGCCCCTGCACAAGCTGCTCCCTCCGTCGGCGGTAGCGGGCTGCTCACTCGTGTGCGCCGCCGGTGCCTGGTTCGTGGCGGAACCCCTGGTGCTGCGGCTCCTCGTCGCGGCCACGGCGGCCGCCGCCGTGACCGGTGCGGCGCTGATGCGCGGCTGGGACCGCAAGGCCGGACTCAAGGTCGCCGAGCTCAACCGGGCCCGCGAGGCCGACGGGTGGAAGACCGAGGAGCGCATCGCCGACATCGAGGGTGACCTTGAGGAGTCGCGGGCGCTGCGGGTGAAGCTGGAGGCCAAGCTGCGCGCCAAGCGCATCGAGCTGGCCAAGCTGCGCAACGAGCATGCCGCGCTGCTGCGCCGTTACGCGACCGCCGAGACCGAGCGGGCCACCGCCCTGGAGGGCCGCCGCCAGCTCGCGGCGCTGGCGGCCTCGGCCCCGGCGAAGGAGCTCACCGCCGCCACGTCCACCCCGACCCCCGCCGCGTACATGCGGGCCGCCGCGGCGCTGGAGAACCTGGGGCGCAACGCGGAGGTGCAGCGCAGGGCGGCCGAGGCCGCGCGGGTGGCCGCTGCGGTGGCCGCCCAGGTGGAGGTGCGCGTTCCGGCGCAGGCTCCGGCGCGGATCGACGCGGAGGCGCTGACTCCGGTGCCGGTACCGGTCGCTCCGGTTCAGGTTCCCGTACCGGTGGCTCCGGCCCCCGTAAAGGACCGGGAAGCGCGGGAACACACGCGCCCGTCGTCGGCCCTCGCACCGTACGCACCGCAGAACCTGCCCGCCGTGCGCAAGCAGGGCGGCTTCGACTTCTTCGGCACGGCCGTTCAGGAAACGGTCCAGCAGTCCGTGCAGGAGTCGGTGCAGGAGTCCGTCCAGCAGGAGGACCTCGCGGACGTCGTCGGCGAGGAGGCCCTGGCGGTGCACCGCTCGTCCCGCGCGGGCGTGGACAGCGACGCGATCGGCGAGGTCATCGACCTGACCGCGCACGACGAGACCGAGCAGCTCGACGTGACGGGGCTCAGGAGCGCGGTCAGCTCCTGAACCGCCGTACGGCGTCCGCCGCTTGACGCTGTTCGCCGCTTACTTGTCGATGTCGCCGACGACGAAGAACAGCGAGCCGAGGATCGCGACCATGTCCGCGACCAGCGTCCCCGGCAGCAGTTCGGTCAGCGCCTGGATGTTGTTGAAGGACGCCGAGCGGAGCTTGAGCCGGTACGGCGTCTTCTCGCCCTTGCTGACCAGGTAGTAGCCGTTGATGCCGAGCGGGTTCTCGGTCCACGCGTAGGTGTGGCCCTCGGGGGCCTTGAGGACCTTGGGCAGCCGCTGGTTGATCGGCCCCGGCGCCAGGTCGGCCATCCGGTCGAGGCAGGCGTCGGCGAGGTCGAGCGCGTTGTGGGTCTGCTCCAGCAGGCACTCGAAGCGGGCCAGGCAGTCGCCCTCCTCGCGCGTGACGACCTTGAGGGTGTCCTGGAGTTCGCCGTACGCGAGGTACGGCTCGTCGCGGCGCAGGTCGAAGTCGACCCCGGAGGCACGGGCGATGGGCCCCGAGACGCCGTACGCGTGGACGGCCTCCGCCGACAGCACGCCGATGTCGCGGGTGCGGCCCCGGAAGATCTCGTTGCCGAGGACGAGGTTGTCGTAGATGTCCATCCGGGAGCGGACGGACGCGACGGCGTCGCGGGCCCGGCCGAGCCAGCCGAGCGGGAGGTCCTCCTTGAGGCCGCCGACCCGGTTGAACATGTAGTGCATGCGCCCGCCGGAGATCTCCTCCATGACGGCCTGCAGCTCCTCGCGCTCGCGGAACGCGTGGAAGACGGGGGTGATCCCGCCGAGCTCCAGGGGGTACGAGCCGAGGAACATCAGGTGGTTGAGCACCCGGTTCAGCTCGGCGAGCAGCGTACGGGTCCAGACGGCGCGCTCCGGGACCTCCATGCCGAGCATCCGCTCGACGGCCATCACGACGCCGAGCTCGTTGGAGAACGCGGACAGCCAGTCGTGACGGTTGGCCAGCATGATGATCTGGCGGTAGTCGCGCGCCTCGAAGAGCTTCTCGGCACCCCGGTGCATATAGCCGATGACGGGCTCGGCGTGCTGGATGCGTTCGCCGTCGAGGACCAGCTTGAGGCGCAGGACGCCGTGAGTGGAGGGGTGCTGGGGGCCGATGTTGAGCACCATGTCGGTGGAGTCGGCGGCACCACCGATGCCGACGGTGGTCGTCTGCGGGGGCGTCTGCGTCATGCGGGACAGTATCTCCCGCCGGTCCGCATCCCCCTACGGTCACCGTCCTCCTACGGTCACCGTCTCCCCACGGTCACCGTCCCCCTACGGTCACCGTCAGCCAGCCGAAGTCCCCCAGCCCGCCCCGCGCCACCAGCTCCGCCGCCTCGCCCGCCGAGGAGAGTGCTCGGAGGTACGCCGCCGGGTCCGTCGAGGCGAGCGAGAGGGGCGGGCGGGTGCCCGTCACGCCGAGGCGCTGGAGGGCCTCGCGCTGGGTGGTCAGGGTGACGGAACCGGCGTCGTCGTCGGGCCGGACCACCGCCGCGCACGCGTCCAGCGCCACGTGCGAGGTGAGGTCGCACGTGCCGTCCGGCACGGGCCTGACCTCCCGCCCGGACGCGAAACCGGTCAGCGTCCCGAACGCCGGACGCGACTCCCGTACGTGTGCGTAGTCGACGGCCACCGCCCGCCCCGCCACCAGGGTCCCGGCCGCCGCCGCCCACGCCTCGTCCCGGGGCCGCCCGATCTCCGCACGGTGGCCGGGGCGCCCCGACAGCGGCCACCACCGCGCCAGCCACGCCGCGTCAGGGCCCGTCACCTCGGGGCCGAGCCGCTCCGTGCCGTCCGCGCCGACCTCCACGTACCGCACCCGCCCCTCCTCGTCCGCCTCCGCGACGTCCACCGGCACGTTGTCCAGCCACTCGTTCGCGAAGACCAGACCGGTGACACCCGTGGGCGGCTCGTGGCACCACTCGATGCGGTGGTCCAGTCCGGCCGGGCGGCCGGCCAGTTCGACGGCGTACGGGCGCACTTCGAGGCCCGGGGGAAGCGCCGCCAGCACCCCTGCCAGCAGCTCGCCCCGGCCCGCGCCGACGTCCACCAGGTCGAGGCCGCCGGACGGCCCGCCCAGCGCCTCGTACGTGTCGAGGACCAGCCGGGCCACCGCGCCCGCGAACAAGGGGGAGGCGTGCACGGAGGTACGGAAGTGGCCGGAGGGACCCGGGCCGTCCGGGCGGACGTAGAAACCGGCCGGACCGTACAGCGCCCGCTCCGTCGCCTCCCGCCACCCGCGCCACCCACGCCACTCGGACAGTTCGTGCTTTTTCTCGTCTCTCACGGCACCCAGTCTCTACTTGGTCTCCACCTTGGGGAGTAGTGGCCGGGGCAGCGGATCGCCCCTCCGGTTGACCCATTGACCTCTGCGGTTTCCCTACGCTGGTGGTGTGCAGCGCCTCTACGACTTCATCCGCAGACACCCGACGGGCGTCGACAGCTTCTGGGCTGTGATGCTCCTGGGGCTGTCCGTGATGTCTGCCGCCTCCTTCGACGGGCGTTGGCTCGGCGTGATGCTGGTCTGCGACGTCCTGATGTGCCTCACGGTGGCGCTGCGCCGCCGTGCCCCGGAGAAGATGCTGCTGCTGTCGATCGCGACCGGGCTGGCCCAGATCGCGTTCGACATCCCGCCCAACGCCACCAACCTCGCGATGTTCGCCACCGTCTACACGGTGGCCGCGGTAGGGGCCCGCTGGTCGTCCCGGCTGGCGCTCGGCGCCTCGCTGGTGGCCGGCACGCTCTCGCAGGTCCGCTGGCCGGTGGAGAAGGGCGACTCGGCCGCGCCGATCGCGTTCGCGGTGTTCCTGACCGTGCCGTTCGTGCTGGCCTGGGTGCTCGGCGACTCGATGCGCACCCGGCGCGCGTACTTCGCGCAGCTGGAGGAGCGGGCCGCCCGGCTGGAGAGGGAGCGCGAGGCGCAGGCCAAGGTCGCCGTCGCCGCCGAACGGGCCCGGATCGCCCGCGAACTGCACGACGTCGTCGCGCACAACGTGTCGGTGATGGTGGTGCAGGCCGACGGCGCCGCGTACGTCATGGACGCCTCGCCCGCCCAGGCCAAGCAGGCCCTGGAGACCATCTCGACGACCGGCCGCCAGGCGCTCGCCGAGATGCGCAGGCTGCTCGGCGTACTGCGCACCGGCGAACACCAGGAGGTCGGCGAGTACGTGCCGCAGCCCGACGTCCAGCAGATCGAGGACCTGGTGGAACAGGTGCGCGTCGCCGGGCTGACCGTCGACTTCAAGGTCGAGGGCACCGCCCGCCCGCTGCCCAGCGGCGTCGAGCTGACCGCGTACCGCATCGTGCAGGAAGCACTCACCAACACCCGCAAGCACGGCGGGCCCGAAGCGGGCGCCAGCGTCCGGCTCGTCTACTTCGACGACGGGCTCGGTCTGCTCGTCGAGGACGACGGCCGGGGCGCCTCCCACGAGCTGTACGAGGACGGCGGCGCGGACGGCCAGGGCCACGGCCTGATCGGCATGCGGGAGCGGGTCGGTATGGTCGGCGGCACACTGGACGCGGGGCCGCGCCCCGGCGGCGGCTTCCGGATCAGCGCACTGCTCCCGCTCAAGCCCGCGCACTGAACACCCCGTACGACCCGCCCCTCAACCGCAGTCCGGAAGGTCCCCCAATGCCGCCGATCCGCGTCATGCTCGTCGACGACCAGATGCTGCTGCGCACCGGATTCCGGATGGTCCTGGCCGCCCAGCCGGACATGGAGGTCGTCGCGGAGGCGGGCGACGGGCAGGAGGCGATCGACATCCTGCGGACCACGGCGGTGGACGTCGTCCTGATGGACGTACGGATGCCCAGGCTGGACGGGGTGGAGGCGACGCGGCAGATCTGCGCGGCCCAGGACCCGCCCAAGGTGCTCATCCTGACCACCTTCGACCTCGACGAGTACGCCTTCTCCGGGCTCCAGGCGGGGGCCAGCGGGTTCATGCTGAAGGACGTGCCGCCGGCCGAGCTGCTGGCCGCGATCCGCTCCGTGCACAGCGGGGACGCGGTCGTCGCCCCGTCCACCACCCGCAGGCTCCTCGACCGCTTCTCCACGATGCTGCCCAGCACCGGCAAGGAGCCGCAGCACAAGGAGGTCGGGAAGCTCACCGAGCGCGAGCGCGAGGTGATGCTGCTGGTCGCCCAGGGGCTGTCGAACGGTGAGATCGCCGCCCGGCTGGTGCTGTCCGAGGCCACCGTCAAGACGCACGTCGGCCGCATCCTCACCAAGCTGGGGCTGCGCGACCGGGTGCAGGTCGTCGTCCTCGCGTACGAGACCGGGCTGGTGCGGGCCGGAGGCTCGCCCGGCACCGCCTGAGGAGCACCGCCCGGCACCGCCTGACGGCCCCACCGGCCCCACCGGCCCCACCCGCCTGACGGTCCCACCGCCTGACGGCTACCTGAGCACCCCCTCCAGGAAGTCGCTGCCCAGCCGCGCCACCACCGACACGTCCAGCTGGTGCAGTACGTACCGGCCGCGCCTGCGCGTGGTGATCAGGCCCGCCTTCTTCAGCACGGCCAGGTGCCGGGACACCTCGGGTGCGGTGATGCCGTACGAATCGGCCAGTTCGCCCGTGGTGTACGGGGTGCGCGCCAGCAGTCTGCACAGCCGCATCCGCATCGGGTTGGCCAGCGCCTCCATCCGCCGCTGGAGCAGCTCGGTGGAGCCCGGTGAGGTCATGTCGGGCGTGCCCACCGGGTAGTGGATCACCGGCCGCCAGCGCGGGGCGTGCAGCACCAGCAGGTGCGGCCAGCCGAAGCTGGAGCCCACCAGGGTGAGTCCGTTGCCGCCGGGCCTGTCGAGGGCGGAGGTGTGGCCCTCGGTCAGCTTGTCCACCCGGATGCGCCCGGCGGCCTCGTCCAGGGCGAGCGCGGGGGACACCGACTGGAGTGCCTCCGGCAGGCCCCTGCGGCGCAGCAGTTCCGTCTTGTGCCGGGCGTCGGCGGCGAGCTGGACCCGCACCCGGTTCCAGGTGTCGGCGAAGAACGCCTCGTCGCAGTCCTCGAAGAGCCGCCGCAGCCAGCGCCTGACCGTGCCCGGGTCGTCCAGCAGACGGGTGGTGAAGTCGACCTGCTGGGGGCCCCGGGCGGCGGCGAGCTCCAGGGCGCGGGCGCGCAGCGCGGGGTCGGTCAGCGGGGAGGGGCCGTCCACCGTGTACAGGCTGGAGCAGGTGAACTCCAGGGCCGCCGTCACGAACGTCTCGTCGTCCAGCCGGTCGAGCAGGTCCAGGTCCTCGGCCATCGTCGCCCCCGGCCCCCGGGCCGCGTCCGGGCCCTCCGCGGGGAGCGCCCCGAACGGCAGGAAGATGTCCGAGAACGTCGTCCGCCACAGGAAGTCCGCCTCGGTCAGCCGGTCCGCGAGGTCCGGCTTCAGCCCGGCGGAGGTCGCCGTCGCCCAGCCGTGGTGCTTGGGGTGGTGGCCGGGCTCGCACAGGGCGTGCAGGGCCATGCCCAGTTCGGCCAGCGGCGAGATCGCGAAGTCGATCCGCTCGGGCGGCAGGCCGTGGATGTCGATGGACACGCTCATGACCCCATGGTGCACGCCACCACCGACAACGGGCCGTGGATTGACGGCGGACGTCAATCCAACGGACACCGATTGACGTTCCCCGCCAATCGGTTGGCCGTCCGGTCTTGACCGGGCGCAGCGTGAGGGCCATGAACGCATCCCAGCAGCACATGTTCGACGCCTACCGCGCCGCCCAGCACGGCACCCCCACCCCGCCCGCCCCCGGACAGCACGACTGGCGGACCGTCGCCGAACTGCGCGACACCGTCCGCGACGACCTCCGCTTCCGCGCGGTGATCGAGGGCCGCCCGGCCCACACCTACGGCAGGTCCGCCGTCGCCAGGCTGGCCACCCGGCTGGCCAACCGGCTGGCCGGCGGTGTCACCGCCGCCGCCCGTGCACGGCGTACCGCCGACTGCAACTAGCCGATCCGACCGGTGAATTCGGCCACCGCAGCCACCACGTCCTCCTCCGTCCACTCCAGCCCCTGGGACGCCACCGTCAGCTCCGTCACCGCGATCCCATCCGGCCCCTCCGGGCACGGGTGCCACTGGTGGAACAGGGCCGTCCCCGTCTCCTCGGCCTGCCGTACGGCCGCCTCGGTCAGCACCTCGGCGTCGTACGGCAGCCACACCTGGAACTGATGCGTGTGCGGGACCTCCGGGCGCATCCGGAACCACGGCACCTTCGCCGCCCCGAGCCCCTTCCCGACCGCCTCGGCGACCACCTTCGCGTGCGCCACGTACTCCGGCAGCCGGGGCAGTTCCCGCTCCAGGCCGAGCAGTGCGCTCAGCACCGCCGGGTACTGCTGGGCGACGGCGCCCCCGTAGCGGTGCCGCCAGGTCCTCGCCTCGTCGATCAGCGACCGGGGTCCGGCCAGCGCCGCCCCCGACATGCCGTCGAGCGACTTGTAGAACGACACGTAGACGCTGTCCGCGAGCGCCGCGATCTCCGCCAGGGACCGCCCGAAGTGCGGGGTGCACTCCCACAGCCGGGCCCCGTCGAAGTGGACGACCGCGTCCCGCTCCCGGGCCGCCGCCACGACCTCGGTCAGTTCCTCCCAGGTCGGGAGCACGAAACCGGGCTCGCGCAGCGGCAGTTCGAGCATCAGCGACCCGAAGGTCTCGTCGAAGCCGCGGACCTCCTCGGCCGTGGGCAGCCGGGGCTCGGACGTCGGGTGCACGGTGCGCAGACCGCTCACCGAGGGGAAGGCGCCCCGCTCGTGCTGCTCGGGGTGGGCGCGGGGGTGCAGCGCGACGACCGGGTTCCCGGTACGGGCGGCCCAGCAGCGCAGCGCGACCTGCTGGGCCATGGTGCCGGTGGGGAAGAAGGCGGCGGCCTCGGTGCCCAGGAGCTCGGCGGTGCGGCGCTCCAGCTCCTCGACGATGCGGTCGCCGTAGAGGTCGGCCCAGTCGTCGAGGTCGTACACGCTGGACCCGTGCGCGACGAGGTCGGCCAGCCGCTCACCGATCCGGCGCTCGCTGGGGAGGCGGGCGAGCACCCGGGTCGCACCGCGCCAGGCGGTCAGCCTGCGCTGCCGGGGGTCGGACTGGTCGCTGCCGCTGGGGACGTCCGTACTGCCACTGTCGGTCATCCGTCGATGGTGACGAACGCCTGTGACAAGGCAACCGGTTTTCCCCACAGCCTGTGGAAAATCTGCGGCGGGGCGGGCGGGAGCGGGGGCGCGGGGGCCGGGCGGAGCGCCGCGAACCGCACCCCAGGAACCCTCCGAACCCCTGGCGTAGCATGACGAGCAATCGTCCGGTACCCCCTGCGGACTGGAACGGAAGGCCGTTTCCGCGTGAACGCATCGCACCAGCCAGAGCCCCGCCACGACCCCCGCCCCGCCCCCCACCCCGACCCCGCCGACCGCCCCGCCCGGCTCACCGTCGGCGTCGTCGGCGCGGGCCGCGTCGGCGCCACCCTGGCCGCCGCGCTGCGCCAGGCCGGGCACCGCCCCGTCGCCGCCTCGGGTGTCTCGGACGCCTCCGTGCGCCGGGCCGCCGAGCTGCTGCCCGGCGTCCCGCTGGTCCCCCCGGCCGAGGTCTTCGCCCACGCCGATCTGGTCCTGCTGACCGTCCCGGACGACGCGCTGCCCGGTCTCGTCGAGGGCCTCGCCGAGACCGGCGCGATCCGCCCAGGACAGCTCGTCGTGCACACCTCCGGGCGGTACGGGACCGACGTCCTGGCCCCCGCCCTGCGCGCGGGCGCGCTGCCGCTGGCGCTGCACCCCGTGATGACGTTCACCGGCACCGCCGTGGACGTCCAGCGCCTCGCGGGCTGTTCCTTCGGGATCACCGCCCCCGAGGAGCTCAGGCTCGCGGCCGAGGCGCTGGTCATCGAGATGGGCGGCGAGCCCGAGTGGATCGCGGAGGAGGCCCGTCCGCTCTACCACGCGGCCCTCGCCCTCGGTGCGAACCACCTGGTCACCCTGGTCGCCCAGTCGATGGAGCTGCTCCGCACGGCAGGCGTAGCCGCCCCCGACCGGATGCTCGGCCCGCTCCTCGGCGCCGCCCTGGACAACGCCCTGCGCTCCGGCGACGGCGCCCTCACCGGGCCCGTCGCACGGGGTGACGCGGGCACGGTCGCCGCCCATGTCGCGGAGCTGCGCAAGCACGCCCCGCAGACCGTCGCGGGCTATCTCGCGATGGCCCGCACCACCGCGGACCGCGCCCTGGCGCACGGACTGCTCAAGCCGGAACTGGCCGAAGACCTGCTGGGCGTACTGGCCGAGGGAGACATGCGATGACCGCGCCGATCACACCGACCGCACACTCCACCACGGCCACCGCCCTCGTCCGTACCGCCGCCGAACTGGCCGCCCTCCCGCGCACCGGCCACCGCGTCGTCGTCATGACGATGGGCGCCCTCCACGAGGGCCACGCGACCCTGATCCGCACGGCACGCGCGCGTGCCGACGAGCACGGCACCCCCGGCCAGGTGGTCGTCACCGTCTTCGTCAACCCCCTCCAGTTCGGCGCGAACGAGGACCTCGACCGTTACCCCCGTACTCTCGACGCCGATCTCCGCATCGCCGAAGCCGCGGGCGCGGACGCCGTGTTCGCGCCGTCCGCCGACGAGGTCTACCCGGGCGGCGAGCCCCAGGTCCGCATCAGCGCGGGCCCGATGGGCGAGCGCCTCGAAGGCGCCGTGCGCCCCGGCCACTTCGACGGCATGCTCACCGTCGTCGCGAAGCTGCTGCACCTGGCCGCACCCGACGTCGCGCTGTTCGGGCAGAAGGACGCCCAGCAGCTCGCGCTGATCCGGCGGATGGCCCGCGACCTGAACTTCCCCGTCACCGTCGAGGGTGTGCCCACCGTCCGCGAGGACGACGGCCTCGCCCTGTCGAGCCGCAACCGCTTCCTCTCCGAGCCCGAGCGCCGTACCGCACTCGCCCTCTCGGCGGCCCTGTTCGCGGGCCGCGACCGCCTCGCCGCCCAGCAGGCGCTGCACGCGCGCGTACGGGCACAGGCCCCGGCCGCCGAACTCGCCCCACGCGCGCGTGCCGAAGCCCTGGCCGCCCTCGGCGAGGAGCGCGAGGCCGCCGACGCGCACGCCGTGGAGAACGCCGACCGCCCCACCGCCACGGCCGTACGGGAAGCCGCCCGCGCGCTCCTCGAAGACGCGGCCCGCCGCGAACCCCCGCTCGTCCTGGACTACTTGGCGCTGGTCGACCCGTCCGACTTCACCGAGGTCCCCGACGGCCACACCGGCGAGGCGATCCTCGCGGTCGCGGCCAAGGTCGGCACCACCCGCCTGATCGACAACCTCCCGCTCTTCTTCGGCGACGCGACCGAAGCAGTCAAGGCAGCCGAAGCAGCCCAAGGGGCCCAAGCACCCCGGGAAACCCAAGGAGCAGCCCAGTGACCGGCATACGCCTCGCCGCCCCCGCCCCCGGCTGGTCGATCGAAGCCGACGTCGTGGTCGTCGGCTCCGGCGTCGCCGGACTCACCACCGCCCTGCGCTGCACCGCCGCGGGACTCCGTACCGTCGTCGTCACCAAGGCCCGTCTGGACGACGGCTCCACCCGCTGGGCCCAGGGCGGCATCGCCGCCGCGCTCGGCGAGGGCGACACCCCGCAGCAGCACCTGGACGACACCCTCGTGGCCGGTGCCGGGCTCTGCGACGAGGAGGCCGTGCGCCTGCTGGTCACCGAAGGCCCGGACGCCGTACGCCGGTTGATCGACACCGGTGCCCACTTCGACACCGACCCCGAGTCCGGCGCCATCCAGCTCACCCGCGAGGGCGGCCACCACCGCCGCCGCATCGCGCACGCGGGCGGTGACGCGACCGGCGCCGAGATCTCCCGCGCCCTGGTCGAAGCGGTCCGCGAACGAGCCGTCCGTACGGTCGAGAACGCACTCGTCCTCGACCTCCTCACGGACGCCGAGGGCCGCACCGCGGGCGTCACCCTGCACGTCATGGGCGAGGGCCAGCACGACGGCGTCGGCGCGGTCAACGCCCCCGCCGTCGTCCTGGCCACCGGCGGCATGGGCCAGGTCTTCGCCGCCACCACCAACCCCGCCGTCTCCACCGGCGACGGCGTCGCCCTCGCCCTGCGCGCGGGCGCCGAGGTCTCCGACCTCGAATTCGTCCAGTTCCACCCGACGGTGCTGTTCCTGGGCGCGGACTCGGAGGGCCAGCAGCCGCTGGTCTCCGAAGCGGTACGGGGCGAGGGCGCGCACCTCGTCGACGCCGACGGCACCCGCTTCATGCTCGGGCAGCACGAACTCGCCGAACTGGCCCCCCGCGACATCGTCGCCAAGGGGATCATGCGGCGCATGCAGGAGCAGGGCGCGAGCCACATGTACCTCGACGGCCGCCACTTCGGCGCCGAGATGTGGGCGAACCGCTTCCCGACCATCCTGGCCGCCTGCCGCAGCCACGGCATCGACCCGGTCACCGAACCCATCCCGGTCGCCCCCGCCGCCCACTACGCCTCCGGCGGCATCCGCACCGACCTGCACGGCCGCACCACCGTCCCGGGCCTCTACGCCTGCGGCGAGGCCGCCTGCACCGGCGTCCACGGCGCCAACCGCCTCGCCTCCAACTCCCTCCTGGAGGGCCTGGTCTTCGCCGAGCGCATCGCGGACGACATCGTCGCGGACACCGCGGCCGGGGCCGCGCCCCGCGTCCCCGGCACCCCCACCGAGCCCGCCACCGTCCAGCCGCTCATCGCCCCGGACGCCCGCCACGGCATCCAGCAGACGATGTCGCAGGGCGCCGGAGTCCTGCGCTCCGCCGAGAGCCTGCGCGCCGCCGCCGACGCCCTGGAGGCAGTACAGGCCGTACCGCTCGACGCGGCGCACGACCGCACGGGCCCGGCCAAGTCCGCCGAACCAGGCGTGGACTCCTGGGAGACCACCAACCTCCTGTGCGTCTCGCGCGTCCTGGTCGCCGCCGCCCTGGCGCGCGAGGAGACCCGCGGCTGCCACTGGCGCGAGGACCGCCCCGACCGCGACGACACCGACTGGCGGCGCCACCTGGTCCTCAGGCTGACCCCGGACCGCCGCCTGGTGGTGCACCGCACCGAGACCGCCGCGTTCCCACCCGTACGGGAAACCTCCCCCCAGCACCCCCTCCCGAAGGAGCAGCACCAGTGAGCACCCCCGAGAACCCCCGGCTCCTCCCGCAGGCGGACGCGGCCGGCGGCGGCTGCGGCGACGCATGCGGCTGCTCCGGCGCGGACGCGGGCACCGGCTCCGGCCTCCAGGAGGACGGCACCTACGACCTCTCCGACTGCGGACTGGACCCCCACCTCGCCCAGCTCCTGCTGGACGCGGGCCTGGACCCCGTCGAGGTCGAGGACATCGCCAACGTCGCGCTCGCCGAGGACCTTGCCCACGGCCCGGACGTCACCACCGTGGCCACCGTCCCCGAAGAGGCCGTAGCCACCGGCGACTTCACCGCCCGCGAGGCCGGTACGGTCGCGGGCCTGCGCATCGCCGAGACGGTCCTGTCCATCGTCTGCACCGACGAGTTCGAGGTCGAGCGGCACGTCGAGGACGGCGACCGCGTCGAGGCGGGCCAGAAGCTGCTGACCGTCACCACCCGCACCCGTGACCTCCTCACCGGCGAGCGCAGCGCACTGAACCTCCTGTGCCGCCTCTCCGGCATTGCCACCGCCACGCGCGCGTGGGCCGACGTCCTGGACGGTACGAAGGCCAAGGTCCGCGACACCCGCAAGACCACCCCGGGCCTGCGCTCGCTGGAGAAGTTCGCGGTCCGCTGCGGCGGCGGCGTCAACCACCGCATGTCGCTCTCCGACGCGGCCCTCGTCAAGGACAACCACGTGGTGGCCGCCGGGGGAGTGGCCCAGGCCTTCAAGCTCGTACGGGACAACTTCCCCGAGCTCGCCATCGAGGTCGAGGTCGACACCTCCGCGCAGCTCGCCGAGGTGCTCCAGGCGGGCGCCGACCTGATCCTCCTGGACAACTTCACCCCGGAGCAGACCGCCGAGGCCGTCACCTTCGTCGCGGGCCGCGCCGTCCTCGAATCCTCCGGCCGCCTCACCCTGGACACGGCCCGCGCCTACGCCGAGACCGGCGTCGACTACCTGGCCGTGGGCGCCCTCACCCACTCCTCCCCGATCCTCGACATCGGCCTCGACCTGCGCGAGGCCGCTCAGGACGGGGCGAAGTAAGCCATGCTCCTCACCATCGACGTCGGCAACACCCACACCGTCCTCGGCCTGTTCGACGGCGAGGAGATCGTCGAGCACTGGCGGATCTCCACCGACGCCCGCCGCACCGCCGACGAACTCGCCGTCCTGCTCCAGGGCCTGATGGGCATGCACCCCATGCTCGGCAACGAACTCGGCGACGGCATCGAGGGCATCGCCATCTGCGCCACCGTCCCCTCGGTCCTGCACGAACTGCGCGAGGTCACCCGCCGCTACTACGGCGACGTCCCCGCCGTCCTGGTCGAACCCGGGGTGAAGACCGGCGTCCCGATCCTGATGGACAACCCCAAGGAGGTCGGCGCGGACCGCATCGTCAACGCGGTCGCCGCCGTCGAGCTGTACGGCGGCCCGGCGGTCGTCGTCGACTTCGGCACCGCCACCACCTTCGACGCGGTCTCCGCGAAGGGCGAGTACGTGGGCGGCGTCATCGCCCCCGGCATCGAGATCTCCGTCGACGCCCTCGGCGTCCGGGGCGCCCAGCTCCGCAAGATCGAACTGGCCCGCCCGCGCAGCGTCATCGGCAAGAACACCGTCGAGGCCATGCAGTCCGGCATCGTCTTCGGCTTCGCCGGCCAGGTCGACGGGGTCGTCGCCCGGATGGCCCGCGAACTCTCCCCCGAGGACCCCGAGGACGTCACCGTCATCGCCACCGGCGGCCTCGCCCCGATCATCCTCGGCGAGTCCTCGGCGATCGACGAACACGAACCGTGGCTGACCCTGATCGGCCTGCGCCTGGTGTACGAGCGCAACATCGCCCGAATGTGACCCTCCGCATGTGGTTTTTCCGCCACTGAACACGGCGGAGATGCAAGGGAGTTGCGCGCTTCGCCCGTAGGCGCACAACTCCCTTCCGCGGACACGGGTCGTACGGGCCATGACCAAGGCTCGTACAGCCCGGCCAGGACGGGGCGGCGCCGCCGCGCTGCTCCTCCTGCTCCTGCTCCTGGCCGCCTGCGGCGGACCGGCCACCGGCGGGGCGGCCCCTTCCGGCACGGCCACCGCCCCCGGCTCAGCCACCGCTCCCGGCTCCGCCCCCGGCCCTGCCCCCGTGTCCGCCACCCCCACCGCGGCCCCCGCACCCGTGAAGGACAACTGGTGGCGCGTCCCGGCCCTGCTCCACCTCGCACCCGCCGCCGACGTCACCAAGCACAGCGACCGCTACCAGGCGGAGTACATGCTCGAAAACCCCGACGCCCCGCCCCGCGACGTGAAGCACGTCTTCGACCTGACGTCCCTCCGGGGACGCGTGGAGCTCGGCGCCCTCGGCGAGGGGCTGAAGTGCACCCGGCAGGGCTACGTCGTCACCTGTCCGGAACTGTCGCGGAAGAGCTCCGGGATGCCGTTCTGGCTCCGGGCCGCACCGGGCGCCCCGGTGGGCGCGGCGGGCCGGATCGACCTGACGATCCACCAGAAGTCCAGTCCTTCCCTCCGGCGCACCACACGCGTGGTCATCGGCTCCCCGGTGTTCCTCAAGGCGCCGGTGAAGCAGGCCCCGGACCTGAGTTCCGGCTCGCCCGTCGCGTTCAACCCCGAGTTCACCTACCGGGGCGACCTGCCCGTCACCGGCGTGACCGTACAACTGGAGCTCACCGGCGCGGACTTCGCGAGCCGCCACCGCAACTGCCGCTACGACCAGCCCGGAACGGCCGGGTCCGGCGCACCCGCCCCGACCGTCGCGGAGTGCGACTTCGGGACCACGGTGACCGACGGCAGGACCTACCGCCTCCCGGAGCCGCTCCTGGCCGCCCTCGCCCCCGGGGCGAAGGACCCCGGCGGGCTGCCCGCCGCCAGCGGCACCCTGACCTACTCGGCCTGGCCGACCGGCGCCCCCGACGCGCGCAAGGGCCTGCGGCCGGACCTCCCGCGCGGTGAAGGGCCCGTCCTGCGCCTGGCGGAGGCGGCGGGCGGAAGCGGGCCTTCGGAGCTGACCGAGAAGTACCGGGGCGGCCTGGAGTTCGGCATCACGCCCGGCAAGGAGGTCGCCGCCGCGGCACCCGATTACGAGGCGCCGCCGCTCCTCATCGAGGGGCGGCTCGGCGAGACGGTGTCCGTCCAGGTGCCCCTCGCCTTCCTGCACAAGGGCGGCCACCGCACGACCGTCCCCCGCGAGCTGCTGCTGACCCTCCCCGAGGGCGTCACCCCGCTGCCGCAGCGGGGCGAGGACCTCCCCTCGGAGGACACCTTCTGCGGGGACGCGGGACCGCAGAAGGTCCGGTGCTACCTGGACACCTACGGAAACCCGGGCTTCCTCCAGGCCCGCATCGACCGCCTCGTCCCCGGCGCCACCGGCCGCGTCGACCTCGTCCCCGGGACAGCGGGCACCGATGGCAACCCCTCCAACGACCACGCCCCGGTCACCGTCAGGACCAGCGGCAACGCGCCCAGCAATGCACCGTAAATCAATATTTGTCCGGTAAGCACTTAAAGTCACCACATGCCCACGCCATACGGTTCCCGCGGCGGCATGGCGTTCAGCGCAGACGAATTGCGTGTGCTGCGACGCGCCCTCGCCCTCGCCCTGCACCCCGCCCCCCTCCCCGCCGACGAGGTGCGCGAATGCCTGCGCCTGGCCGACTCGGTGGACGAAGCGATCAGTGAGGCGGGGCGGCTGCGCGCCTTCCTGCTCGCCGATCTCGCCCGCTACCGGGCCGCGCTGCCCGGCTCCACCACCGGCTACCTGGAGCTCCTCCAGGACGCGCTGGCGGCCGGCTACCGACCCCAGCCCGACGACCTCGTCGCCCTGCGCTCGCTGCGCCGGTCACCGCTCGGGGCCGCCCTGCTGGCCCGCTGCCAGGGCATCGCCGAACGCTCGGTGCGCGCCAGGCTCGCCCGTACGACCTCCGGTACGCCGCCGCTCGCCGCGCCGGTCGCCCCGGCCCCGCGCACCCGGCTGACCGCCCTCCCCGGGGGTCGCGCCGACTCCGGTCCGGCCAGGCCGGCCCCCGGCGGACCGGTCCCCGGGGCCAAGCCGGCGCCACCGCGCCCGGTGCCCACCCCGGCCGAGGCCTTCCCGCCCCGCAAGCGGCCCGCGCCCCCCGGGGAGCAACGGGAAGCGAGCTAGCTACTCTGGGGGCATGGACTACGTTTCCGCGCTCGTGCCCCCGGTGGTGATGGCCGCCTTCTTCATCGCGCTCATCGTGGTGATCGTCAAGACGCAGGGCGGCTCCAACAAGGCCAAGGAAGACGCCCTCCTGGACGCTCAGATGGATGCCCGGGAGGCGAAGCGCTCCGAGAGCGCCTGAAGAACTGCGGGAAGGGGGGGGGGGGGGGGGGGGGGGGGGGGGGGGAGAAAAAACACCCCCCCCCCCCCCCCCCCCCCCCCCCCCCCCCCCCCCCCCCGCCACCCCCCCCCCCCCCCCCCCCCCCCCCCCCCCTCCCCCCCCCCCCCACCACGGGTGCGGGTGCTCGGGTGTGCAGGCGTGCAGGCGTGCAGGTGCGGTTACTTGGACTGGGCCGGGATGGAGTCCTTGCGGTCCGGTTCC
>NZ_JBVIMX010000014.1:47798-238444 GCF_055579625.1 Streptomyces sp. NPDC032721 | reverse complement strand
GTGCCCCTCCCCGCCCCTTCCCTAAACCGCTCCGCGGGGCCAGGGGTTTGTACGTGCGGGTCGAGTGTGGTTGCTCGCGCAGTTCCCCGCGCCCCCAGGCATCCAGGGGCGCGGGGAACTGCGCGGCCAGCCACGCACACACCCGCACTTTGACCACCGGCGGTGGCCGGGCCCGCCACCTGACCACCCACCCACTCGCCCGTACGGGCCGGGGTCTGGGGCAGCGCCCCAGTTTCGGGAAGGGGCGGGGAGGGGAAGAGCCCGCGCAGCGGACCCCTAGCTCACCCACCCCTCCACGCCCCCCACCCCCCACCCCTCCAACTCCAGCACCCACACCTCATTGCTCCCAGCCACCAGCACCGCCCCCGGCACATACAACGCCCCCTGCGGCCCCGCCCCCGGCCAGTACCGGCCCAGGCAGAAGCCGTTCACCCACACGAAGCCCCGCGTCCCCCCGGGGAGTTCGAGACCCGCACCCCCGCACCCCGCGTCAAGCGCGAACGAGCCCCGGTAGAGACCCGCGCCGGTCGCGCCGGTCGGGGCCGGCGCCGGGCCCACCTCGCGGAAGCCCAGTTCGCGGACCGCAGAACCCTCCTCGAACGCCTCCAGCCCCAGCCCCCGCGACCGCACCCCGTGCAAGTACTGCCTCTCGTGCAGCACCCCACCCGTGATCCCCTTCGACTCCGCCAGCCTCGGGCCGTAGTTGACCCGCCCCAGCGACTCCACCCACAACTCCACCCGCGCAGGCCCGGCCACCGGCTCCGGCAGGTAGCCGTCCTCCTCCGTCAGCACCCCCGCCAACTCCCCGTCCACGTACACCGACGCCCGGTCCCGCAACCCCCGCACCCCCAGCGGGTACGGCTGCCGAGGGCCCGGTACGTCCACCCGATACCGGACGACCCCGCGCCCGACCCCCAGCTCCTCGAACGTCGCCGGAACGCCCCGCTCCGACTCCTCATCGCCGAGCGCGTCCATCACCTCGCCCAGCGGCACCCACTCCCCGAACCCCACCCGCACCCGGTCCGCAGGACCGGCCGGCGGCTTCGGGACCTCCGGGAGCGGACCGTCCGCGTACTCCGCGAGCACCTCCCTGAACAGCCAGAACTTCTCCGTCGGCCGCCCGTACTCGTCGATCGGCGCGTCGTAGTCGTACGAGGTGACCGTCGGCTGGAGCTCACCGCCGTGCAGCACGCCCGCCCGGTTCGCCCCCGCCCAGCCCGCGAAGTTCGTACCGCCGTGCGCCATGTACAGATTGACCGACGCCCCGCACTCCAGGATCTCGCGCAGCGCCCCCGCCGCGTCACTCGCGTCCCGCAGTACCCGCTCCGCACCCCAGTGGTCGAACCAGCCGCACCAGAACTCCATGCACATCAGCGGCCCCGACGGCTGGTGCGCCCGCAGCACGTCGAAGGCCTCCCGCGCCCCCGACCCGAAGTTCGCCGTCGCGAGGGTGCCCGGGAGCGAGCCCCCGGTCAGCATGTGGTCCTCCGGGCCGTCCGAGGTGAACAGCGGCACCGTCACCCCCACCTCGCGCAGGAACCCCGCGAGCTGCGACAGATACGCCTGGTCCGAGCCGTAACTCCCGTACTCGTTCTCCACCTGCACCATCAGCACCGGACCGCCCCGGGTGATCTGCCGCTGCACCACCTGCGGCAGCAGCCGCCCGAACCACCGCTCCACCTGCCCCAGATACGCCGCGTCCCGCGTCCGCACCCGGTTGCCGAGCGGCCCGGTCAGCCAGTGGGGGAGGCCCCCGTTCTCCCACTCGGCGCAGATGTACGGGCCCGGCCGGACGATCGCCCACAGGCCGGCCTCCTGCACCGCGTCCAGGAAACGGCCGAGCGCCTCCACGTCGTGGAAGCGGCCCTGATCCGGCTCGTGGAGGTTCCACGGGACGTACGTCTCCACACAGTTGAGACCCATCGCCCGCAGCATGGACAGACGGTGGCCCCAACTGTCTTCGTGCACCCGGAAGTAGTGCAGCGCCCCGGACAGCAGCCGCACCGGCCGCCCGTCCAGCAGAAAGTCCACGTCACCCACCGTGAAGTCAGCCACGGTCCCCGCCCATCCCTCGGTGCCTCGCTCGCACACGGACCCGTGCACGGTCCCGCGCTCGATAGCGCGCGGTGACGATTCACCATTGCCCCCTGGCGGCGGGCCCGTCCATGGACAAAGATCAACGAAAGTTGGACGGTTGGCACGACAGCAGCAGGACAGCAGCACGGCAGCGGCACGACCGCAGCACGGCAGGTGGCACCGACCGCGCGGCCACCGACGACGAGGGACGCCGATGTACCACACCTGGATGCGCTACTTCACCCCCAGCCCCACCCACCACAAACTGGGCCTGGTCTGCCTCGGCGTCGGCCTCCAGCACGGCGCGCTGCCCATCGTCGGCCCGCGCACCCTCGACCACCACGTGGCCATCGTCATCAGCGCCGGCTCGGGCTGGTACCGGGGCGCCGACGGCCGCCGCACCACCGTCACCGCACCCGCCCTGCTGTGGGTCACCCCCGGCGTCCCGCACCACTACGGGCCCGACCCGGACACCGGCTGGGACGAGAGCTTCGTCGACTTCACCGGACCCGCCACCGCCACGTACACCGAACTCGGCTACATAGAACCGGACCGCCCCGTCGTCCCCCTCGCCGATACGGCCGGGGCGCGTGCCGCCGTCAGCCGGATCGCCCGGGCAGCCCGGCGCGGCAATCCGCTCCTCGAAGTCGAGACCGGGGCCGCCGTCCACGAACTCCTCGTCGCCCTGCGACGCGCCAGGGCCGACCTCGGCGCCGACGGCGACCCCGTGCTCCAGGCCCTCGCCCGCGACGCCTTCCAGCCCCTGTCGGTCGCCGAACACGCCTCCCGGCACGGCATGACCCCCGCCGAACTGCGCACCGCCGTACGGCGCGGAGCCGGCTGCAGCCCCAAGGACTACCTCCTGGGCATCCGGCTCGGCCGCGCCAAGGAACTCCTCGCCGCCACCGAACTCCCCGTCGCCGCCGTCGCCCGCCGTGTCGGCTACGACGACCCCGCCTACTTCTCGCGCCTCTTCACCCGCCGCGTCGGCACCGCGCCGGTCCGCTTCCGCGAGCAGCAGGGGCGTACGGTCCCCGGCGGCTGGAGCAACCAGATCCCGGATCCCGAGCACCCGCCCACGATCGTGGGCGGACCGTCGTAAGCTCGATGACCATGACCTCCACCGACCCCGTCGACCCGGCCGTACGCGCCGAGCTCGGCAGGCTCCGCGACAGCATCGACAACATCGACGCCGCCGTGGTGCACATGCTTGCCGAACGCTTCAAATGCACCATGCAGGTGGGCCACCTCAAGGCCGAGCACCATCTGCCGCCGGCCGATCCGGCCCGTGAATCCCGCCAGATCGAGCGGCTTCGGGGGCTGGCGGAAAGCGCCAAACTCGACCCGGCCTTCGCGGAGAAGCTCCTCAACTTCATCATCGCGGAAGTAATCCGCCACCACGAACAAATCGCAGACCACCCCACCACCCCCTAACCCCCACCCCCCGTGGGCGGCGAAGCCGCCGCTATGCCCCCGCCCCCTCGCGCGGCGAAGCCGCCTGTACACCCCCGCCCCCTTGGGCGCGGGGCCACGCCCCCGCCTCCTTGGGCGGCGGGGCCGCACCCCGGGGGCGGAACGGGCGGGCAAGGGGGCGGCCCCCGGCGGAGCCGCACCCCTCGCTCCTGCCCCAGCTACGCCTTGGCTCCGGCTCCGCACACGAGTGGTCCGCTGCGCGGGGCTTCACCCCACCCCGCCCCTTCCCGAAACCGGGGCTCCGCCCCGGACCCCGGGCCCGTGTGGGCGGGCGGGGGTGGGTGGGTTGCCGGGGCTGCGCCCCGGGCCCCGGGTGGCAGCCCGGTTGGGGTGGGTGGGGGAGGTGCGGGTGCGTCGTGGCTGGCCGCGCAGTTCCCCGCGCCCCTAAAGGGGCGCACCCCCGCGCGAGGGTGGGTCGGTACGCGGTACCCCTGGGAGGAGGGCTGGTCGCGCTAGCGCGGTGGAGCCGCAGAGTGTCACAGCCCCGCGCCCCTGACGGGGCGCACCTCCGCGCGGGGGTGGGTGGGGCGGGGTACCCCTGGGTGGGGGGCGAGGTATCCCTGCGAAGGGGGAGCTGGTCGTGCCCGCGCGGTGGAGCCGCACAGTGGCACAACCCCGTGCCCCCTAACGGGGCGGGTAAGTGTGGCTGGTCGCGCCGCGCGGCGGAGCCGCAGAGTGTTGCAGCCCCGCGCCCCTGACGAGGCGCACCCCCACACGGGGGAGGGCGGGGGCGGCCTACCGCCGCCGAAAAACCGCTACACCCCCCACCTCTCCCACGGGTCCCGCCCCCTCCACCCCCCTCAACCCCCATCGGGCAGCATGTCCCCATGCCCGCACTGACGCGCGACGAAGCGCAGACCCGAGCCCGACTCATCGACGTACAGCGGTACTCGATCGCCCTCGACCTGACGACACCCGAAGCCCCCGAAGCCCCCGAAGCGCCGGAAGACGCCACCTTCGGCTCCCGCACCGTCATCCACTTCACCGTCCGCGAAGAAGCGGAACCGGCCGCCGCCCCGGCCGACCACCCCACCTCCACCCCCGCCTCCACCTTCGTCGAGCTCAAACCCGCCCACCTCCACTCCGTCACCCTCGACGGCACCCCCCTCGACCCCACCGCCCTGAGCGAGAACCGCTTCCCCCTCACCGGCCTCGCCCCCGGCCCGCACGAACTCCACATCGACGCCGCCATGACCTACTCCCGTTCGGGCGAGGGGATGCACCGCTTCACCGACCCCGCCGACGGCGAGACGTACGTCTACACCCAGCTCTTCCTCGACGACACCCAGCGCGTCTTCGCCTCCTTCGACCAGCCCGACCTCAAGTCCGTCTTCGAGGTCACCGTCACCGCACCCCCCAACTGGACCGTCCTCGGCAACGGCATCGCCACCCACGAGGGCGAGGGGAAGTGGACCCTCGCACCCACCCCCCTCATCTCCACCTACCTCGTCGCCGTCGCCGCCGGCCCCTGGCACTCCGTCCGCACCACCCACGCCGGCCTGCCCTTCGGCATCCACTGCCGCCGCTCCCTCGCGCCCCACCTGGACGCCGACGCCGACGAACTCCTCGACATCACGCGCGCGTGCTTCGACCGCTTCCACGAGAAGTTCGACGAGCCGTACCCGTTCGACTCCTACGACCAGGCCTTCGTACCGGAGTTCAACGCCGGCGCCATGGAGAACCCCGGCCTCGTCACCTTCCGCGACACCTACGTCTTCCGGTCCGCCGTCACCGACACCCAGCGCCAGTCGCGCGGCGTCACCATCGCGCACGAGATGGCCCACATGTGGTTCGGCGACCTCGTCACCCTCCAGTGGTGGGACGACATCTGGCTCAACGAGTCCTTCGCCGAGTACATGGGCTACCAGATCCTCGCCGAAGCCACCGGCTTCACCGACACCTGGACCAGCTTCGCCGTCTCCCGCAAGGGCTGGGGGTACGACGCCGACCAACGCCCCTCCACCCACCCCGTCGCCCCCAGCCCCGAGGCGGTCCCCGACACCGCCTCCGCCCTCCTCAACTTCGACGGCATCTCCTACGCCAAGGGCGCCTCCGCCCTGCGTCAACTCGTCGCCTGGCTCGGCGAGAAGGACTTCCTGGCCGGCATCAACGTCCACTTCGCCCGCCACAAGTTCGGCAACGCCAGCCTCGCCGACTTCATCGACAACCTCGCCTCGGTCACCGACCGCGACGTCCACGCCTGGGCGCAGTCCTGGCTCCGTACGACCGGCGTCGACACCCTCACCCCCACGGTCACCGACTCCGGTACCGACTCCGGCACCGGCACGGCCGAGGGCTGGAAGCTCGCCCTCACCCACACCGGCAGCCGCCCGCACCGCATCACGGTCGGTGCGTACGACCAGGACCTCGTCGACGCGAACACACTGGTGCTACGCGAAACCCTCGAACTCGACCTCCCGGCGCGGGAGTCGACCGCCGACCACGCCGTTCCCGCCGTCACGCGCCCCGGCCGCCGCCCCGCACTCCTCGTCCTCAACGACGGCGACCAGACCTTCGCCAAGGTCCGCCTCGACCCCGAGTCCTGGAACACCGCCCTCCGCTCCCTCTCCGGCGTCCCCGACCCCCTCACCCGCGCCGTCATCTGGAACGCCGCCCGCGACATGGTCCGCGACGGCCAACTCCCGCCCACCGCCTACCTGGAGGCCGCCCGCGCGCACCTCCCGCACGAGACCGACCTCGCCGTCGTCCAGGGCGTGCTCGCCTTCGCCGCAGACCCGCTCGCCGACCGCTACCTCGGCCCCGACCAGCGCCCCGCCGCGCTCGCCACCCTCGCCGGCCTGTGCCGCGACCTGATGCGGCGCACCGAGGACGGCAACAGCCCCGGCCTGCGGCTCACCGCCGTACGCCACTTCATCGACGCGGCCACCCAGCCCGACAGCATCCGCGACTGGTTCGACTCCGACAGCATCCCCGGCGGCCCCGACCTCGACCCGGAACTCCGCTGGCGCATCCTCGCCCGGCTCGCCGCACTCGGCGCCACCGACGAGACCGCCATCGCCGCCGAACTGCTCCGCGACCCCAGCGCCACCGGTGAAGAAGGCGCCGCCCGCTGCCGGGCCGCGCTGCCCACCCCGGAGGCCAAGTCGGCCGCCTGGGAAGCCATGTTCGGCTCGGGAAACCTCTCCAACTACCTCTTCACCGCCACCGCCGACGGCTTCTGGCAGCCGGAGCAGGCCGAACTCCTCCACCCGTACGTGGCCCTCTACTACCCGGCAGCCGCCGACCTCGCCACCCGCAGGAGCCCCGCCATGGCACAGGCGGCCGGAACGTACGCCTTCCCTTCCTACGAGGTGACCGCACAGGCTCTGGCCCTCGGCGAAGCCCACCTCCGCGACACCCCTCTGACCCCCGCCCTCCACCGCAAACTCACCGACCAACTCTCCGACCTCCACCGCGCCCTCTCCCTCCGCCACCCCTAACACCCACCAGGCCCCGCCCCGCCTCCTTGGGCGGCGGGGCCGCCCCCCGGGGGCGGAACGGGCGGGCAAGGGGGCGGCCCCCGGCGGAGCCGAACCCTCCGACCCCGCCCCACCTCCGCCATGGCCCCCCACCCCCACCCCCACCCCACCCCGGCCCCCGCCTATATCAGTCCCGCAACAACCAACTCCCCCTCCCCACCCCGCAGTACCACTTTCGGGTCGAGATCGTTGTCCACTCCAGACACACGACCCACCCCCCGTACACCCTGGTGTGTCGCCCCGTGCCCGCACCCCCGAAGGACCCCCGCATGAGCACCCCGCCCCCCAGCCCGGGTCCCACACCCCCTCACCCCAACCCCCACCCAAACCCCAACCCAAACCCAAACCCCAACCCACCCCCCCTCCCACCCCTCGCCGGAGGCGAATCCGGCCCCACCCACCTCCGCCCCCTCCTCGACACCGTCCTCACCGCCCTCACCACCGGCGCCGCCACCCGCAACGGCCCCCTCCCCACCGGCGGCCCCACCGCCACCACCGCCCAACTCCGCACCGCCGCCCACCCCGTACTCCCCACCACCGGCACCGGCCCGCACGAGGCCCTCCGTACCCTCGTCACCGCCCTCGCCGCAGGCGCCGCCGACCCCGCCCACCCCCACTGCGCCGCCCACCTCCACTGCCCGCCCCTCGCCGTCGCCACCGCCGCCGACCTCGCGGCCTCCGCGCTCAACCCCTCGATGGACTCCTGGGACCAGGCACCCGCCGCCTCCGCCCTCGAAGAAGCCGTCACCCGCGCACTCGCCGCCGAGTTCTACCCGGACCGCCCGCACCCCGACGCCCTCGTCACCACCGGCGGTACGGAGTCCAACCAGCTCGCCCTCCTCCTCGCCCGCGAGAAGCACGCCGCCCACGGCCCCGTCCAGCTCGTCGTCGGCTCCAACGCCCACCACTCCCTCACCCGAGCCGCCTGGCTCCTCGGCCTGCCCGAACCCGTCGTCGTACCCGCCCCCTCCGGCACCCTCGACCTCGCCGCACTCGACGAAGCCCTCAACCGCCTCTCCCGCCCCCTCCTGGTAGCCGCCACCGCAGGCACCACCGACACCGGCCAGATCGACCCGCTCCCCGACATCGCCGACCTCTGCGAACACCACGGCGCCGACCTCCACATCGACGCCGCGTACGGCGGCCCGCTGCTCTTCAGCCCCACCCGCAAGCACCTCCTCAACGGCCTCGGCCGCGCCCAGAGCATCGCCCTCGACCTGCACAAACTCGGCTGGCAGCCGGTCGCGGCCGGCCTCCTCGCGGTCGCCGACACCGGCACCCTCGGCGCCCTCGCCCACCAGGCCGACTACCTCAACTCCGACGACGACACCGACGCCGGAATCCCCGACCTCCTCGGCCGGTCCCTGCGGACGACCCGACGCCCCGACGTCCTCAAGATCGCCGTCACCCTCAAGGCCCTCGGCCGCGACGGCCTCGCCGAACTCGTCGACCGCACCTGCGACGCCGCGCACCAGCTTGCCGACCTGATCACCAAGCACCCGGGCCTGGAGCTCTACGACCGGCCCACCCTGAGCACCGTCCTCTTCCGCCCCACCGGCGCCACGGACGAAGCGGTCGCCGAAACCCGCCGCCGCCTCCTCACCGAAGGCCGCGCGGTCCTCGGCCGGACCCACGCGGACAACCGCCTCTGGCTCAAGGCCACCCTGCTCAACCCCCACACCACCCCGAAGGACCTCACCACCCTCCTGGCCCTGACCACCACCACTCACCACCACCCCACCCCATGACCGCCCGCCCCCGCTGCCCCACCGCACCATGCACCGATCCGCGCCCCTCACCTACCGGAGCGGTCGCCCCCGCCCCTCTCCCGTAGGAGCGGCAAGTCCACCCCCAGCCCCCGCTTCCTACCGGCCGGGCCGGCCCGCCCCGCCCCAGCCCCCACGCACCCAAGCGGCAACGCCAGCCCCCTCTGCTCCTCACCGTCGGACCGGCTGAACCCGCCCCACCCCCGAAAGGCACCACCGATGACCACCCCCGGCCCCACCCACAACCCCCCGCACCCCGACCACCCCCACACCCACCCCCAGCCCTCGTCCCCACCCCAGCCCCACCCCACCCCCCACGACCTCGTCGGCATCGGCATCGGGCCCTTCAACCTCTCCCTCGCCGCCCTCGCCGACGGCATCCACGGAGGCCTGACCACCGCCTTCTACGAACAGCGCCCCGCCTTCCACTGGCACCCCGGCCTCCTCATCGAAGGCGCCACCCTCCAAGTCCCCTTCCTCGCCGACCTCGTCACCCTCGCCGACCCCTCCAGCCCCTGGACCTTCCTCAATTACCTCCGCGACCGCGAGCGCCTCTTCCCCTTCTACTTCGCCGAGCGCTTCCACATCCAGCGCACCGAGTACGACGCCTACTGCCGCTGGGTCAGCGACCGCCTCACCGGACTCCACTTCGGCCACCAGGTCGACGCCATCCGCTGGAACCCCGAACGCGTCGCCTTCGAGGTCGACTTCACCCAGCTCGACCCCGACGGCGAAGCCGAAGCCCTCGGCCGCACCTACACCCGCAACCTCGCCCTAGGCGTCGGCACCGCCCCCTTCGTCCCCGAACCCCTCAAGCCCCTCGCCGAAGCCCCCACCGTCCCCGTCCTCCACTCCGCCGACTACCTCGACCACCGGCCCCGCCTCCTCACCGCCGAGCACGTCACCGTCATCGGCAGCGGCCAGTCGGGAGCCGAGATCTTCCTCGACCTGCTCCGGGCCCGCCCCACCGGACGCGAGAAGATCACCTGGCTCGCCCGCACCGAAGCCATCGCCCCCATGGAGTACTCCAAGCTCGGCCTGGAACACTTCACCCCCGACTACACCCGCTACTTCCACGCCCTCCCCGAAGGCGTACGGGACGAACTCCTGCCCCGCCAATGGCAGTTGCACAAGGGCATCGACGCCGACACCATCGCCGCCATCCACGACGAGCTCTACCGCCGCACCCTCGACGGCGGCTGGCCCGACGTCACCATCACCCCCGGAGTCCACGTCCGCACCGCGGGCCGCGTCGCCAACACCAAGGTCGAACTCCACCTGGAACACATCCAGCAGGGCACCCGCTCCCGCCTCACCACCGACGCCGTCGTCCTCGCCACCGGCTACCGCGAGCGCCCCGTCGACCGCCTGCTCGCCGCCCTCGACCCGTACATGAAGCGCGACTCCTCCCAGCGCCCCCGCATCGACGAACACCAGCGCCTCGTCCTCGACCCCGTCGTCCAGGGCTCCGTCTACGTCCAGAACGCCGAACGCCACACCCACGGCGTCGGCGCCCCCGACCTCGGACTCGCCGCCTGGCGCAGCGCAGTCATCCTCAACTCCCTCACCGGCAGCGACGCGTACCCCCTGCCCGCCAGGACCGCCTTCACCACCTTCGGCCTCGGCACCCCCACCCGCCCCACCACCCTCCCCAGCCAACGCGAAGGCCTCGTACAGCTGAAGGTGTGAGCACGGCAGAAGGGCCGCACCCCGAAGAGGTACGGCCCTTCACTCGAATCGCGCGAATCACCCGAACCGCCCCGGACGGATCCGCGCACCCACGCCTAGAACACCGGCGTACCGTCCCGCGTCAGCTTCCACCCCACCGAAGCGAACACCTTCGGATCGATGGTCCCCTTCGCCTTCACCCACGTGATGATCGTGTTACGGATCTCCTCCGAGTTCGCCCACAGCTGCTTCGCCCCCGCGATGTGCGGGAACGCGCCACCGCCCGACGCCCGGTAGTTGTTCACCGCGAACACGAACTGCGCCTTCGGGTCCAGCGGCTTCCCGTCGAACGCCAGCTTCACGATCCGCGAGCCCTTCGGCTTCGCGATGTCGATCTCGTACGTCAGACCCGACACCACGTCGTAGTTGTAGTCGGGGGTGTTCTCGGCGTTCGTCAGCTTCGCCGTGTCCACCGGACCGCCCGCCGCCGTCTGCACGTAGTACTTCGCCGAGTACTCCAGGTACTCCTTGATCTGCGCACCCGTCAGCAGCCGCGCCTCAAGCGTGTTCTCGAACGGGTAAAGACCCGCCGCGTCCTTGATGGTGATCTCCCCGGCCGGCACCTTCGCCGTCCGCGAGAAGCACGACGCCTGCGAAAGCACCGGCAGCGCCGCGTACTCGCCGCCCGCCAGTGCCGCCTTCACCGTCTCGGCCTGCACCAGGTTGATCAGATCGATCAGCGGCTCGTCCTTCCACGCCGCCTCCGCCGTCGCCATCGCCGCCGTCGAGGTGCCGATGACCTGGTTGACGTACGCCACGACCTTCTTGTGCTCGTCGGCGAGCATCCCGGTGATCCGGCGGTCCTCCGCGACGGTGTTGGAGTTCAGGACCCGCGCCCCGACCTTCTCCACCGTCCAGCGGCCCTTCGCCCACACCAGCTCGAAGTCGAACAGCGTCAGCCGCTGCCCCCACTTCAGCGGCTCCGACAGCACGACCTTCTTGCCCGTCGCCTTGTTCTCGACGAAGTACTCGGGGATCTCCGTGTGCGCGTGACCCACCAGGATCGCGTCGATGCCAGGCACCTGCTCCGCGACCAGACCGGCCGCGTTCTCCACGTACGGCAGCTGGTCACCGTACGAAGACGTCCCGCTGGAACCCGAGTGCGCCGACACCAGCACCACGTCCGCGCCCATCGAGCGCAGCTTCGGCACCCACTTCGCCGCCTGCTCCTCAAGCCCCGGGAACACCATCTTCCCCTGGACGTTCATCTTGTCCCAGATGGCGATCCCGGGGTTCGTCAGCCCCAGCACCGCCACCTTCACGTCCCGGCCGTGCGGGGTGCGCAGCCGGTGCATGCTGTACGGGCGGAACGCGGGCCGCAGCGTCTTCGCGTCCAGCGCGTTCGCACCCAGCAGCGGGAAGTCGCACTGCTCCTCGAACTTCCGCAGCACCGGAATGCCGTAGTTGAACTCGTGGTTGCCGAGCGCGGCCGCGTCGTAACCGATCTTGTTCATCGCCTGCGCCATCGGGTGCACCGGACCGCGCTTCGCGGTGATCGGGTCGACCTTGGCGTAGTAGTACGAGAGCTGGGTGCCCTGGATCGTGTCACCTGCGTCGATCAGCAGCGTGTTGCGGCGGCCCTTCTCCTTGCGGACCTCGTTCACCAGCGTGGAGATCTTCGCCAGGCCCACGTCGTTGTGGTCCTTGTCGTCGAACTCCTTGTCGGTGAAATAGTCCCAGTTGAAGACGTTTCCATGCAGATCGGTCGTCCCCATCACCGTGAACGAGTACCGCTTCGGCGGCCGGCCGTGGCCGTGCCCGCCCCCGTGGTGGCCGTCACGAACCTGCGCCTCGGCCGTCCCGGCGACCCCGCCCGCCAGCGCCACACCGGCACCGGTAGCAGCGGTCTTCCCCAGGAACGTCCGTCGATTCAGCGGCATTTGCTCTCCTTCATCCCCTCGTTGCCCTGCACAACGCGCGTAGATTCTGACCCAGGCGCCACAGGAGGCGACACCCCTCGCAGGTTGCGATCTGATGACTCCCCGATGTCGGACCCGGATGTCAGAGTGGTCCGTACGCCGCCGGGCAGCAGCCACAGCAGTCGTAGCCGTAGTCGCTGGCGCCGTCGCTGTACGAGACCGAGACCGCCGCCCCACGAGCAGAGGGAGCCCGCCCATGAGCAGCCCGACAGCCTCCGCCCCCTACGGCACCCCCGAAGCCCCCCGCGTCGCCGTCCGCGGCGAGGCCCGCCTCGAAGTCGACCCCGAGATCGCCCGTATCGGCATCACCGTCAGCGCCCGGGGCACCGACCGCCGCAACGCCCTCGAAGACCTCACCCGGCGCAACGCCGCCGTCCTCGACCTCGTCAAGACGTACGGCGACGCCGTCGAGAAGCTCGAAACCGGGTCCTTCTCCATCAACCCCGAACTCACCCGCAAGGGCCGGGGCGAACACATCCACGCCTACCACGGCCGGGTCCACGTCACCGCCGAGCTCGCCGACTTCACCGCCCTCGGCGAACTCACCACCCGCCTCTCCGACCTCGAACTCACCCGCGTCGACGGCCCCTGGTGGGCACTGCGCCCCACCTCACCCGTCTACGGACAGGCCAGGACCCAGGCAGTCCGCGAAGCCGTGGTCCGCGCCCGCGAATACGCGTCGGCCCTCGACACCCGCCTCATCGCCCTCCTCGAACTCGCCGACGAGAGAGCCGAGCACGCCGAACCCATGCCCATGGCCCGGGGAATGCGCATGGCCGCGTACGGCGGCGCCGCCGAGATGGAGGAGTCCGCCCCCGCCCTCGACCTCGAACCCCAGCGCCAGACCGTCTACGCCCACGTCAACGCACGCTTCACGATGGCTCCGCCGGCCCTCTGACGGCACACGGGAATTGCTCATCAGAGCACCCCTGCGCACAATTCAACACTTGTCAATAACCTTTCACCCAAAGGTTGTTGAGTAGTCATGCACAGCCAATTACCTACCCATCGGTAAGCCCTAGGCTCGAAACATGCGCCGAGCAAAGATCGTTTGTACCCTGGGGCCCGCCACCGACACATACGACCAGATCAAAGCCCTGGTCGAAGCCGGAATGGACATCGCCCGCTTCAACCTCAGCCACGGCACCTACGCCGAACACGAGGAGCGTTACCGGCACGTACGCAAAGCCTCCGAGGAGACCGGACGCAGCGTCGGCATCCTCGCCGACCTTCAAGGCCCGAAGATCCGCCTCGGACGCTTTCGCGAAGGCCCCGTACTCCTTGAACGCGGTGACGACTTCACCATCACCGTCGAACCCATGGAGGGCGACCGCCACACCTGTGGCACGACGTACGAAGGGCTGAACTCGGACGTCACCGCCGGCGAGCGCATCCTCGTCGACGACGGCAAGGTCACCCTCGAAGTCACCTCGGTCGACGGACCCCGCGTCCACACCAAGGTCATCGAGGGCGGCATGGTCTCCGACCACAAGGGCCTCAACCTCCCCGGCGTCGCGGTCTCCGTCCCCGCGCTCTCCGAGAAGGACATCGACGACCTCCGCTGGGCACTGCGCAAGGGCGCCGACATCATCGCCCTCTCCTTCGTCCGCAGCGGACGCGACATCGAAGACGTGCACCGCATCATGCGCGAGGAGAACCGCCACCTCCCCGTCATCGCCAAGGTCGAGAAGCCGCAAGCCGTCTCGGCCATCGATGACATCGTCGCCGCCTTCGACGGCATCATGGTCGCCCGCGGCGACCTCGGCGTCGAAATGCCCCTGGAACAGGTTCCGATCGTCCAGAAGCGCGCCATCAAGCTCGCCAAGCGCAACGCCAAGCCGGTCATCGTCGCGACCCAGATGCTCGACTCCATGATCGAGAACTCCCGCCCCACCCGCGCCGAGGCCTCCGACGTCGCCAACGCCGTCATCGACGGCACGGACGCCGTGATGCTCTCCGGCGAGACCAGCGTCGGCAAGTACCCCATCGAAACGGTCCGCACGATGAGCCGCATCGTCGAAGCGGCGGAGGAGGACATCCTCGCCAAGGGCCTCCCGCCCCTCACGGAGCGCAACAAGCCCCGCACCCAGGGCGGCGCGGTAGCCCGCGCGGCGGCGGAGATGGGGGATTTTTTGGGCGCCAAATTCCTGGTCGCCTTCACCCAGTCCGGCGACACGGTCAAGCGCCTCTCCCGCTACCGCTCCCCGATCCCGCTCCTCGCCTTCACCCCCGAGCCGTCCACCCGCTCCCAGCTCAACCTCACCTGGGGCGTGGAAACCTTCCTGGGCCCCAAGGTCGACTCGACGGACGAGATGGTCGCCCAGGTCGACGAGGAACTCCTGCGCATCGGCCGCTGCCAGAAGGGCGACGTGGTCGTCATCACGGCAGGCTCCCCGCCGGGAGTCGCGGGCTCGACGAACCTGGTCCGCATCCACCACATCGGCGAGGACGACAGCCCCAAGTAGGCGGAAGAGGCTAGTACTTGGGCCCGACGTGGGCGTCCATCAGAGCGACGGACGCCCGTCGGGCCACGGAGACGTCGTACGGGCGGCCGTGACGGGGGCGCCCGGGCGGGCTCGCGCGCTGTCCTGTCGCACCCCGGGGGATCTTGGAAGTGAACCCGCGGCGGCGCATGAAAAAGGCGACACGCTCACACGTCCGTGTGGTGTGTCGCCATTGTCACGCGACCTTGGAATCCAAGGGAGAGTACCCCGAGTCGGATTCGAACCGACGCTGTGTGGGTTTTGAATCCACTGCCTCTTCCGCTGGGCTACCGGGGCTCCTTCGAAACGAAGGAAGGGGTTGACCCTCCGTGTCCTAACCATACCGCAGCTAGGTACGCTCATGGGAAGCCGTATCGCCCTGTATCGAGGAGCCCCGTGACCACCCCCGAGTCGCCCCAGCCCGCCGACGACGCCACGTCGCACGTCCCGCCGCTGACGACCCGTGTCGTCATCGCCGAGGACGAAGCCCTCATCCGGCTCGACCTCAAGGAGATGCTGGAGGAGGAGGGCTACACGGTCGTGGGCGAGGCCGGGGACGGGGCGAAAGCCGTGGAGCTGGCTCGGGAGCACAAGCCGGATCTGGTGATCCTGGATGTGAAGATGCCCGTGCTCGACGGGATCTCCGCCGCCGAGCAGATCGCGGCCGAGTCCATCGCTCCCGTACTGATGCTGACCGCCTTCTCGCAGCGCGATCTGGTCGAGCGGGCCAGGGACGCCGGGGCCATGGCGTACCTGGTGAAGCCGTTCAGCAAGAGTGATGTGGTTCCGGCGATCGAGATGGCCGTCTCGCGCTTCACCGAGCTGAAGGCGCTGGAGAACGAGGTCGCGGACCTCACGCTCCGGCTGGAGACGCGCAAGCTGGTGGACCGGGCGAAGTCGATCCTGCAGACGCAGTACGGGCTGACCGAGCCGGCCGCGTTCCGGTGGATCCAGAAGACGTCGATGGACCGCCGGCTGTCCATGCAGCAGGTGGCCGAGGCGGTCATCGAGGACGCCGAGGAGAAGAAGGCCGCGGCCAAGGAGCAGTAGGCCGCACCTGGTGGTGTACGGCGAAGGGGCTCGGCTCGCGTGATGAACGCGGGCCGAGCCCCTTTCCCGTACCAGGAGAGCGGTCAGTCCTCGCCGAGGTAGGCCTTGCGGACGGACTCGTCGTGGAGGAGGTGCTGGCCGGTCCCGGAGAGGACGATCTTGCCGATCTCCATGACGTGGCCGTGGTCGGCGAGGGAGAGCGCCGCCTGGGCGTTCTGCTCGACGAGGAGGATCGTCGTGCCGGAGGCGCGGAGCTCGACGATGGTCTCCATGATCTTCTGCATCATGATCGGGGAGAGGCCCATGGAGGGCTCGTCGAGCATGAGCAGCTTGGGCTGGGACATCAGGGCCCGGCCCATGGCGAGCATCTGCTGCTCGCCGCCGGAGAGGGTTCCGGCGGCCTGCTTCCTGCGCTCCCCGAGGATGGGGAAGAGGTCGTAGGCGCGCTGGATGTCCTTCTCGATGCCTGCCTTGTCGTCCCGGAGGAAGGCGCCGAGCTGGAGGTTCTCCGTGATGGTGAGGCGGGGGAAGATGTGCCGGCCTTCGGGGGAGTGGGCCAGTCCGAAGGAGACGATTCTGTGGGCGGGGATGCCCGCGAGGGGCTTGCCGTCGAAGATGATCTTGCCGGAGCTCGGTTTGAGGAGTCCGGAGATGGTGCGCAGGGTGGTGGTCTTGCCGGCGCCGTTGGTGCCGATGAGCGTGACGACCTGGCCTGCTTCGACGGAGAAGCTGATGCCCTTGACGGCTTCGATCTTGCCGTAGGAGACGCGGAGGTCCTCGACCTCCAGGAGGGCGGTCACTTGGAGTCTCCTTCTGCGGCGCGGTCCGTGCTGGTGTTGCTCTGTGCCTCGGCCTGGGCTTCGGCGGCTTCGACCTCGGCGGCCTCCTCGGCGCCCGGGGCGCCTTCGAAGGGGGTGCCGAGGTAGGCGGCGACCACGCGCTCGTCGCTCTGGACGGTGTCGGGGGTGCCTTCGACGAGTTTTTCGCCCTGGACGAGGCAGGCGACGCGGTCGCAGAGGTTGAAGATGAAGCGCATGTCGTGCTCGATGACGAGTACGGCGATGCCCTGGTCGCGGATCGCGAAGATGAGCTCTTCGGTGACGCGGGTCTCCTGCGGGTTCATGCCCGCGGTGGGCTCGTCCAGGAGGAGGAGTCCGGGTTCGCTGGCCAGCGCGCGGGCGATCTCCAGCTTGCGCTGTTCTCCGTAGGGGAGATTGCGGGAGAGGTGGTTGGCCTTGTGCGCGAGGCCGATGAACTCCAGGAGTTCCATGGCGCGTTCGTGGGACGCCTTCTCGGCCTTCTTGAAGCCGGGGCCGCGCAGGAGGGCCGAGAAGAGGCCCTCCTTGGTGCGGGTGTGGCGGCCGACGAGGACGTTCTCCAGGACGGTCATGTTGGCGAAGAGCCGGATGTTCTGGAAGGTGCGGGCGATGCCTGCCTTGGTGACCAGGTGGGGCTTGGGCGGCAGGACGGTGCCCTTGTAGCTGACCTTGCCCTCGGTGGGGATGTACAGCCCGGTGAGGCAGTTGAAGAAGGTGGTCTTGCCGGCGCCGTTGGGGCCGATGAGGCCGACGATCTCGCCGCTGTTGACCTGGAGGCTGACGTCGCGGACGGCGGTGAGACCGCCGAAGCGCATGGTGACGCCGCTGGCGTCGAGCACGGTCGTGGTGGTGGCTGTGGTGGTCGTCATGGTGTTCACGCCCCCGCCTTCGTGCCGCCGGCTGTCTGGGCGGGCAGCTCTTCGTCGGGGACGTCGAGTTGTCCTGTCTCGTGGAATTCGAGTTTCTTGCGCCGGTCGGCGATCAGTCCCTCGGGGCGGAAGCGCATCAGGAGGATGAGGGCGAGTCCGAAGAGGACGAGCTGGTAGTCCTTCATGAATGCGAGCTTCGCGGGGATGAGGTACAGGAGCGAGGCGCCGACGAGGGGGCCCGCGATGGTGCCCATGCCGCCGAGGATGACGGCGGCGAGCAGGAACGCGGAGTTGGGTGCCACCGACCCGGCGAACTGGTACTGCTCGGGGGTGACGCTGTACCCGAGGTGTGCCTGTACGGCGCCGGCGAAGCCCGCGAGGGAGGCGCCGAGGGCGAAGGCCAGGAGCTTGAGGCGGAAGCCGTTGATGCCCATGGCGGTGGCGGCGGTCTCGTCCTCGCGGATGGCGACCCAGGCGCGTCCGATGCGGGACTCGGCGGAGCGGCGGAAGACGAGGACGACGATGACGGTGAACACCAGCATCAGCAGGAAGTAGTTGGACGACCTGGTGAGGGTGAAGCCGAGTACGTCGTGCGGGAGGCCGAGTTCGAATCCGAAGATCTTGAGCTCGGGGATGTTGGTGATGCCGTTGGCGCCGTTGGTGACGTCGGGGCCGCTGACTCCGTTCAGGTTGTTCACGGTGATGCGGAAGATCTCACCGAAGCCGAGGGTCACGATGGCGAGGTAGTCGCCGCGCAGCCGCAGGGTGGGGGCGCCGATCAGGACGCCGAACAGGAGTGAGGCCGCGGCGCCGGTCAACGCGGCTGCCCAGAAGGGGAATTCGACCTTGAGGGCGGAGCTGGCGGTGCCGGAGACGAGTGCCGCGGTGTAGGCGCCCACGCCGAGGAAGGCGACGTATCCGAGGTCGAGGAGTCCGGCGAGGCCGACGACGACGTTGAGGCCCAGGGCGACGGTGGCGAAGATCAGGACCTGGGCGCCGATGAGGGCGTACTGGTCGTTGCTCTGGGTGAACGGGAAGCAGATCGCGACCGCGAAGGCTCCGGCGACGGAGACCCTGGTGTGCTTGCTCGCGAGGGCCGATGCGCGCTTGAAGAGTCCGGCCTTGTTGATCGCGGGGAAGGCGAAGGCGATGGCGATCAGGAACCCGATGAAGGGTTCGGGGTCCTCGATGTCGATGCCGTAGGCGAAGAGGTAGAGGCCCGCGGCGAAGAGGGCGCTGAGGATGAGGATCTCGGCCCAGCTGGGAATGGGCTTGGCCGTGCCCGGTGCGGGGGCGGCGAAGCTGTGCCGGAGCTTGGCGCCGAAGCCCTCTTCGAGTGCGTCGTCGTTCTGGTCGGAGGGCAGCCCGAAGGCACCGATGAGGGCGACGAGGGCGCCGATGCCGGTGACCCAGGCACCGGGTTCGAGGTTGACGGCGCCGCCGAGGGCGACGGATATCGCGCCCATGGTGAAGCCGATGGTGCCGAAGGTGGCGAGTGCCAGCAGCCGTACGGGGCTGTGGGTGCCGCCGGGAGTGAGCCAGCGCAGGCCGCGGATGCCGTACCCGGAGAGGGTGAACAGCAGGGTGAGGACGGCCAGGACGAGGACGAGGGACTGGAGGCCCGCGGGGTAGCCGGTGACGGTGAGGTCGCCGGGGAACTCGTCGGTCCAGGTCCAGGCGAGGAAGGTGCCCGCGAGGGCGACGACCGAGCCCGCGAGGGCGAGGATACGGGCGGCGCCGAGGGGGAGCGGAATGACGGGTGCTCCGCCGGTGGCGGCCGTGGGCGGCGTGTTCTTGGTGGTGTTGGTCATGGTGCTCACGCCCGATCCGCGACGCGCTCGCCCAGTAGGCCCTGGGGCCTGACGAGGAGCACGATGATGAGGAGGCTGAAGGCCCAGACGTCCTTCCAGCTGCCGCCGCCGAAGAGCTCCATGCCGGGGATCTCGGCGACGTAGCCGGTGGCGAGGGCTTCTGCGACGCCCAGGACGAGGCCGCCGAGCATGGCTCCGTAGATGTTGCCGATGCCGCCGAGGACCGCTGCGGTGAAGGCCTTCAGTCCGAGGATGAAGCCCATGCGGAAGCCGACCTGGCCGTTGTGGAGTCCGTAGCCGACCGCCGCGATGGCCGCGAAGGCGGCGCCGATCGCGAAGGCGGTGACGATGATGCGGTCGGTGTTGATGCCCATGAGCTTGGCGGTGTCGGGGTCCTGGGCGGTGGCCTGCATGCCGCGGCCGGTGCGCGTCTTGTTGACGAAGACGCCCAGGACGATCATGCAGACGGGTGCGGCGATGAGCAGGAAGAAGTCGCTGGGCTGGATGTGCGCGCCGAGGATGTCGAGGGACTCGCCCTGGAAGCGGGGGAAGGGGTGGTCCTTCTTGGCGTCCGGGTACCACTGCCAGACGAGTTGTTGCAGGACGATGGAGAGCCCGATCGCGGTGATCAGCGGTGCCAGCCGTGGTGCGCCTCGTAGTGGTCGGTAGGCGAAGCGTTCGGCGGCGGTTGCCACGGCGACGGAGACGACGACTCCGCCGAGGATCATGAGCGGGATGGCTGCGCCGAGTGCGAACCCGGTGGGCAGTATCAGGTAGACGGTCAGGGCGCCGAAGCCGCCGACCATGAATATCTCGCCGTGGGCGAAGTTGATGAGCTGGACAATGCCGTAGACCATCGTGTAGCCGATCGCGATGAGACCGTACATCGCGCCGAGGATGAGTCCATTGGCCAGCTGTTGCGGCAGTTCGTGCACCGCAGGGCCTCCGTCAGTGGTTCGGAATGTGGCACCGCGCGGGAGCGCTGGTGGCGCGCCCGCGCGGTCTGGGGGTGTCGCGTGGAGCGGAGGCCGTGGTTACGGCTTGTACGCCTCGCTGTGCTTCGGCTTCCAGGCGCCGCCCTCGATCTTGTAGGCGGTCATCATGGTGTTGGTGGTGTCGCCGAACTCGTCGAAGGAGACGGGTCCTGTGACGCCGTCGAACTTGACCTTGGACATGGCCGTGAGGACCTTGGTGCGGAGGTCGTCGGGGACCTTGCCGCCGTTGTCGGCCACGGCGATCTTGACGGCCTCGATGATCGACCAGGTGGCGTCGTAGGTGCCGCCGCCGTAGGCCTCGTAGGCGTCCTTGCCGTAGCCGCCCGCGTTGTAGTCCGCGATGAACTTCTTGGCGGAGTCGAGCAGCTCGACGGGCTTGCCGACGGAGGTGGCGAGGTCGCCCTCGGCCTTCTTGTTGAGCTTGGGGAACTCGGCGCTGTAGATGCCGTCGCCGCCCATGAGCGGGATCTTGGTGCCGCTGTCCTTGAGCTGCTGGCTCAGCGGGCCGGCCGCGGGGTACTCGCCGCCGTAGTAGAGGGCCTTGGCGCCGGAGTTCTTGACCTTGGTGACGACGGCGTTGAAGTCGCGGTCCTCGGGGTTGATGTGGTCGGTGCCCACGATCTTGCCGCCGAGCTTGGTGAACTGGTCCTTGAAGGACGCGGCGAGGCCGGCGCCGTAGGTCTTCTGGTCGTCCATCAGGTAGACCTTGTCGATCTTCGCCTGGGTGAAGAGGTACTTCGCGGCGAAGGCGCCCTGGACCTGGTCGGTGGTGGCCGTGCGGAAGAAGGAGGCGAAGGGCCGCTTCTTGTCGCCGGTCTTCCAGCCGTCGCCCTGGGTCAGCTCGGTTCCGGTGTTGGCCGGGGACACCTGGGTGAGCTTGGCGTCGTTGAGCGGCTTCTGCATGGACTGCGAGACGCTGGAGTTCAGCGGGCCGACGACGCCGACGACCTTCTTGTCGCTGATGAACTTCGCGGCGTTCTGCTGGCCGACGGAGGGCTGCGCCTGGTCGTCGAGGGGCTCGGTCTTGAACTCGACGCCGGGGACCACGTTGTTCTTGTTGGCGGTCTTGGCCGCGAGGTCGGCGGAGTTGCGGATGCCGAGGCCGAGGGCGGAGAGGTCGCCGCTCAGGGGGCTGTCGACGCCGATGACGACGGTGGTCTTCTTGCCGCCTCCGCTGGTGCCTCCGCTGCCGCCCTTGTCGTCGCGGGAGCCGCAGGCAGTGAGGGTCAGTGCTCCGGTGGTGAGCACTGTGGTGAGTATGAGCAAAGAACGGTGTCGCACGAAGGGGTCCTTTCCCTGGCGCGGCATGCCTCGATATGAGGTGCCGTGTCGTTCGCCGGGCCGTACGTGGGCGTTGCTGGCTGCGGTGCTGTGGCGACGCGCCCGGCGGCGCGGTGACTGGCCGTGACTCTAAGCGCATGGGATGGCGGCGGGGAGCGGCGTGCACAGGATGTGACGCTCTTGTTATGCCGTGGCCAGAAGTGAGGGGAACAGGTCGGTCTTTTCGTGCTTTTCCGGTGAGGCGCGGAATCTCGAATACCGAGAACTCCCAGCATATTTAAGGAGCTTGGGAGCTTCATGGTGCTGACAGTCCGCTATGCGGACAACTTGTGCAGGAAGGGTTCACGACGGCGCTCGCCGACGTGCTGGGGGTGTTGATTCCACTTTGCGCGCGCATTACGCTGCGTAACATTTTTGCGGCATCCGGACGGTCAATCCCGGAAAACGGTCACTGTCCGGCGGGGTCCGCGATCAGTGCCAGGGGTTACCGGTCGGTGTCGCGGTGCGGTAGCGGTCGGCGCAGTCCTGCTCGGTGCGGGCGGTGATGAGCTTCTCGGCGGCCGCGTCGCCCGCCCGTTCGCGCTCCTTGCGGGCGGCCTCCATGACGGCCACGACGATGTTGTTCGTGCCGTTGGAGAGCCCCTCCTTCATGAAGTCGCCGGTGCCGCGCCCGGCGAGCCGCTCGCGCACCCAGTAGCCGGTGATCTGTGCGCAGATCTCGGCGGGCGACTTGGTGGTCAGCGGCGGGAAGGAGGGCGTCTGGACGCCGACCGGCGGGGGTGTCCCTCCCGTACCGCCGCAGCCGGCCAGCAGGGCCGCCGCGGCGAGCGCGGAGGCGAGTGCGGCGGCGACTGCAGAGGTGAGTGCGGAGGTGAGTGCGGAGGTGCGCTTCTTCTCCATCTCCCCACGCTAGAACACGAGTTGAGAAGAATGAGGCGGCTGTGATGCGGCAGTGCACTCTGGTGCGTTCGGGGCGCACGCGGTGGAATGTGTACGCGCTCCCTGCGTGATCGTCGAATCCCCGCGCCCCCCTGGAGGCAGGCCCGATGGTGAGACCCGGTAGAGCGGAACGCACGATACGGACATGGGGCACGGCGGCACTGGCCGCGTCCCTCCTGGCGGCGCTCGCCACACCCGCCGCCGCGCGGTCCGACGAGGGCCCCGGACCCGCGCTGAAGATCGTCGACAACCGGACGGAGCCCGTCTTCTCGCGGGCCGACGCCGTCTTTCAGCTGGTCGACGTCGAGACCGAGGTGGACAGCGACCACGACGGCAGGCGGGACACCGTACGGATGCGGATCCTGCGGCCCAAGGAGACCGACGCCGGGCTGAAGGTCGCCACCATCATCGAGGCCAGCCCCTACTGGGGCGGCGGACCCGATGTGCCGTTCCACGACGTCGACCTGGACGAGGACGGGCTGCCGCTGGACGGCAAACGCCTCGACGGGGACGCCCGCAGGCCCTCGATGGCGGCGAACGGCCCGGTGACGTACGGCGGCTACTACGACAACTACTACCTGCCGCGCGGCTACGCGGTCGCCGAGGTCGACAGCGTCGGCACCGGCGCGGCCACCGGCTGCTCCACCTCCGGCGCGCGCAACGAGACGCTCGGTGCGAAGGCCGCCGTGGACTGGCTCGCCGGACGGGCCAGGGGCTGGGACCCGGACGGCAAACCGTCCCGGGCCACCTGGTCCACCGGCAACTCCGCGATGATGGGCATCTCGTACAACGCCACCCTGCCGACCGCCGTCGCCTCGACCGGCGTCAAGGGCCTCAAGGCGATCGTGCCGATCTCCGGGATCTCCTCCTGGTACGACTACTACCGGGCCGGCGGCGGCGTCGTCGCACCCGGCGGCTACCAGGGCGAGGACACCGACATCCTCGCCAAGGGCGTCAACAGCCGTACGAATCCGGAGATCTGCGCGCCCGTGCACGACGCGCTGACCGCCGAGCAGGACCGGGTGACCGGGGACTACGGTCCCTTCTGGCGCGAGCGGGACTACCTCAAGGACGTCGGGAAGATCAAGGCCGGGGTCTTCGTGGTGCACGGCTTCAACGACTGGAACGTGAAGACCAAGCACACCGTCCAGCTGTGGGAAGCGCTCAAGAAGCACAACGTGCCGCGCAAGATGTGGCTGCACCAGGCCGGGCACAGCAACCCGATGCCGCTGCGCATGGAGGAGTGGCTGCGGCAGACCCACCAGTGGTTCGACCACTGGCTGTACGGGCTGAAGAACGGCGCGCTGGACGAGCCGAAGGTGGATGTCGAGCAGGCGGACTTCAGCTGGAAGCGGCAGTCGGAGTGGCCGGCCAGGGGGACCCGCGAGGAGACGCTGCGGCTGAACGCCTCAGGGCTCTCGGCGTGGCCCGGTCTGCCGGTCAGGCAGTCGCTGACGGACGCGGGCCGCACCGTGCGGGCCGAGCAGCTGGTGGCCTCGCCGGACGCGGCGAACCCGAACCGGCTGGCGTACACCACCGACGCCCTCGGGCGGGACCTGCGGATCAACGGGGTGCCCAAGCTGTCGGTACGGGCCTCACTGAAGGGGAGCTCGCCGTACGTGACGGCGCTGCTCGTCGACTACGGCAAGGACACCCGGGCGACGGCGGGCCTGGCCCAGGACACCTCGCAGCCCCAGGTCTGCTACGGCCAGGGCATCCCGGGGGACACCGGCTGCGCCTACCGCACCAAGCACCGCACCGAGAGCGCCGACTTCAAAATCGTGTCGCGGGGCTGGCTGGACGCCCGGAACCGGAACTCCCTCTCCCGCCAGGACAAGGTCGTGGAGGGCCGGGAGTACGGGCTGAAGTGGGAGATGCAGCCGCAGGAGTACGTCTTCAAGAAGGGGCACCGGCTGGGCGTGGTGCTGATCTCGACGGACTTCGACTACACGCTGCGCCACCCGGCCGGGACGAGGATGACGGTCCGGGCCGGGGTCAGCAGTGTGACGCTGCCGGTCAGCCGGTGACCGGTGATACCGCCGAGGGTGCCTGCGGGGCGTCGCGCAGCATGCAGGTCAGGCGGGCCGTGCAGACCCGCTTGTCCTGCTCGTCGGTGATGACGATCTCGTAGGTGGCGGTGGAGCGTCCGCGGTGGACGGGGGTGGCCACACCGGTCACCAGTCCGCTGCGGGCGCCCCGGTGGTGGGTGCAGTTGAGGTCGACGCCCACGGCCAGCTTCTTGATGCCGCCGTGCAGCATCGCGCCCACGGAGCCCAGCGTCTCGGCCAGGACGGCGGAGGCGCCGCCGTGCAGCAGCCCGTACGGCTGGGTGTTGCCCTCGACGGGCATCGTGCCCACGACGCGGTCGGCGGACGCCTCGACGATCTCCACACCCATCCGGGTGCCGAGGTGCCCGGCGGAGAACAGCGCGGGCAGGTCGACGCCGAGCGCGGCGTACTCCTCGACGACCTCCGGCGGGAACTTCGCGGTGGACTTCTCACCCATGGGCCAGGCTCCGTTCGATGTACGTGACCGGTGGGGCCCGCCGAGCGGGCAGGCCCTCGACTAAGCGAACGCTCAGACGGTCGGTGATTGTTCCAGACGTACGATCACGGACTTGCTGGCGGGGGTGTTGCTGGTGTCCGCGGTCGCGTCCAGCGGGACCAGGACGTTGGTCTCCGGGTAGTACGCGGCGGCGCAGCCCCGGGCGGTCGGGTAGTGGACGACGCGGAAGCCGGGGGCGCGGCGCTCGACGCCGTCCTTCCACTCGCTGATCAGATCGGCGTACGCACCGTCGGCGAGCCCGAGTGCGCGGGCGTCCTCGGGGTTGACCAGGACGACGCGGCGGCCGTCCTTGATGCCCCGGTAGCGGTCGTCGAGGCCGTAGATGGTGGTGTTGTACTGGTCGTGGGAGCGCAGGGTCTGCAACAGCAGCCGCCCGGCCGGGAGTTCGGGGTACTCGACGGGGGCCGCGGTGAAGTTGGCCTTGCCGGTGGCGGTGGGGAAGCGGCGCTCGTCGCGCGGGCCGTGCGGGAGGGTGAAGCCGCCGGGGCGGGCCACCCGCGCGTTGAAGTCCTCGAAGCCCGGGACGACCCGGGAGATCCGGTCGCGGATGGTGGCGTAGTCCCGCTCGAACTCCTCCCAGGGCGTGGCCGATTCCTTGCCGAGGACGGCGCGCGCCATCCGGGCGACGATGGCGGGCTCGGACAGCAGGTGCGGGCTCGCGGGCGGCAGGTTGCCGCGCGAGGCGTGCACCATGCTCATCGAGTCCTCGACCGTCACGAACTGCTTCCCGCTCTTCTGCACGTCCTTGTCGGTGCGGCCGAGGGTGGGCAGGATCAGGGCGCGGGTGCCGGTGACCACGTGCGAGCGGTTGAGCTTGGTCGAGACGTGGACGGTGAGCGTGGCCTGCCGCATCGCCGCCTCGGTGACGTGCGTGTCGGGGGTGGCGGCCACGAAGTTGCCGCCCATCGCGAAGAACACCTTCGCGTCGCCGTCGCGCAGCGCCTGGATGGCGCGGACCACGTCGTACCCGTGGTGGCGGGGCGAGGTGATGCCGAATTCCTTGTCGAGGGCGTCGAGGAAGGCCGGGGCGGGCCGCTCGAAGATGCCCATGGTGCGGTCGCCCTGGACGTTGGAGTGGCCCCGGACGGGGCAGACCCCGGCGCCGGTGCGGCCGATGTTGCCGCGCAGCAGCAGGAAGTTGACGACCTCGCGGATGGTGGGCACCGAGTGCTTGTGCTGGGTCAGGCCCATCGCCCAGCACACGATGACCCGCTTGGAGGCGAGCACCATTCGCAGGGCGCGCTCGATGTCGGCGCGCTCCAGCCCGGTCGCGGCGAGCGTCTCGTCCCAGTCGGCCGCCTGCGCCGCTGCGGCGAACTCCTGGTAACCATGGGTGTGTTCCCGTACGAACAGCTCGTCGACGGCGCCCTCGGTGTCGAGGATCAGCTTGTTGAGGAGGCGGAAGAGGGCCTGGTCGCCGCCGAGGCGGATCTGCAGGAAGAGGTCGGTGAGGGCGGTGCCCTTGAGCATGCCCTGCGGGGTCTGCGGGTTCTTGAACTTCTCCAGCCCCGCCTCGGGCAGCGGATTCACCGAGATGATCTTCGCGCCCGCGTGCTTGGCCTTCTCCAGGGCGCTGAGCATGCGCGGGTGGTTGGTGCCGGGGTTCTGCCCGGCGACGATGATCAGGTCGGCCTGGTGCAGGTCCTCCAGGGAGACGCTGCCCTTGCCGATGCCGATGGTCTCCGTCAACGCGGACCCCGACGACTCGTGGCACATGTTGGAGCAGTCCGGCAGGTTGTTGGTGCCGAACTCGCGGGCGAAGAGCTGGAGCAGGAACGCCGCCTCGTTGCTGGTGCGGCCGGAGGTGTAGAAGAGGGCCTCGTCGGGGGAGCCGAGCGCCCTGAGCTCCGTACCTATCAGTTCGAAGGCGCGTTCCCAGGTCACGGGTACGTAGGTGTCGGAGCCCTCGTCGAGGAACATCGGCTCGGTGATCCGGCCCTGCTGCCCCAGCCAGTACCCGCTGCGCTCAGCGAGCTCCGGGACCGGGTGGGCGGCGAAGAACGCGGGGGTGACCCGGCGCAGGGTGGCTTCCTCGGCGACGGCCTTCGCGCCGTTCTCGCAGAACTCGGCGGTGTGCCGCCTGTCCTCCTCCGGCCAGGCGCAGCCGGGGCAGTCGAAGCCGCCCTTCTGGTTGACCTTGAGGAGGGTGCGCGCGGTGCGGACGGTGCCCATCTGCTGGTGGGCGGCGCGCAGGGTGTGCGCGATGGCGGGCAGCCCGGCGGCGGCGTGCTGCGGGGAGGCGACCTGCGGCGCGTCCTGGACCGGGTCCCCTGCGGGCGGCTTCGCTGCCATGGCGCTCCCCTTCGAGCGGGTGGATCTTCGAATCCTCGTGTACGTCCTCGTGGTGCGTCTTCGATCCTGTCACGGGCCACTGACAGCGAGTGCGTCAGGGGCGGGGCGTGAGCGGCGGGCGGACCGGATTGTCAGTGGCGCCGCCTAGGATCGGGGGCGTGGCAAAAACAGCAGCGAAGACCGCAGACAAGACCCCCTCCGCCGGAGGCGGCGAGGCAACCGGTACCGCCGGGGCCCGCCCCCGCCTGCTCCTCATGGACGGGCACTCCCTGGCCTACCGTGCGTTCTTCGCGCTGCCCGCGGAGAACTTCACGACCGCGAGCGGCCAGCCGACCAACGCCATCTACGGCTTCGCGTCGATGCTCGCGAACACCCTGCGTGACGAGGCGCCCACGCACCTCGCGGTGGCGTTCGACGTGTCCCGCAAGACGTGGCGCTCCGAGGAGTTCCCCGAGTACAAGGCGAACCGCTCCAAGACCCCCGACGAGTTCAAGGGGCAGGTCGAGCTGATCGGCGAGCTCCTCGACGCGATGCACGTGGACCGCTTCGCGATCGACGGCTTCGAGGCCGACGACGTGATCGCGACGCTCGCGACCCAGGCCGAGGAGGCCGGGTTCGACGTGCTGATCGTGACCGGCGACCGCGACTCGTTCCAGCTGATCACCGAGCACGTCACCGTCCTCTACCCGACCAAGGGCGTCTCCGAGCTGACCCGCTTCACCCCGGAGAAGGTCGAGGAGAAGTACGGGCTCACCCCGCAGCAGTACCCGGACTTCGCGGCCCTGCGCGGCGACCCGTCCGACAACCTCCCCGGCATCCCCGGCGTCGGCGAGAAGACCGCCGCGAAGTGGATCAACCAGTTCGGCTCGTTCGCCGACCTGGTGGAGCGCGCCGACGAGGTCAAGGGCAAGGCCGGACAGAACTTCCGGGACCACCTGGACGCCGTCAAGCTGAACCGCAAGCTCACCGAGATGGTGCGCGACGTGGAACTGGCCAAGGGCCCCGCCGACCTGGAGCGCGCCGCCTACGACCGCGACGCGGTGGCCGGCGTCCTGGACGTACTGGAGATCCGCAACCCGTCGCTGCGCGAGCGGCTGTACGCGGTGGACCCGGGTGCCGCCGAGGAGGAGGCCGCCGCCCCGGCCGCAGGCCTGGAGCTGGACGGCTCGGTGCTGGGCACCGGCGAGGTCGCCCCGTGGCTGGCGGAGCACGGCGCGCAGCCGCTCGGCGTCGCCACGGTCGACACGTGGGCGCTCGGCACGGGCAGCGTCACCGAGATCGCGCTGGCCGCCGCCGACGGCGCCGCCGCCTGGTTCGACCCGGCGCAGCTCGACGAGACCGACGGGAAGGCCGTCGCCGCCTGGTTCGCCGACGCGGACCGCCCCAAGGTGCTGCACAACGCCAAGGGCGCGATGCGGGTCCTGCCGGAGCACGGCTGGACGCTGGACGGCGTCACCATGGACACCGCGCTCGCCGCGTACCTGGTGAAGCCGGGCCGCCGCTCCTTCGCGCTCGACGCGCTGTCGGTGGAGTACCTGGGCCGCGAGCTGGCCCCGGCGGCGGCTGCCGAGGGGCAGCTGGCGTTCGGCTCCGAGGAGGACGAGCGGGCCGAGGCGGACGCCCTGATGGGGCAGGCCCGCACCATCCTCGACCTGGGCGACGCCTTCACGGAGCGGCTGCGGGAGGTCGGCGCGGCCGAGCTGCTGCACGACGTGGAGCTGCCCACCTCGATCCTCCTCGCCCGCCTGGAGCGGCACGGCATCGCCGCCGACCGGGAGCACCTGACCACCATGGAGCAGCAGTTCGCGGGCGCCGTGCAGCAGGCGGTCGGCGAGGCGCACGACGCGGCGGGCCGCGAGTTCAACCTCGGTTCGCCCAAGCAGCTCCAGGAGATCCTCTTCGGCGAGCTGGCGCTGCCCAAGACGAAGAAGACCAAGACCGGTTACACCACGGACGCGGACGCGCTCGCCTGGCTGGCAGGGCAGACCGAGCACGAACTCCCGGTGATCATGCTGCGCCACCGCGAGCAGGCCAAGCTGCGCGTCACCGTCGAGGGCCTGATCAAGACGATCGCCGCCGACGGCCGCATCCACACGACCTTCAACCAGACGGTGGCCGCGACCGGACGCCTCTCCTCCACCGAGCCCAATCTGCAGAACATCCCGGTCCGCACCGACGAGGGCCGCGCCATCCGCCGCGGCTTCGTCGTCGGCGAGGGCTACGAGTGCCTGATGACGGCCGACTACAGCCAGATCGAACTGCGCGTCATGGCCCACCTCTCCGAGGACGCGGGCCTGATCGAGGCGTTCAAGTCCGGCGAGGACCTGCACACCACCGTCGCCTCCCAGGTGTTCGGCGTGGAGCGCTCCGAGGTCGACGCCGAGATGCGCCGCAAGATCAAGGCGATGTCGTACGGACTGGCCTACGGGCTCTCCGCGTTCGGCCTCTCCCAGCAGCTGAACATCGACGCGGGCGAGGCGCGCGGTCTGATGAACACCTTCTTCGAGCGGTTCGGCGGAGTGCAGGACTACCTCCAGCGCGCCGTCGAGGAGGCCCGCGCCACGGGGTACACGGAGACGATGCTCGGCCGCCGCCGCTACCTCCCGGACCTCAACAGCGACAACCGCCAGCGCCGCGAGATGGCCGAGCGGATGGCGCTCAACGCCCCCATCCAGGGCACCGCCGCCGACATCGTCAAGGTCGCGATGCTGAACGTGGACGCCGCGCTGGAGAAGGCCGGGCTGACCTCGCGGATGCTGCTCCAGGTGCACGACGAAATCGTGCTGGAGATCGCGAAGGGCGAGCGGGAGCGGGTCGAGGAGATCGTCCGCCACGAGATGGCCTCGGCCGTCGAACTGCGGGCACCGCTCGACGTGTCGGTGGGCGTGGGCGCGGACTGGGAGTCGGCCGCGCACTGAGAGCGAGGCAGTACCCGGGCAGGACGAGGGGCGGCTCCCGACGGGGGGCCGCCCCTTGCCCTGCCCCTGCGGGACCAGTACGCCCTACGGGACGAGCGTGCCCTAAGGGACGAGCACGCCCTCCGTGGCCGAGGACGTCCGCCGCCACCGGCCCACCAGCACCACGTACAGCACCAGCCCCACCAGCAGTCCGGCCCCCGCGCCGAAGCAGATCGTCGGGATGTAGTCGAACGGCCGCAGCGGCACGGTCTGGTGGGCCGCCCAGCGCACGCACCGCAGCACCGCCCCGAGCACCGTGCACCCGAGCAGCACCGCGCCCCCGGCGGCCCGCTGCCGTGCGGACAGCAGTGGTACGTCGCCCGGCGCCGCGTCCCCGCCCGGCTGCCGCCGCAGTGCCGTCACCAGGAACCAGCCGAGCCCCACGGCCGCGAGCGCCGAAGTCCCGTACTGCGCATAGGTGTAGAGGGGGAACCCCGCGATCGTGCTTCCGAGCACCGGGAAGAGGTCCGTCCCCAACCGCCCCGGATGCGTGAACAGGTCCCACCCGACGTGCGTCAGCGCCCCCACCACCGCCGACAGCACGAACTTCCCCGCCAGCGACGCCGATACGCCGTCCCAGCGCGCGCCGCGCACGAACCCGTACACCCGCCCCTGCCACCGGCGCGGCAGCAGTGCGACGAGCGGTGTCCGTATGAGCAGCCACAGCCCCACGAGCAGCGCCGTGCACAGGACGTCGGCGGTGAGGATGCCCGGCACCGAGTGCGTGAAGCCGCCGAAGGACATGCCGTTGGGCAAGAACGAGGCGAGGAAGTACGTCAGGTCGGGGGCGAAGGACCCGGCCACCAGAGCCGACGCGAGGAAGGGTCCGCGCCCCGTCCCGTCGCGCCGGATTCCGGGCAGCACGGCTGCGGCATGGCTGAGTGTGAACGGCACCCTTGTCCCCCTGATGACATCTGCTGGCTACTTGACCCCTTGTGATCAGTAACGCTCAGTATGCGGGACCGTTGAGGCCGGTCTTTCAGGAGTTTCTCAGGTGTCGAACTGGTGAAAAGCGCCCAGAAGCCGGTGTTCGGGCTCCGAGAGTTGTCGTAGTGTCACGTGGGTCGTCGCGCTGGGGAGCGCGCACTGCCGCCGATGGGGAGGGACCACTCGCATGGCAGCACAATTCGGTCGCCGTTTGCGCAAGGGGGCGACCACGACAGCGGTCGCGGCGATAGCCGTGGCCGCCCTGTCCGCGTCGCAGGCCCCCGGGGTCACGGGTACGTACGAGGGCCAGCCGGCCGGTGCGAAGCCCCAGCCCGAGTCCGCGGCCTCCGGCAACTCCCCCTACTACACGGACCTGCCGCCGCTGACGACGCCCACCCCGGGCGCCACGACCGGCACCGGTGACGGCTCCACCCCGGCAGCCGAGGCGGAGGCGGGCCTTCCGGCGACCGTCCTGGACGCGTACAAGAAGGCCCAGGCGGCGGTCGAGAGCGCCGACCCCTCCTGCAAGCTCCCCTGGCAACTCCTCGCGGCCATCGGCAAGGTGGAGTCCGGGCAGGCGCGCGGCGGCCAGGTCGACGCCCAGGGCAACACCCTCAAGCCGATCCGCGGCCCGGTGCTCAACGGCATCGGCTTCGCACACATAGCGGACACCGACAAGGGCGAGTTCGACGGCGACGCCACGTACGACCGGGCGATAGGCCCGATGCAGTTCATCCCGTCGACCTGGGCGCGCAACGGCAAGGACGGCAACGGCGACGGCCGCAAGGACCCGAACAACATCTACGACGCCGCCCTCGCCGCCGGCCACTACCTCTGCGCCGGCTCCCGCGACATGACCGTCGCGGAGGACCGCGACAAGGCGATCCTCAGCTACAACCGGTCGCAGGAGTACCTGCGGACGGTCCTTTCCTGGTTCGACTACTACAACCGCGGCACCCACGAGGTCCCGGACGGCAGCGGCGTCCAGCCCTCCGCCCCCGAGCCCAACAGCCCGCCCACCACGGGACCGGGCGCCGGACCCACGGCCCCGCCGACCACCCCGGCGCCGGGCCCCACCGCCCCCGGCACCAAGCCGACCACTCCCGCCACCAAGCCCCCCACCCCGACGAAGCCGCCGACCACCCCGGCCGGGGTCAGCAAACTGGCGGTGGCGGGCGGGCAGAAGCTCACCGCCGTCGCGGGCAAGAACTTCGCGGACCGCCAGGCGGTGCGGGCCCTGTCCGCGACGGGCAAGCCGGTGGCCGGGGTCAAGGTCGGCTTCACGGTCGTCGGCACCACCGGCGCCCGCTTCCCGGGCAACGCGACGCGCACCACCGTCACCACCGGCAAGGACGGCATCGCGACCGCACCCGCCCTCGCGGCGGGGGAGAAGGCGGGCTCCTTCGTGGTCCGGGCGACCGCGACGGGCGCTCCGGCCGCCGAGTTCTGGGCGACCGTCACGGCCAAGCCCGCTCCGGCGCCGAAGGCGGACGCGCTGGCCCGTACCTCGGACACCGCGCTCAAGGCGGAGGCCGGGGCCGAGTTCGCCACCCAGGTCGAGGTCAAAGCCACCGACGGCGGCAAGGCCCTCGCCGGGTCCAAGGTCTCCGCCGTGGTCATCGGCACCAAGGGCCCGTACTTCAAGGCCGCCGACGGCAAGGCGGTCCGCACCGTGGGCGGACTCGTCACGGGCGCCGACGGCACGGTGAAGCTGCCCAAGCTCTACGCGGACGGCACGGTGGGTACATACGTCCTGCGCATCGTCGCGGACGGCGTCGTACTGAACGTGGAGCTGACGGTCACCGCGGCACCGACGACCCCGCCGACGACACCGCCCACCACGCCGCCGACGACCCCGACCACGCCGCCCACGACGACGCCGACCACCCCGGGGACGACACCTTCGGGGACGGCCAAGCCGTAGGGGCGAGCCGCAGGGAACGGCGCACGCTGTACTCAGGAAGGGCCGGGGGCATCGTCCCCGGCCCTTTCCCCGTGCCCGGGCCGTTCGACCTGTTCCCCTCTTGCGCCCCCGTTGCTACGGTGCCCCCTCGCTGACGGTACGTCAGAAACCGTACGTCGGGAGGGAGTCGGGCCATGCGCGCACTCATAGCCGCCGCCATCGGACTGGTGGCGGCGTTCGCCCTGGTCCTCACGATCACGGCCATCGGCGTGCCGCCCGGCGAGACCTCGCCGAAGCCGCTGCTGACCACCGTTCCCGGTCCGAAGAAGTAGTGGGGGCGAGCCGCAGATGCGACGCAAAGCCAGCCTGATCCTGCTCGCCTTCGCGGTCTTCTTCGCCGCGCTCTCCCCGCTCTTCCGCTGGTACGCCTTCCCGAGGCTGGCCAAGATCCCGCCCAGCCAGTACCAGGAAGCCGTACTGGAGGCGAAGCCCGCGGTCCTCGTCGACTACGGCACCATGCAGGCCAAGAAGGTCGAGAAGCTCACCATCGTGCAGACCCTCAAGGGCAACGTCGAGGAGTCCGAGAAGATCGAGGCGACCGCCGGCCGCGACGTCGTCGTCTGGGACACCCTCTCCTACGTCGTCGGCCCCGACGGCAAGATGATCTCCTCCATCCCCGAGCGCTACATCTTCGACGCCCACACCCAGGACCCGGTGCACGCGACCGGCGAAATGGTCGACGGCGACCCGGTGCAGCGGACCGGCATCGAGTACAAGTGGCCCTTCCTGACCGAGAAGCGCGACTACGAGTACTTCGACTACCGCGCCCGGAAGACCGCCCCCATCCACTACAAGGGCACCCAGACCTTCCGCGGCCTGGAGGTCTACTACTTCGAGCAGACCATCCCGTGGACCAAGGTCCGCTACCCCAAGAAGATGCCGATGCCGGGCATCGACTCCACCAAGCTGGAGAAGCAGACCGGTACGAGCATGTGGTACACGACCAAGCGGATGTTCTGGATCGACCCCGTGACGGGCGCCCCGGTCAACGGCGAGGAGATCCACCAGGAGGAGATGCGCGGGGGCAGCCTGCTGGGCGGCCGGGACAAGGTGACGGCGTTCTCGGGCCACGTGAAGATGCGCGCGGACTACATCGACTCGACGGTCGCCCTGGTCAAGTCGAACCGCACGCTGGTGCTTCTGCTCTCCTCGTACCTCCCGTGGGGCTTCCTGGCCCTGGGCCTGCTCCTCCTGGCCCTGTCCCTCTGGCTGGAGGCGAAGACGCGGCGCGCGCCGCGGGGGCGGAGGTGGGATGGGGGCGAGGGGTTCGACTCCGCCGCTCAAGGCGGCTAGGGGGCGGGGGTGTTACCCCCGCTGGCGCGCCTTCGTGTGTCTCGTGGCGATCCCCGCCGCCGGGTCCTCCGGCCAAGGGTGTTTTGGGTAGCGGCCCCGGAGCTCCGTCCGTACCGCCCGGTAGCCGTCCTTCCAGAAGGACTCCAGGTCCGCCGTCACCGCCGCAGGACGCCCCGCCGGGGACAGCAGGTGCACCAGTACGGGCACCCCCGGCACGCCCCCCACCCGAGGTGTCCGCGCCAGGCCGAACATCTCCTGCAACTTCACCGCCAGTACCGGCTGTTCGCCCCCGTAGTCCACCCGGATCCGCGACCCGCTCGGCACCTCGATCCGCTCCGGTGCCAGCTCGTCCAGCCGGGACGCGTCCCCGCTCGCCCACGGCAGTAGCCGCCGCAGCGCCTGACCGGCGTCGATCCGCCCCAGATCGGCCTGCCGCCGGGCCCGCGAGAGCTCCGGCTCCAGCCACTCCTGAGCGCGCTCCGCCAGCGCCCCGTAGGACACGTCCGGCCACGGTGCGCCCAACTCCCGGTGCAGGAAGGCCAGTCGTTCCCGCAGCCCCTCCGCGTCCCGGCTCCACCGCAGCAGCCCGAGGCCCTCCCTGCGCAGCCCCTCCTGCAGCGCTTCGCGCACGCGCGCGCGTGGCGGGTCCTTCAGCGGCCGTACGGTCAGCTCGACGGCGCCCAGCCGCTCCACCCGCCGGGCGACGACGTCCCCGCCCTCCCAGCCCACTTCCTCACCGGAGTCGAGCAGGTGCTCCGCCGCCAGGCGCGCGGTGTCCTCGTCGATCACGGCGGCCAGCCGCACGCGCGCGGACGCCGAGTGCGAGGGCCGGTCGGCGACGGCCACCGCCAGCCACCCCGCCGTGCGCAGCCGCGACGTCTCCGTCACCTCGGCCCCGGTCCCCGACGCCATCAGGAACGCCCCCGCTCCCCGCGCCCTCGCCACCCGCTCGGGAAACGCCAGCGCCGCCACCAGCCCCGCCGCCGCATCGTCCGAGAGCGTCCCGCCGGCGGCGCCCGCCCCCTCCACCTGCGAGGCCAGCCGCCGCGCCTCCTGCTTCCAGCGCGCCCCGTACCCGTCGCTGCCCCGGCGGGCCGCCCGCCAGGCCGCCGCGAGATCGTCGCCGTACTCCCTGGGCGGCTCCTCGCTCAGCAGCGCCACCACCTCGGCCGCCCGGCGCGCGCCCACCTCGCGGGCGCCGTCCAGCAGGGCGCGGCCCAGCCGGGGGTGCAGACCGAGCCGGGACAGCCGTACGCCACGGTCCGTCGCCCGCCCCTGCCCGTCCACCGCGCCGACCGCCGTCAGCACCTCCCGCGCCGCCGCCATCGCCCCGGCCGGGGGAGCGTCGAGCAGGGCCAGGCCCTGGGCGCCGGGATCGCCCCAGCAGGCCGCCTGGAGGGCGAAGGCGGTGAGGTCCGCGACCTTGATCTCGGGGTTCGGGAAGCCCGGCAGCCGCGCCTCCTCGGCCTCGTCCCAGCAGCGGTACGCCGTCCCGGGGGCCTCGCGCCCGGCCCGGCCCGCCCGCTGCCGGGACGCCGCACGGGACGCCCGTACCGTCGTCAGCGCACTCAGGCCCCGCGCGTGGTCGGTGCGCGGCTCGCGCGCCAGGCCCGAGTCCACGACGACCCGCACCCCCGGCACGGTCAGGCTCGACTCGGCGACGGACGTCGTCAGGACCAATCGGCGCCCGGCCGCCGAACCCGCGAGCACCGCGTCCTGCACGGCGGCGGGCGCCCGGCCGTGCACCTGGAGCACCTCGGCGTCCACCCCGCCCAGCTGCCCCGCCACCCGGGCGATCTCCCCGACCCCCGGCAGGAAGCACAGCACGTCGCCGGTCCGCTCGGCCAGCGCCCTGCGCACCACCGACGCCACATGGGCCAGCTGCGCCGGATCGACCCGCATCCCGTGCGGCGGCCGGACCGGACGCGCGGGCGGCGCCCACAGCGTCTCGACGGGGTACGACACCCCCTGCGCCTCCACCACCGGTGCGCCGCCGAGGAGTTGGGCCCAGCCCGCCGCGTCGGTCGTCGCGGAGGCCGCCACCAGGCGCAGCTCGGGGCGGATGGTCTCGCGTACGTCCAGCAGGAAGGCCGCCACGGTGTCCGCGTCGAGGTGGCGCTCGTGGCACTCGTCGAGCACCACGACGTCCGTCCCGGCCAACTCCTGGTCGCGCTGGAGGCGTTGCAGCAGTACGCCGGTGGTGACGACCTCCACGACGGTCTCGCGGCCCGCCCTGCGCTCGCCCCGGACGGTGAAGCCGACGCGCTCGCCGACCTGCTCGCCGAGCAGCCAGGCCATCCGGCGGGCGGCGGCCCGCGCGGCGATGCGACGGGGCTCCGCCACTACCACCCGGCGGGCCGGCCCGCCACCGGTCAGCCCGGCGAGGACCAGCGGCACGAGGGTGGTCTTGCCCGTACCGGGCGGCGCGCACAGGACGGCGGTGCCGTGGTCGTCCAGAGCGGCCGTGAGGGCGGGCAGGGCGGTGCGTACGGGGAGCTGGGCCAGGGCGTCGGTGCGGATCACGCCCCCAGTGTCGTACGGGGGCGGGGGACGGCGGCGCCGAACCCTCCTAGGAGCGTTCGCAGACGAAGATCGCGGTGCCCGGGATCAGGTTGCCGCGCAGCGGGGACCAGCCGCCCCACTCCGCGCTGTTCCAGGCCGGCCACTCCGGTTCCACCAGGTCGACCAGGCGGAAGCCGCCCGCCACCACGTCGCGGACGCGGTCGCCGAGGGTGCGGTGGTGTTCCACGTACACCGCGTTGCCCCGCTCGTCCTGCTCGACGTAGGGGACGCGGTCGAAGTAGGAGGCGGAGACCGAGAGGCCCTCGGGGCCCGGCTCGTCGGGGAACGCCCAGCGGATGGGGTGGGTCACCGAGAAGACCCAGCGCCCGCCGGGCCGCAGCACCCGGTGCACCTCGCGGAACACCTTCACCGGGTCCGCGACGAACGGCACCGCCCCGTACGCGGAGCACGCCAGGTCGAAGGAGCCGTCCGCGAAGGGGAGCGTCCCGGCGTCCGCCTGCACCAGGCCCACCCCGTCCTCGCCGCCGCCGATCCGCAGCGCGTGCTGGAGCTGGCGGTGCGAGAGGTCCAGGGCGACCGGGCGGGCCCCCTGCGCGGCCAGCCAGCGCGCGCACTGTGCGGCCCCCGCGCCGATCTCCAGCACGGAGAGCCCCTTGAGAGCGGAAGCGGGGCCCAGCAGCCCCGCCTCCGCCTCGTCGAGGCCCTCCGGGCCCCAGACGAAGCGGTCGTCGCCCAGGAAGTTCCCGTGGTCCTGCTGGTACTCGTCCGCGTTGCGGTCCCACCAGCCCCGGCTGGCCCGGCTGCTCTCGTCGTCGCCGGCCGCACGCCGGGTCGCCTCCGGTTCGGAGTCGTCCGTCTCCGTGGAGTCACCGAACACGTCAAGGGCCTCGAAAGCGTCGTCCTCGTGGATCATTGCGCCCGTCTGAATCGTCTGAGTAGGCTCCGCCCGACCGGATCGTCCGCTGCGGTCGCGCAGCGATGCCGGGAGGGGGCGGAAGGGCCATTGTGGCCTCGCCGAACCTGAGTTGTGCCGGGTATGGGGCGTTCCGCCCCGGGTGTGTGCCTTCGCGCATTGACCCTGCCCGGCGGCCCCCGTATGCTACAAGTTGCGCTGCGAGCCTGCGCGCCTCAGACCTAGCAGGCCGCGCTCGTATCTGTATGTATGTCCCCTCGGTTTTCGAGGCGCCTCCGGCGAAATTTTCGGTGGTGCTTCTTCGGCTGTCCGGTCGCTGCAGAACGAAGGGCTCACGGCGTAGCAGTACCTACGACTTACTGTCCGTACCGGAGCCCTTTCCCACATGACGAGCAGCACCGAGACCACCTCTACCACCCCGCAGGTAGCGGTCAACGACATCGGTAACGAGGAAGCCTTCCTCGCCGCGATCGACGAGACGATCAAGTACTTCAACGACGGCGACATCGTCGACGGCGTCATCGTGAAGGTCGACCGGGACGAGGTCCTGCTCGACATCGGTTACAAGACCGAAGGCGTCATCCCGTCCCGCGAGCTTTCCATCAAGCACGACGTCGACCCCAACGAGGTCGTCGCCGTGGGCGATGAGATCGAGGCCCTGGTTCTCCAGAAGGAGGACAAGGAAGGCCGTCTCATCCTGTCCAAGAAGCGTGCGCAGTACGAGCGCGCCTGGGGCACGATCGAGAAGATCAAGGAAGAGGACGGGATCGTCACCGGCACCGTCATCGAGGTCGTCAAGGGTGGTCTCATCCTCGACATCGGCCTCCGTGGCTTCCTGCCGGCCTCCCTCGTCGAGATGCGCCGTGTCCGCGACCTCCAGCCCTACGTGGGCAAGGAGCTCGAAGCCAAGATCATCGAGCTGGACAAGAACCGCAACAACGTGGTCCTGTCCCGCCGTGCCTGGCTTGAGCAGACGCAGTCCGAGGTGCGCCAGACGTTCCTCACGACCCTCCAGAAGGGTCAGGTCCGCTCCGGCGTCGTTTCCTCGATCGTCAACTTCGGTGCCTTCGTGGACCTGGGTGGCGTCGACGGTCTCGTGCACGTCTCCGAGCTGTCCTGGAAGCACATCGACCACCCGTCCGAGGTTGTCGAGGTCGGCCAGGAAGTCACCGTCGAGGTCCTCGACGTCGACATGGACCGCGAGCGTGTCTCCCTGTCGCTGAAGGCGACGCAGGAAGACCCGTGGCAGCAGTTCGCCCGTACGCACCAGATCGGCCAGGTCGTTCCCGGCAAGGTCACCAAGCTGGTTCCGTTCGGTGCGTTCGTGCGCGTCGACGAGGGCATCGAGGGTCTGGTCCACATCTCCGAGCTGGCCGAGCGCCACGTGGAGATCCCGGAGCAGGTCGTCCAGGTCAACGACGAGATCTTCGTCAAGGTCATCGACATCGACCTTGAGCGTCGCCGGATCTCGCTGTCGCTGAAGCAGGCCAACGAGTCCTTCGGTGCCGACCCGGCCTCGGTCGAGTTCGACCCGACGCTGTACGGCATGGCCGCCTCGTACGACGACCAGGGCAACTACATCTACCCCGAGGGCTTCGACCCCGAGACGAACGACTGGCTCGAGGGCTTCGAGACCCAGCGTGAGGCTTGGGAGGGTCAGTACGCCGAGGCGCAGCAGCGCTTCGAGCAGCACCAGGCCCAGGTCATCAAGTCCCGCGAGGCCGACGAGGCCGCCGCTGCCGAGGGCGCTGCCGCTCCGGCCGCGACCGGTGGCAACGCCGGTGCGGGCATCTCGGGTGGTTCGTACTCCTCGGAGTCGGACGACAACTCCGGCGCCCTGGCGTCGGACGAGGCCCTGGCTGCCCTGCGCGAGAAGCTGGCGGGCGGCCAGAGCTGAAGCTCTGACCCTCACCGGTCCGCGTGATCGTCCGGATTCTCTGATTCCGGCGGTCGACAGCTGAACTGGCTGAACGACGAGGCCCGTTCCCCTTCGGGGGAGCGGGCCTCGTCGCATGTGCGCCCGTCGGTTCCCGCTGCCGGTTCCCGCTGCGCGGGATCCGCACTCGTACGAGGGATCGGAGGGCCGGACGGGAATGCCCGGGGCCCGTGGCACGTTCTTCTCTGAGAACCACCGAGGAGGTAGCGGGAATCGTGCTTGATCCGCAGGGTTTGTACGCATGGGAGCCGAAGGGGCTGGCAGTCGTCGACATGGCGCTCGCCCAGGAGTCGGCCGGACTTGTCATGCTCTACCACTTCGACGGCTATATCGACGCGGGGGAGACCGGCGACCAGATCGTCGAGAAGCTGCTCGACACGCTGCCGCACCAGGTCGTGGCCCGCTTCGACCACGACCGGCTGGTGGACTACCGGGCCCGCAGGCCCCTGTTGACGTTCCGCCGCGACCAGTGGACGGACTACGAGACCCCGTCCCTCGAAGTGCACCTGGTGCAGGACGCCACGGGCGCCCCGTTCCTGCTCCTGGCCGGCCCCGAGCCGGACGTGGAGTGGGAGCGGTTCGCCGCCGCGGTCCGGCAGGTCGTGGAGCGCCTCGGCGTGCGGCTGGCGGTGAACTTCCACGGGATACCCATGGGCGTCCCGCACACCCGCCCGGTGGGCCTCACCCCGCACGGCAACCGCACGGACCTGGTTCCCGGGCACCGCAGCCCGTTCGACGAGGCCCAGGTGCCGGGTTCGGCGGAGTCGCTGGTGGAGTACCGGCTCACGGAGGCGGGGCACGACGTGCTCGGCGTCGCGGCCCACGTACCGCACTACGTGTCCCGGTCCGCCTACCCGGACTCGGCGTTGACCGTCCTGGAGGCGATCACCGCGGCGACCGGCCTGGTCCTGCCGTCGGTGGCGCACTCGCTGCGCACGGAGGCGCGGCGCACCCAGGACGAGATCGACCGGCAGGTCGGCGAGGGCGACGAGGAACTGGTCGCCCTGGTCCAGGGACTTGAGCACCAGTACGACGCGGTGGCCGGGGCGGAGACCCGCGGCAGCCTGGTCGCGGAGGCCAAGGACCTGCCGTCGGCGGACGAGATCGGCCTGGAATTCGAGAAGTTCCTCGCGGAGCGCGAGGGAGACCTGTAGGGGCCTAGGGCGTGTCTTTCGGATCAGGCCGACCAGGGGGGCCGTGCCCTCTTGGGGTGGCCGAGCGGGGCTGGGTGCGTGCACAGGCCCGCGACCCAGGCCTGAACCGAAAGACACGCCCTAAGCTGCTGGTCATGTTGAAGGTGGGCCTGACCGGTGGTATCGGCGCCGGCAAGAGTGAAGTGTCGCGGCTGCTCGCGTCGTACGGCGCGGTCGTCGTCGACGCGGACAAGATCGCACGTGAGGTCGTCGAGCCCGGGACTCCCGGGCTCGACGCCGTGGTGGCGGCGTTCGGCGAGGGGATCCTCGCGGCGGACGGCACGCTGGACCGGCCGGCGCTGGGCGCGATCGTCTTCTCCGACCCGGAGAAGCTCAGGACGCTCAACGGGATCGTGCACCCCCTGGTCGGAGCCAGGTCGGCCGAGTTGGAGCGGGCGGCGGGGGAGGACGCGGTCGTCGTCCACGACGTACCGCTGCTGACCGAGAACTCCCTCGCGCCGCTCTACGACCTCGTCGTGGTCGTCGACGCGTCGCCCGAGACGCAGCTGGACCGGCTGGTGCGGCTGCGGGGCATGAGCGAGGCGGACGCGCGCGGGCGGATGGCCGCGCAGGCGAGCAGGGAGCAGCGGCTCGCCGTCGCGGACCTGGTGATCGACAACGACGGGCCGCTGGCGGAGCTGGAGCCACAGGTGCGCAAGGTGTGGCGGGAGCTGAAGGACCGGGCGGGGCTCGGGAGTTAGCCCGCGCGCGATGTGTCGTACGGTGCCCCGGCGGGCCCTCCCGCCGGGGCATCTGTCATGCCGGGAGGGTGGCCGCCTCGCGCATCGTGGCCGTCAACTCGCCCCGCAGCCGGGCGAATTCGGGGGTGGCGCGCAGGGCCGCCGGATCGGTGCCGGGGTCCCGGGGCAGGTCCACGGACAGCTCGGTGACGATACGGCCCGGCGCGCCCGCCGGCGCCGCCATCACCAGGACCCGGGTGCCGAGCAGCACCGCCTCCTCCGCCGAGTGCGTCACGAACAGCACGGTGGTTCCCGAGGACGCCGCCAGCGTGCGGACCTCCTCCTGGAGGCGTTCGCGGGTGAGCGCGTCCAGCGCGGCGAACGGCTCGTCCATCAGCAGCAGCCGGGGCTCGCCCGCCAGCGCCCTCGCGATCGCCACCCGCTGCTGCTGCCCGCCCGACAGCTCCCAGGTGCGCCGCCCGCCCATGCCCGCCAGCCCCACCCGCTCCAGCAACTCCCCGATGCGGGGCGGGCGTTGCTCGCGCGGGACGCCGTGCCTGGCCAGGGCGAAGGCGAGGTTCCCGGCGACGGTGCGCCACGGGAACAGGCGGGGCTGCTGGAAGACGATGCCCGTGCCGCCGCCGGGGGCCGGGGCGGATCCCCGTACCAGCGCAGCGCCCTGCGAGGCGTGCTCGAAGCCCGCCACCACGCGCAGCAGGGTCGTCTTGCCGCAGCCGGAAGGGCCCACCAGGACGGTGAACTCGCCGTCGGCGAGGGTGAGGGAGACGTCCTCGACGGCGGTGGTCAGCGAGCGGTCGCCGCGTGCGCCACCTGCCCCGCGTGCGGTGCGCCCGTACCGCACGGTGACGTTCTCCAGTACCACCTCGGCGGGGCCGGCGGTCGTGGGCTCAGCGTGCGGCACGGGACAACTCCTCGACGGCGAGGGCCTTCTGGAAGTCGGCGAGCGGTGCCACCGCGTCCACCGCCTTCTGCCCCTTGAGGAAGTCGGCGGCGTCGCGCAGGTTCGCGGCGAGCTTGCCCGGGGCGCCCGGCCGGCCCAGATAGGCGTCCCCGGTCTGCTCCTTCGCGGTCAGCAGCACCAGCTGGCCGAGCTGCCGCTCGGCGTCGGCGGGCGAGATGTTGAGCTCCTTGCCGATCGACTCGGCCGCCTTCGCGGGGTCCGACTTGGCCTGGGAGACGGCCCGGTCCTGGGCCTTGAGCCAGGCGGTGACGATCTCGGGGTGGCGGTCGGCGAAGGCGTTGGTGACGATGCCCAGGTCGGCGGTCGGCCTGCCCGCGTCGGCGACCTTCCGGCTGGTGGTGAGGACCTTTCCGTCCTTCATCAGGTCGTCCAGGGTGGGCGTCCACACGTACGCCGCGTCGATGTCACCGCGCTTCCAGGCGGCCAGCGCGTCCTGCGGCTGGAGGTCGAGCACCTCGACGTCGGAGGCCGGGACGCCCGCCGACTTCAGGGCGGCGAGCAGCGAGTAGTGCGAGGTCGAGCCGAACGGGGCGGCGACCTTCTTCCCCGCCAGGTCCTTGACTCCGCCGATGCCCTTCTTCGCGACGAGTGCCTCGTTGTCACCGATCAGATCGTGGATCCACAGGACCTTGTACGGGATGTTCAGCGGTGCGGAGAGCCCCTTGGTGACCGGGCTGGAACCGGCGAGACCCAGGTCCACCGAGCCCGCGATGACGGCGGTGTTGACGTCGCCGCCGGAGTCGAACTTCACCCACTTCACGGACACGTCGGGCAGCGCCTTCTCCAGCAGCCGCTGGTTCTTCACCACCAGATCGGCGTTGGGTATCGACTGGTAGGCGATGCGGACGACCGTCTTCCCGGACGCGTCGCTGGCGCCGCTCGCGCTGTCCGCGCCGCCGAAGCCGCAGGCGGTGGCGGTGAGGGAGGTGAGCGCGGCGACGGCGGCGAGGAGGGTGGTGGTGCGGCGGGTGGTGCGGCGGGTGGCGCGGCGTGGGCGCGGGGACATGGCGGGGCTCCGGGTGGGGTGTGGTGGGGCGTAGGAACGGCGGCTGCGCGCGGTCGGTTCTCGGAGTGGGCGCACTTCTCGGCGCGGGTGCGCTTCTCGCGGTGGGTTCAGTTCTCGGCGCGGGTTCACTTCTGGCCGCGCCACGGGACGAGGTACCGCTCGGCGGTCCTGAGCAGGGCGTCGAGGAGGATGCCGGACAGGCCGATGGCGATGATGCCGACGATGACCACGGCGGTCTGGTTGTAGCGCTGCGCGTCGCGGATCATGCCGCCGATGCCGGGGACGCCGTTGATGGTCTCGGCCGCGACCACCGAGGTGTACGCGACGCCGACGGCGATCCGTACCCCCGTCAGGATCTCCGGCAGCGCGGCGGGAAGCCGTACCGACAGCAGCAGCGACAACTGCCCCGCGCCCAGCGCGCGGGCCGCCTCGACGAGGTGCTCGGGAACCGTCCGTACGGCGGCGGCGGTCGCGGCGGCGATCGGCGGCAGCGCCGCGATGATCAGCAGCCACACCTTGGGCGACTCGGCGATGCCGAACCAGATGACCAGCAGCGAGAGGTACGCGAGCGGGGGCAGCGTCCGCAGGAACGTCACGGCCGGTTCGAGTACGACGGCGATCGGGCGGACCGCGCCGATGAGCAGCCCGAGCGGCACCCCCGCGAGAACCGCGTAACCGGTGCCGATGCCGATCCGGCGCAGGCTTACCCCGAGGTGCTCGATCAGGAGGTGGCCGCTCTGCCCGCGCACCCCGTCGTGGACTGTCGACGACAGCACGAACTGGTGCCAGACCTCGCCGGGCGACGGCACCAGGACGCGCGGCCAGACCTCCGCCACGACCACGAGCTGCCAGGCGCCCAGCAGGACGGCCAGGGCGACGAGCCGCAGGGCCGCCCACCGCAGGGCGGCGAAGCGGGGGGTGCCGGCACGGGGCGAGGGGGTCACGGGCGCGGGCTCGGCGGTGGCGGGCTTCTCGGCGGGTGCGGTCAGGGTCATGCGCGCGCCGCTTCTTCGATGTGCGGTCCGGGTGCCACGGAGAGGTGCCCTTCCGTGTGCCTGTCCGGGTGCCCTTCCGTGTGCCCGTCCGCACGGTCGACGAGCGCGCGCAGCCGGGGCGCGACCTCTTCGCCGACCCGGTACGCCTCCTCCAGATGCGGATAGCCGGACAGGACGAACTCGTCGATGCCCAGGGCCCGGTACTCGTACAGCCGCTCGGCGACCTCGTCGTGCGAGCCGACGAGCGCGGTGCCCGCCCCTTCCCGTACGAGACCGATGCCCGCCCAGAGGTGGGGCGAGATCTCCAGCTTCGCGGCGTCCGCGCTGCCGCCGTGCAGGGCGGCCATCCTGGCCTGGCCCACGGAGTCCATCCGCGCGAACCTGGCCTGGCTGGCGCGTACCGCCTCCGGGTCGAGCCCGGCCAGGATGCGGTCCGCCTCGGCCCAGGCCTCGGCGGCGGTGTCACGGGCGATGACGTGCAGCCGCAGCCCGAACCGCAGGGGCGCGTGCGCACCGGGGGAGCCAGGCGCCCGGCCCGCCGCGTCCGCCTTGGCGCGCAGCCGCTCGATGCGCTCGGCGATCGCCGACGGGGGCTCTCCCCACAGCAGTTGTACGTCGGCGTGGCGCGCGGCCACCTCCTCGGCGGCGGGGGAAGCGCCGCCGAAGTAAAGCGGTACGGGGTGCTCCACGGCCGGGTCGGCGAGGCGCGCGCCCTGGAGGCGGAAGTGCGTGCCCTCGTGGTCGGCCTCCTCGCCGGAGAGCAGGGTGCGCAGGGCGGCCATGAGCTCGGCGGTGCGGGCGTACCGCTCGTCGTGCGCCAAGTGATCTCCGTATGCCCGCTGTTCGGCGGGGTCGCCCCCGGTCACCACGTTGAGCCGCAGCCGCCCGCCGGTGAACCTGCGGAACGCGTCCGCCTGCTGGGCCAGCAGGGTGGGACTGGCGAACCCGGCCCGGAACGCGACCAGGAATCCGATCCGGTCGGTGTGCTGGGCGAGCGCGGAGGTGAGGATCCACGGATCGACGCAACCGAGGCCCACGGGAGTCAACAGCGAGTGGAAACCGGCCTGTTCGGCGGCGCGCGCCACCTGCGAGAGATAGCCGATGTCGGCGGGCCGCCGGGTCGCGGCACTCGTCCGGCCCTGCACGGCGGTCACCCCGCCGGGGTCGCGGCCGTCACCGCCGGTGGGCAGGAACCAGTGCAGCAGGGGCTGGTGGGGCGCGAGGGGCGGAGTTCCGGGAACGGCGGCGGGCGCGTGGGTGGGCATGGGGGAGACCTCGGAGGCAGCGGGGAGCCCCGCAACGGCACACGGGCGCGGCGGGACTCCGTACGGAGGAGTGGGAAGAGGAAGGCAGGGTGGGGCGGGGCAGGGCTGGGGGAAGGGCGGAGCATGGCTGCGGGCCCGGCGGTGCCGGGGCGCGAGCGGAGAGGGCCGCGAAGGGGCGGCGGGCCGCCTACGGGCAGGCCGGAATCAGTGCGTCAGCAGCCGGACGTACGGCAGGAGGAGGCCCGACAGAGCATGGTCGAAACACGCAGCAGATCCACGTGACGACGCGATACGAGAACAGGGGCCATGCCCGCATCCTTGCTTCCCGGTGGGCCGCCCGACAACCGAAGTCCGGATGATGGACGAACGGGTCTCGGATGGCGGACCATCGATGATGGTGTCGACAGCGACGACAAAGCGACGACAAAGCGACGACGAGGAGGCGCACATGGTTGCCGTACGGGAAGTGCTGCGGGCGGACGCGGAGTTGGCGCAGTGGCTGGAGGAACTGGAGAGGCTGGAGGCATTGGAGGGGCCCGAGGGGGCGGCCGGACTGCCGCCAGGACTGCCGACAGGACTGCCGTCGGGGCTGCCGACGGAGCTGTCGGCGCGGCTGCCCAAGGGCGACGAACTGCTCGCCGCGCTGCTGGATCTGGCGGTTCCGCACGAGGACGTCAACCCGCTGATCGCGCTGGTGCCCAAGGTGGCGGACGACCCCGAGTGGAGCTGGCTGCGGGAGCGGTGCGTGCGGGCGATGGCGCGGGACATGGGGGTGCCGGGCGGCGGGTTGCGGATTCCGGTGCTGCCCGCGGAACTGGGTGTGGCCGGGCGGTACTTCGCGGTGACCGTGTTCCTGGCACTGCTTCCGTACGCGCGGGCCCACCACCGTGAACTCGGCATTCCGGCGGATATCTCCCGGCGGACCCTGGCCGACCTGGGGCGCAACATGGCCGTGCACCGCAGGCTGACGGGGACGGGCGGGCTGTTGGTGCCGTACTGGATACAGCTGCACTTCCGGGGCGAGATATACCAGTTGGGGCGGCTCCAGTTCCAGCTGACGACGGTGCTGGGGACGGCCGGTGCCTCTCTTGCGGAGGCGGGGCGCTCCGAGCGGGCCGGCGAGCCGTGTCTCAGCATCCACGTCCCGGACTTCTCCGGTCCGATCACACCGGAGGCGTGCGCGAACTCCCTGGCCGCCGCACGCGAGTTCTTCCCCCGGTACTACCCCGGGGTGAAGCTCGCGGTGGCGGTCTGCGAGTCCTGGCTGCTCGACCCGCAACTGCGCGAGTACCTCCCCGGCCACTCGAACATCGTCGCCTTCCAGGACCTCTTCGACCGGATCACCCCGGGCGAGGAGGAGTGCGACGACCGCACCGTCCGCTTCGTCTACGGCGACCCCGGCATCCCGGTGGCGGACCTTCCCACCCGTACGTCCCTGGAACGCGCGGTCGCCGGGCACCTCCGGGCGGGCCGGCACTGGTACGGCGGGGTCGGCTGGCTGGCACTCTGAGGCGCCGCACCCGGGTGGCCCTTCGCTCTGAGCACCGTTCTTCCCTGCGGGTCGTTCTGAGCACCGATCCTCGATGCGGGCCCGAGGCCCGGGGCACAGGATGGGAGCGACGACGACCGGACCGCACCTCCTCCTCTCCGCCGGGAGCGACCATGACCACCTTCACGCGCGCGTGCACGGCGACCGCGGTCGCACTCCTCGCCCTGGTCTCCTGCGTCGGCTCGGCACCACCCGAGGGAGGGAGCGGGGGCGGTACCGGATCCGCCTCGGCGGCACCGCCCGCGAGACCGGCCCTGACCGGCTCGCACCCCTGCCCGGACCTCCCGGCGACCACCTGCTCCGAGCTGACCGTGCCTCTGGACCGCGAGCACCGCAAGGGCACCCTCACACTGTCGGTCGCCGTCGCCGACAACACCAGGGCGCCGAAGGGCGTGCTGCTCTTCCTCTCCGGAGGGCCGGGACAGCCGGGTGTCGCGTACGTGAAGAAGGTGCGCGACTCGCTGCCCCGGGCGGTCGCCGACTACCGCCTCGTCATGATCGACCAGCGCGGTACGGGAAACACCGCGATCGACTGCCCGCAGCTTCAGCGGGAGGTGGGCGGCAGCGACACGGCGGTGCCCACGCGCGCGGCCGTGCGCGCGTGCGCCGACTCCCTGGGCGAGCGGCGGAACTTCTACACCACTGCCGACACCGTCGCCGACCTGGAGGACCTGCGGAAGGCGCTGGGCGCCGAAAAGTGGAGCCTGGACGGGGTCTCGTACGGGACCTTCACGGCGAGCCAGTACGCACTGACCCACCCCCGGCGCGTCAACCGGCTCGTCCTCGACTCCGTCGTCCCCCTGGACGGCGCCGACGGCCTCTACACGGCGGCCCTGCGCCACGCCGGCCAGGTGCTGCGCACCGCCTGCCGGGAACAGTCCTGCGGGTACGATCCGGCGGCCGATCTCGCCGAGGTCGTACGGCGGGACGGCAACGGCGTCGGCGTCTTCCACCTGCTCGTCGTGGCCAGCATCATCGACGCACCGCTGAAGGACCCCAGGTTCGGCATCCTGGGCGCCCTCCACAAGGCGGCGACCGGGGACTCCGTACAGCTCAAGCAGCTCGTCACCGGATTCGCCGAACCGGACGGCGCACCACCGGCGGAGTTCAGCTCCGGCCTGCACGCGGCCACGCTGTGCGCGGACACTCCGTTCCCGTGGGGCGACGCGGCAGCGCCGGAGAAGGGCAGGCAGGCGGCCCTGGACCGGGCCGTACGGCGGCTGAAAGAGCGCGATGTGTGGCCGTTCGAGACGCGTACGGCCGCCGAGCAGGGCATTCCGCAGACCTGCCTGCCGTGGCCTCGATCACGCTCCCACGACCTGTCCGACGGCTACCGGAAGCTCACGGCACCGGTGCTGCTGCTGGCGGGCGACCGGGACCTGTCCACCCCGCTGCCGTGGGCGCGGGACGCGCGGCGGCGACTGCCGCACGCCGAGCTGGTGGTCCTGAAGGGAGCGGGCCACTCCACCCAGCTGCGTGTCCACGCGGGGGCGGAGTCGGGGGCGCGGGCGGCGGAGAGTTTCCTCTTGAGGTGAGGAGAGTTTCCTCTTGGGGTGAAGGGGCTGTTCCGGGGCGGTCGCGGACCTACGGTGGCGGGGAGGGACGGACACGCGGAAGGAGTCCCGGTGGAACCGGAATTGATGGCGCTGGCCACGGCAGGTGCGACCACGCTGGTGACGCAGATGACGACGGACGGCTGGGCCCGGGCACGCGCCGCCCTCGGCAGATTCCTCTCGCGCGGCGGCGCCGAGGACGACCTGGAAACCGTCGAGGGCGAACTGGAGACCACCCGCAGCGAACTGGTCGCCCTCCGGGGCACCGACGACCCGGAGCTGGCGGCGGCCCTGCGGGGCGAGTGGCTGCTCAGGATCCGCCGCACCCTGGCGGCGGACCCGCAGTCGGCGGACCAACTCCGGGCGATCCTGCGGGAGCTGGACGCGGGGGAGGGGCGGGGCGGGGCGGACGGGGGCGGGGTGCACGTGGGCACGGTGCACAACACGATCTCGGGGGCCACGGGGAACGGGACGTACTTCCAGATCGGAGCGGTGGGCCGGCTGGTGAAGGGGGACGAGGGCCGGGGGTGAGGGGGCTGCCGCACCGCCCCCGGCGCCGTGGACCCCCGTTGTCAGACCCCGCCCGTAAACTTTCAGGTCCATGCAGGATCCCCGCGCTCACCTGCGCGAATCCGGACCGGAGAGGAGGGACGGGCACGATGGCCGTACCGCGCACAGCCCCGCAGACAGACCCGCGCACAGCCCCACTCGCATCCCCGCACACAGCCGCCCTCTACCTCCCCGCGCCCCTCCCTCGCGACTCGCGCGTCGCGCTCTGGCGCCCCGACGGCACCCCGCTGCCCGGGGCTGATGCCGAGATCACCGTCGTCCGGCGGCACGGTGCGGTCCTGCGTGCCCGTACCGTCCCCGCCCGGTTGCTGTCCCTCGACGAGGCGCTCCCGCTCCTCGTCGCCGCCCGGCACGACCCCGCCGCGCACCGCGCCACCCGCTGCTGGGGCGCCGCCGCCCTCCACGCCCTGCACCTCGTCGCGCGCGGGCTGCTGCTGCCCGGGCTCACCGCTGCCGACGAGGACGCCTGGCGGGCCGGGCCGCCGAGCGGTGACGACATCGCACAGCTGCGGGCCATCGCCGCCGCGATGCCGGTGGAGGCGTACGCGGTTCCGGTCGCGGACCACAAGCCGCTCCAGGTGCCCGATCCGGCCTATCTGGTGCGGTCGTTCGTCGACGCCGTCGCGGACACCCTGCCCCGCACACCCGCCGCCGGGCTCGCGTTCGACGCGCCCTTCGCCGCACGTCAGGCGCAGCACCTGCCGGGGCTGCGGGAGTGGGCCGCCGAGGTGGCGGCCGGTGCGGACGCGGGAGTGCGGGTCTCGCTGCGGCTGGACCTGCCCGCGTACGGGCTCTTCGACAGTCACGAGGAGGAGGGGGACGAGGGCGGAGGCCGGGCATCGCGCGGGCGCCCGGCCGGGGCCGCCGTCGTGCAGGTGCACAGCCTCGCGGACCCGACCCACCTCGTCGACGCGGCCGACCTCTGGGCGGGGGACGGGGGCGACCACTTCGGCCCCCGGGCCCGGATCGACACCGTTCTCGCGATCCGCAGGGCGGGCCGCGTCTGGCCGCCGCTCGCCCGGCTCCTGGAACAGCCCGTCCCCGACGTACTGCCGCTGTCCGACGAGGAGTTGTACGACCTGCTGGGCGCGGCGGCACACCGGCTGGAGGCGGTCGGGGTGCGCGTGCACTGGCCGCGCGAGCTGGCCCGTACGCTGACCGCCACCGCCGTGGTCCGCCCCGCACCCGGCTCGGCCACCGACGGCACCCCCTTCTTCGACGCCGACCACCTCTTCGACTTCAGCTGGCAGCTGGCGCTCGGCGGCGAGGAGCTGACCGAGGCCGAGATGGACGCTCTGGTGGAGGAGCACCGCCCGGTGGTCCGGCTGCGCGACCAGTGGGTGGTGGTCGACCCCGCGCTCGTACGCAAGGCGCGCAAGCGGCAGTTGGGGCTGCTGGACCCGGCCGACGCGCTCACGGTCGCGCTCACCGGCACGGCGGAGATCGACGGCGAGCAGGTCGAGGCGGTACCGGCCGGAGCGCTGGCCACCCTGCGCGACCGGCTCGCGCGCGGCGGCGCCGACGCCGTACCGCAGCCCGCCGCGCTGAACGCCACCCTGCGCGACTACCAGCTGCGCGGTCTGGCCTGGCTCGACCTGATGACCTCACTCGGCCTCGGCGGCTGCCTCGCCGACGACATGGGCCTCGGCAAGACCATCACCGTGATCGCCCTGCACCTGCACCGCGCCCGCAAGGCCCCCACCCTGGTCGTCTGCCCCGCCTCCCTCCTGGGCAACTGGCAGCGCGAGATCGAACGGTTCGCGCCCGGCGTCCCGGTCCGCCGCTTCCACGGCACCGGCCGCCACCTCGACGAGCTGACCGGCGGCTTCGTCCTCACCACGTACGGCACCATGCGCACCAGCGCCCCCGAACTCGCCACGTACGACTGGAACATGATCGTCGCCGACGAGGCCCAGCACCTCAAGAACCCCCGCTCCACCACCGCCAGGGCGCTGCGCACCATCCCCGCCCCGGCCCGCATCGCGCTCACCGGCACCCCCGTCGAGAACAACCTCTCCGAACTGTGGGCCCTCCTCGACTGGACCACCCCGGGGCTCCTCGGCCCGCTCACCACCTTCCGCGCCCGGCACGCGCGCGCGGTCGAGGGCGGCGAGGACCCGGACGCGGTGGAGCGGCTGTCCCGGCTCGTACGGCCCTTCCTGCTGCGCCGCAAGAAGTCCGACCCGGGCATCGCCCCCGAACTGCCGCCCAAGACCGAGACCGACCACCCGGTACCGCTCACCCGCGAGCAGGCCGCGCTCTACCAGGCGGCGGTGCACGAGACGATGGCCGCCATCGAGGCCTCCGAGGGCATCGCCCGACGCGGCCTGATCATGAAGCTGCTGACCTCCCTCAAACAGATCTGCAACCACCCCGCGCAGTACTTGAAGGAGGAGGGCTTGAAGGAGGGCGGCCCGGCGCAGGGCGGCCCGGCCGTGGCACCGGCGCGCCTCGCCGCCCGCTCCGGCAAGCTGGCCCTCCTCGACGAGCTCCTCGACACGATCCTCGCCGAGGAACAGTCGGTCCTGGTCTTCACGCAGTACGTGACCATGGGCCGGCTCCTCCAGCAGTACCTGTCGGCCCGCGCGATCCCCGCCCAGCTCCTGCACGGCGGGACCCCGGTCGCACAGCGCGAGGAGATGGTCGACCGCTTCCAGTCCGGCGAGGTCCCCGTCTTCCTGCTCTCCCTCAAAGCGGCGGGCACCGGCCTCAACCTCACCCGCGCCTCGCACGTCGTCCACTTCGACCGCTGGTGGAACCCGGCGGTCGAGGAGCAGGCCACCGACCGCGCGTACCGCATCGGCCAGACCCAGCCCGTCCAGGTCCACCGGCTGATCGCCGAGGGCACCGTCGAGGACCGCATCGCCGAACTCCTCGCCGCCAAGCGCTCGTTGGCGGACGCCATCCTCGGCAGCGGCGAGGCCGCCCTGACCGAGCTCAGCGACCGCGAGCTCGCGGACCTGGTGTCGCTGAGGAGGCCCTCATGACCCCCCGTACGCCACCGCCCGCACCCGCGGCCGACCGCCGCCGCACCTTCCCGCCGACCCCACAGACCACCGGACCGGCCACCACCTGGTGGGGCAGGGCCTGGGTGTCCGCCCTCGAAGACCTCTCGCTCGACCCGGCCAGACTCGCCCGGGGCCGGGAGTACGCCGACGCGGGCCACGTCGACACCATCACGGTCACCCCGGGCCGGGTGGTGGCCTACGTACGCGGCAGCCGGGCCCGCCCGTACCGCGCGGACATCCGTCTGCGCACCCTCCCCGACGAGGACTGGGACGAGTTCCTGGACGTGGCCGCCGACCACCCCGCGCACCTCGAAGCGCTCCTCGCCAAGACCATGCCGCACGCCCTCCTCGACCCGGACTCCTCCCTCTCCGGGATCCCCCTGCTGCCCGCGGCCGCCGGCGACGTGCTCCCCACCTGCACCTGCCCGGACGCCGGCCGCCCCTGCAAGCACGCCGCCGCCCTCTGCTACCAGGTGGCCCGCATCCTCGACGAGGACCCCTTCGTCGTCTTCCTGCTGCGCGGCAGGGACGAGCGGGAGATCCTCGACGCCCTCTCCCGCCGCAACGCCGCCCGCACCGCGAGCAGCGCCCGCACCGCCCCCACCGTGCCGACAATCACGGCCCGCGACGCCTTCGCCCGCGAACCCCTCGGCCTGCTCCCGGCGCCCTTCCCCCCGCCGCCGGTCCCCGGCACCCCGCCCTCCTACCCGGGCGGCCGGAAGGCCCCCGACCCGCTCGCCCTCGACCACCTGGCCACGGACGCGGCGGCCCGCGCCCACGCCCTGCTCACCACCGGCACCGACCCCCTCCGCGGCCTCGGCCCCTGGCAGGACGCCGTCCGCATCGCCGCCGCCCAGCCCGGCTCGGGGCTCACCGCCGCGACCCGCTCCCTCTACACCTCCCTCACCCGCGCACTCGGCCGCACCCCCACCGAGCTCGCCCGGGCGGTCTCCGCCTGGCGGCAGGGCGGCCCCGCCGCCCTCGCCGTACTCGATGAGCCCTGGGACCCGCCCGCGGGCCCCTTCGACCGCGCCCGCTCCACCCTGCACGCCCTGGGCCGCCACGACTTCCGCCCCTGGCGCAACCACCTCTCCGCCGACCGCTTCCAGCTCCGCTACGGCCAGGACGGCCTCTGGTACGGATACGAGTCGGACAGCGGCACCGACGACTGGTGGCCCAGCGGCCCACCGGGCGGCGACCCCGTCGACGTACTCAACGCCCTGCTGAACACCTGACCGGGCCGGCCTCCCCGGGGAAGCCGTACCACGGCGGCGCCGCCGGTACACCTCACGGGCCGTCAAGTAGCTTGTGCACAAGGGCCGTCGGCGGGGGAGGGGTGCGCACATGGGTGTCGAGTCGGGTGGCGTGCGGAACGACATCTCGGGAGTGGTGAGCGGGACCGTCGCACAGATCGGCACGGTGCGGGGCGACTTCCACCTCCACCCGGCCCCATCGCGTGAAGTGTTGACGCCACGTCAGATCCCGCTGCACACACAGCCGTTCGTCGGGCGTGACGCATGGCGTGCGGTGATCGACGAATGGCTCGACGCGAGCACCGGCGGCGTCGGAGTGGGCTGTGTGCACGCGCTCGCCGGTATGGGCAAGAGCCAGCTGGTCAGCCGGTGGGCCGAGGGGGTCCGCGACCGCTTCCCGGGCGGTGACCTCTACGTCGACTTCGGCGCGCTGCGCGGCCGCCGGGCCGGTGGTGACGTCGCGGAGGCACTGCGCGCCTGCCTGCGGGCGACGGGCGTCGACGACACCTACATGCCCTCCACCCTGCGGGAGTTGGAGGCGTGGTTCCGCAGCCGTACGGCCGAGCGCGGGGCCGTGCTGGTGGTGCTGGAGAACGTCACCGAGGACACCCAGGTCGCCTCCTTCTCACCGGGGGCGCCCGGCAGCCTCGTCCTGGTCACCAGCCAGGGGCCGCTGGGAAGGCTGCGGCCCCGGGGCGCCCGGCTGAGGTTCCTGGAACCGCTCACCGTCGAAGAGGGGCGCCAGGTGCTCGAATGGCACTGCGAGCCCTTCCCCGAACGCGTTACGAACGAGCCCGGGGCCGCCGCCCGCATCGTGCGTGCCTGCGCCGGAATGCCGATCGCCCTCCAGGTGGCCGGGGCCCTGCTGGCCGAGCGGCCCGACCGTCGCCTCGCCACCCTTGCCGACGAACTGGACGACGAGGGAAGCCGCCTGTCCGTCCTGTCCCTGGAAGGGGAGCCCGTCGTGACGACCTCGTTCGAACTGGCCTTCGCGAGCCTGCCCCCGGAGGCGGCCCGCCTCTACACCCTGCTCGGGCTGTGCCCGGCACCCCGCTGGGACGCCACGCTCGCCGCCGCCGTGGCGGACCGGGAGGAGGCGGCGGCCGGGGAACTGCTCGGCGTGCTGCGCAAGGCCGGGCTGGTCTTCCCGTACTCCGACGGGAGGTACGGATTCCACGAACTGGTCCGCCTGCACGCACGTGAACGGGCCGACGCGGTGCGCGACGGGGGCCCGGTCGTCGCCCGTACGACGGAGCGGCTGCTGGAGACGGCCGCGTACGCCGACCGGACGATCACAGGGGGCCGACTGCGCGCCGGGCGGCACGTCCAGCGGCTGCCGGACGCCCGGGGGCCGTTCCGGGACAAGGACGCCGCGCTGGACTGGCTGGACACCCGGCGGGCCGAGCTGATCGAGACGATGAGGGCCGCGGCGGCCCAACAACTCCACGGTTCGGTCGCCGAGTTGGCGGAGGCGCTCACCGCCCTCTTCCTCACCCGCAGGTACCTGGCCGACTGGCTGGTGTCCGGAGAGCTGGGAGTGGCCGCGGCCGTGGCGGGTGGCGACGCGTTCACCGAGGCCCGGCTGCGCTGCCTGCTGTCACGGCCGCTGCTCGACCTCGACGAGCGCGAGCGGGCCCGTACGGAGCTGGAAGCGGCGGTCGTACGGGCGGACGACAGCGGTGACGTACTGCTGCGGGCCTCCGCGCGCGAGTTCTACGGGCGATACCTGGACGCCTGCGAACCGCAGCGCGCGATCGCCAACTACGAGGAGGCGATGGCGCTGTACGAGGCGGCCGGCGACCACCGCGGAAAGGCCATCGGCCGCTACTTCCTCGGGCGTGCGCAGAGCGCGGCCAAGCGGTACGAGGCGGCGCGGGACACGCTGGAGGACGCGGTGCGCCGGTTCGCGGACCTGCCCGGCGGGCCCGACGAGCGGATGGGGGCCAGGGCCCTGGCCGCACTCGGCTCCGTACGCGCGCAACTCGGCGAAACGGACACGGCGCTCGCAGAGCTGACACGGGCCGCAGCGCAACTGGCAGGCGTCGGCGCCACCCACTACGAGGCGCAGGCACGCGAGGAACTGGCCGAGCTCCACGCCCTGACCGGCGACCACGCGGCGCGCGAGGAACAGCTGACCAGGGCACTGGAGATCTACGAAGCGGGCGGCAGCCCACGCGCCCGGGAACTGCGGGAACAACTGGAGCACCGCGAGGGCGGCCCGAACAACACAGGCAATACGAGCAACACTGGCAACTCAGCCGACGGCGGCCGTCCGTAGCACCACTTCCTCCTCCGCACCGGACCCCACCACCAGCGCGAAACGCCCGGCCAAGGGCTCCCCGGCCCACATCAGCGCGTGCACCACGGCGGCCAGCAGCGCCGGATCCGCCCCAGGGCCGGTGGCTGAAGCGTCCACTGCCCGCCCGTCGTCGAGCAGGATGCGGCAGCGTCCCCGCGACACCGGTCCGACCGCCAGTCGGGCCCGCGGATGGCGGGCCAGCGCACGCTCCGGATCGAGCGAGGTCAGCGTCTCGGCGCGCTGCCGCAGCCCGAGGTCCCGCTCCTCGTCGGAGCAGTGCAGATGACGGATCCCGCCGTCGTCGGCACTGCCCGCAGGGCCGAACTCGGCGACGGCCGCCGGGAAACGGCGTACCGTCACCCTCCCGGCCGCCGGTTCGAACCGGGCGGCGAGGTGAACGGCGTCCCCCGTCACCCAGGCACGCGGAACCGGATCCTCCGGTGCCAGCAGCCGGACCCGGCCGGGTGGCGCGGGCAGGTCCAGGGCCTCGTAGACCAGGCTGCGCAGTCGCGGCAGCGAGCGGCCCGGCGTGATCAGCGCGCTCTCGCCCAGTTTGCGCAGGAGTGCGGGGTCGTGACCGTCCACCGCCCGTTCGACCTGGGGGAGGTACGGAGCGGTGGGATCGAGGTACGGCGCGACCCGCCCCAGTTCGGCCATGGGCGTACCGGGGACGACCTCCGCCTCGGCGAACGCGCCCAGCAGGACGGGAGTGCCCAGCGCGGCACCGTAGAAGGTCACCGAACCGTGGTCGCCGATGAGGAGGTCGGCGGCGAGGAGCGCCGCCTGCCAGCCGTGCTCCGGAGGGATGCGCAGCAGCCCGGCGTCGAGGGCCGAGGCGAGCACCGTGTCCAGGTGGTAGTCGCCGTGGGCGGCCGGGATGTTGGGGTGCGTGACGAGCGCCACCGCGTACTCGTCCAGCGGGAGCTGGGCGAGCAGCCGGGCGGGCAGCAAGGTGTCCTGGCCCAGCACGGAGCGGTCGCGCCAGGTGGAGCTGACGACGACCAGCCGACGGCCGTCCCGGACACCGAGGACGCGCCGGTACCGGTCGCGCAGGTCCCGCCCGGCGTCGAGCATGTCGTGGCTGGGGTCACCGACCAGCACGGTACGACCGGCGCTCGCGGGGAACGACTCCCGCAACTGGACCGCCTGGTCGGGATGGGAGAGGGCCAGCAGGGCGCGCGGCAGCAGCGCCTCGGGAACCATCCCGGCGAGCCGGTCGTCCCGGCTGCGGGCATCGGGGACCCGCTTGTGGAAGCCGACCCCGTGGAGGAGGACCAGAACGGGGGTGCCGCGGTGGCCGCTCGCGTCGACGAGGTCGGCGTTCTCGGTGGCGGTGACGATCAGGTCCGGTGCGGGGGACAGGGCGCGGAACTGGTCCCAGGGGAGCGTACGTATCCCGAGCGAGCAGAGCAGCTCCAGTACGCCGCCGCTGAACGCGGAGGTGGGGTCGTACGCGAACAGGAGGTCGACCCGGGGATCGTCACGCAGCACGGGCCGCAGAACGTCGAGGACCCGGACCGTGGAGGTGACGGTACGGGCGACGGCGACGAGGGTGCGGCGGCCGGGGAGGGTACGCCAGCGGTCGGCGTCCGGGCCGACGGGGACGCGGAGACGGGGGAGCGGGGAGACGAGGGGGACGGCACCGGCATCAGGGACGGAGGCAGCGGCGAACCGTGGACCGCGCGCACTTCGCGGTTCGCGGTTCGCGGTTCGCGGTTCGCGGTTCGCGGTTCGCGGTTCGCGATCATGGTCCGATTAGCGTGTATCACCCCGGACCACAACCCCTCGGCGTCTGATCGTTCCGCCGTCCCCCGGCCCCGACACCGTACGACAAGCACCGCCCGGCAGCCGCCCGAGGGTGAAGGCCGGCGTTCACCCCCCGGAAGTGGTGCCCACCTCCTTCGTCTCCGGCGCCCACGCCACCGACGCCACCGTCCCGATCAGCAGCACCCCCGCCAGCCAGTACATCGACCAGCTCAGGCCGAGCGACTCCAGGCTCACCGGCAGGACGAACGTGCCGATCGCCGACGCGATGCGGCTCGTGCCGTTGAGGAAGCCGACGCCGGTGGCGCGCAGGTGGGTGGGGTAGAGCTCGGCGGGATAGACCTGGGTGAGGTTGGAGGCGCCCGCCATGACGAAGGTGTAGACGAGGAACGGGATCATCAGGGCCACCGAGGAGGCATGACTGAGGGCGCCCATCAGGGTCAGGGCGCAGGTCATCACGGCGAAGGTGGTGATCACCAGGGGGCGGCGGCCGGTGCGTTGCAGGAACCACAGGCCGATGACGCCGCCGGCCAGCAGGAAGAGGTTGAGGAGGAAGTTCTGGAGGTCGGCGTCCTCGACGTCCAGGGCGAGCAGGATCGTCGGCATGAAGGTGTAGATCGCGAAGTACGGCAGGACCTGGGCGCTGTAGAAGATCAGGCCGAACCAGGTGCGGCGCGACTGGCCGGGCGCGAACAGTTCGCGGTACGCCGCCGCAGACGTGGCCGACGGGGCGACGGCGGCGGCCACGGCCGTGTCGCCCAGTTCGGACCGCAGATAGCGGCGGGCGATCTCCCTGGCCTCCGCCACCCGCCCCTGGCTGACCAGCCAGCTCGGCGACTCCGGGGTGCCGAAGCGCAGCAGGAGCACCAGGGCGGCGGGCAGCGCGCCCGACGCGAGGAGGAGGTACGCGGCGTGCTCGGTGCCGCCGAGCCAGGTGCCGAGGATCCCGGCCAGGACGTAACCGACCGTCCACATCACGGTGAGGGAGCCGAGCAGCAGCCCGCGCAGCCGCTTCGGCGCGAACTCCGACAGCATCGTAGGACCGACCGCGTAGTCCGCCCCGAGACCGAAGCCGATCAGCAGGCGCAGGACGAAGAGGACGGCGGGATCGTGCGCCCAGAGCTGGAGGGCGGAGGCGACGGTGATCAGTACGAAGTTGTAGATGTACAGCTTCTGGCGGCCGATGATGTCGCCGACCCGGCCCAGCACGATGCTGCCGAAGAACAGCCCGATCAGCGCCGAAGCACCCAGCAGTCCCTGCCAGACGCCGGAGAGGTGGCGGGCGTCCGTGAGGGTGGTCAGGACGGCGCCGATCATGCCGAGCGCGTACCCGTCGGAGAAGTTCGCGCCGAAGGTGGTGGCGGTGACCCGCAGGTGGAAGGGGCGCAGCGGCGCTTCGTCGAGCGAGGGGGCGAGCTCCGCTCCGTCGTGGGGACGTGGCGCAGGGGTGGTCATCGCGGCTGGTACCTCGCCTGGTGTGTGGGGGGTGTCATCCTCCCCCGCCGGCGCCCTTCAACCCCCTGCCCGCCACGCCTCCAGCACCGTCTCGATCGCCTCCGCCACCCGTGCCCGCGCCTCGTGCCGGGGGACGCCCGCCATCAGCAGGCTGTCGTACGGGGTGTCCTCGTGCCGCACCGCGGCCCGCACCGCCGCCGTCACGGCGCCCTCGTCCAGGGCGCGCCCCGCGGCGCTGCGGCCGACCCGGCCGCTGCCCCGCTGTGCGGTGTGGGCGGCGACGGCGCGGGCCCGCTCCGGCGGGCAGCCGGGGAAGAGGCCGAGGATCGCGGCGGCGAAGGAGGCCGTGAAGGTGACGTCCCCGGCGGCCCGGCGGGCGGCGTCCCTGACCCTGCGGCGCTCCCGGGCGTCGGCGTCCGCGAGGCAGGCCGACTCGGCGCGGGCCAGGGCCTGTTCCTCGACGAGCAGGCCCTGACGTTCGTACCGCTTGCGGCGCCGGTGGAAGCGGACGACCACCGCCCACAGCGCACTGCCCTCCCGGGCACGGCGGGTGAGGGCGGCGTTGCCGCGCGGCAGCAGGACGAGGTGGCCGAGGTCGGCGCAGTCCAGGCAGCGCGGCGCGTTGAACTCCAGCACGTGGAGGGGGAGCGGGCCCTGCCGGCACTCCGCGCAGTGGCGGCGCCTGAGCGGCTCGATGACGACGGGACCGGCCAGGGGGTACGTCACCGGGTCGGGCGTGCCCGTCGGGTCGGGCGGATCCGTCGGCTCGTGCGGGCCCGTCGGGTCGGGCGGATCCGTCGGTTCCGCCGGGAGGGAAGTCATGCCAAGGACTTACCGTCCTTCGCCGATCAATAATCGCTGGAACAGTGGACGTTGACGCTGTTAGCTTTCCGGTGTGGCGAAACTCAATCAGATCATCGCAGTCGAGAAAGGCGTCAAGTCCAAGGCACACCAGGACCTGACGGCGGCCCATCACGGTCTCCAGAAACCGGGCCTGTTGGCGGGCATTTCCCGTACGTATCAGCCGAAGGACGAGGAGGGCGAGCAGCTTCCGCCCGAGTCGACGCGAGTGCAGGTGAAGGCCGAGGACGTACTGCGCGACACCGCGAACGCACTCACCCGCCTTTTCGACGTGACCGCCACCAAGGACTGGGCGAATTGTGAGGCGCGCGCAGATGTCGAGGTGGACGGCAGGGTACTGCTGAATTCCGTGCCCGTCTCCTATCTGCTCTTCCTGGAGAAGCAGTTGACGGACATCCACACCTTCGTGCGCAAGCTGCCCGTGCTGGACGCCGCCGAGTCGTGGGCGCAGGACCCCTCGACGGACGCCTGGAAGACCGACCCGCCGGTCCGTACCGTTCGTACGAAGAAGGTGCCGCGCAATCACGTCAAGGCGGAGGCGACCGAGAAGCACCCGGCGCAGGTCGAGGTGTACTACGAGGACGTACCGGTCGGCTACTGGACGACCGTGAAGTTCTCCGGAGCGCTGCCCGCGCGGCGGGTCAACGAACTCCTCGGCCGGGTCGAAAAGCTCCAGCAGGCGGTCAAGTACGCCCGTGAGGAGGCGAACGGCGCCGAGGTCACCGACCGGCGCGTCGGGGACGTGGTGTTCGGCTACCTCTTCGGGTAGCGTCAAAAACTCCCCTGCCGCCGAAGTGCGGTGGGGGTGCGCCAGGAGCGCAAGCTGAAGATGAGGCTTGTCGTGATGCGCGGTTCCAGTGGAGGTTCAAATCCTCCCCGCAGCATTCGGGCTGCGGTAGCCCAATTCCGGCAGAGGCAGACCGCGTTCAATCTCAGACTATTGCTCCAGACTCAGCATTGCCGTCGATCACCGGATCGACCGGGCGAGGGCTTTGATCGCTGGATGCTGGTTCAATTCCAGCCCGTGCAGCTTTTGTTCTGAACGACCCGACGATGCGCGGTAGTTTAAAGGCAGAACACAGCGATGTGACGACTGACCCTCGCCCTCAAGTGTGCCGGTGTGCGCATGACGACGGCACCTACAGGGCTCGGAGGATGGCCAAATCCTCCGAGTCCGCTCCGGCATTTCCGGGACCGGGGCCGGGACCGGGGAATGGGTCAGGGGAATGGGTCAGGGCCTGCAGCAGGGCCGGGAGCCGCCGCCCCGGCGAGTGCGCTCGCCAGCTTCTCCCTGGCCGCCGTCTGCGCCGCGATCCGCGCGTCCAGCACCGCCAGCCGCTCCCGCGCGATCCTGAGCGCACCGTCCGACGGCGCGGCGTCGAGCACGTTCCCGTCCAGGCACGGACCGAAGGCCTGTACGTCCTCCAACGTCAGCCCCACGTCCAGGAGTTGACGGATGTTGCGCACCCGGACCACGGCCGACCCGGCGTCGTACTCCCGATAGCCGTTCGGCGAGCGGAGGGACGTGAGCAGGCCCGCCTGTTCGTAGTGGCGCAGGGCGCGGGGCGTGCAGCCCGTCGCCCGCGCGAGTTCCCCGATGCGCATCCCGCGCCCCTCCTCCTGCCGTACGGGTCAGGCGACCACCGCACCCCCGTCCACCGCGAGCACCGTACCCGTCACGAACGACGCCTCGGGCGACGCGAGCCGGGTGATCGCCCAGGCGACCTCCTGCGGGCGGCCGATCCGGGCCATCGGGGTGTGCGCGATCTGCCACCTCCGTACCGCGTCCTGCCGCTCGGCCGACAGGCCCTGGTGCGCGCCGATCGGGGTGTCGATCGCGCCTGGGGCGACGGCCACGACCCGGATTCCGCGCGGGGCGAGCTCCACCGCCCAGCTGCGGGTGAGCAGTTCGAGCGCGGCCTTCGTCGCGGCGTACACGGAGTTCCCCGGCCAGCCGCGCTGCCCCACCGAAGTGGTCACGTTGACCACGACCCCGCCGGCACCCTCGCCGTCCTTGCTGAATGCGGGCAGTGCGGCCTGCGTCAGCAGCACCGGTGCGACGAGGTTCGTGGCGAGCTGGGACTCGATGCCGGGGCGGGTGTACGTGCCGAGGGCGCCCTCGCCCACGATCCCGGCGTTGTTGACGAGTACATCGAGACGGCCGTACGTCTCCGTGGCCGCGCGGACGACGGCCTCGGCCGCGCCGTCCTCGGTGAGGTCCGCCACGAACGGGACGATCCGCCCGCCGCCCCGGGGCTCCACGGCGGCAGCCGTCTCCGCGAGGGGCTCCGCCCTGCGGCCCACCGCGATCACCGCCGCCCCCTCGGCGGCGAAGGCGAGCGCGGTGGCGCGGCCGATGCCGGTGCCCGCCCCGGTGACGACGACGGCCCGGCGGTCCTGGTTGTTGCTGCTGTTGCGTGCGCTGTTCATGACGGTGATGCTCCGACCCTGCCGCCAACGGCAAGGTCAAGCGGAAGCCGTCGGCCGGACCGGCGATGATGGCCGGGTGCAGCTCCGACCGATCACCTGGGAACGCCTCGCCGACACCCTCGCCGACCACCTCGACACCCGTACGCCTGCCGACGGCAGCCCCTGGCTGAAGGTCGCCGTGGACGGTGCGCCCGCCGCCCGCACCGCCGAATGCGCCGAGCGGATCGCGGCCGCACTCCGCCTGCGCGGACGTACCGTCCACGTCGTCGACACCGAGGGCTTCCTGCGCCCCGCCTCGCTGCGCTTCGAGTACGGGAAGCGGGACCCCGACACGTACTTCGACGGCTGGTTCGACACCGGAGCGCTCTGGCGGGAGGTGTTCGGCCCCCTGGAACCCGGCGGCACCGGACGCGTGCTGCCCGACCTCTGGGACCCGGCCACCGACCGCGCGACCCGCAGCCCGTACCGCCAACTCCCGGACGGTGCGGTGCTGTTGCTGCACGGACCGCTGCTGCTCGGGCGCTGGTTCCCGTTCGATCTGTCGGTGTACGTACGACTGTCGGCGGGCGCGCTGCGGCGACGTACCGACGAGGGCGAGCAGTGGATGCTGCCCGCCTTCGTGCGTTACGAGGAGGAGGTCGGCCCCTTGGACGCCGCGGACGTGGTCGTACGGGCCGACGACCCGCGGCATCCGGCCTGGACGGGCCTGCCCGACCACCAGCGGCAGTGACCACCGGCGGCAGTGACTACCTGTGGCTGCGTCCGCGGACGCGGCTCCGGCCCCGGCTCCGCCCGCTGCCCTTGAAACGGTCCAGTGCGGCGACGCCGAGCGCGGCGAGAGCGATCTGGATGAGCCACTCGACCCAGTCGACGCCCTTGGTGTCGGACACACCGAACGCCTCGGCGATCGCCGCGCCCGCGAGTGCGGCGAGGATACCCACCGCGATGGTCCACAGGATGCCGATGCGCTGCCGGCCAGGGACCACGAGCCGGCCGAGCACGCCGATGACGATGCCGATCACGAGTGCGCTGATGACGCCTGATATCTCCATGGCCGTAGCTCCCTGTAGAGGCCTGTGCCCTTACCTGTGCCCATACCTGTGCCCTGAGTACGCCGGGGCACGCCTTGCCGGTATTGCCGGTTTGGGTTGATTCGGCGAGCATCTGAGGTGCACGGGGCGAGAGGCGACGGGCGGGAGCCCGAGGGCCGGAAGGGACCACCACCATGGCCAGTACGGCGGGCATCGACCTCACCCGCGTCCTCGACGCACCGAGGGAGCGGGTGTACGAGGCGTGGACGGAGCCCGAACGGTTCGCGGGCTGGTTCGGAGCCGCGCTCGACGTCCCGGTGGACGGGGTGCTCCTGGACGTCAGACCGGGCGGCGCCTGGCACGCGACGATGATCGCGCCCGACGGGGCGGAACTGCCGTTCTGGGGCGAGTACCAGGAGGTCGTACGGCCGGAACGGCTGATGCTCACCCTCGCCGACCGCAGCTCGGACGACGGGGCCGAGGGAGAGCTGGTGACCGTGGCGTTCGCGGATCTGGGGGAGGGGCGGACCGGGATGCGGTTCCAGCAGATCGGCGCCAACCTCACGGCGGAGGAGTACGCCCGGGCGGAGGCGGGATGGAACGGCTTCTTCGACCACCTCGCCGCACAGCTGGCCGGAAGTGCTCGCTAAGGTGACCGGCCATGACGACAATTGATCAAGTTTCTTCCGCTCCTGCCTCGTTCGCCGTCCACATTCCGGACGCGGAACTGGAGGCCGAGCCGCTCGACCCGGAGCAGATCGTCTCCGGCACCCCGGAGGTCACCGGCAAGGTGCTGTGGGAGTCCCCGGACGGCAAGCAGTTGCGCGGGATCTGGCAGATCACGCCGGGCGTGGTGACCGACACCGAGGCCAACGAGCTCTTCGTGGTGGTCAGCGGTCGTGCCACCGTCGCGGTGGAGGGCGGCGCGACCCTGGAGATCGGACCGGGCGACGCGTGTGTGCTGCGCGAGGGCGACCGTACGACCTGGACGGTGCACGAGACGCTGCGCAAGGCCTACCACATCACCCTCTGAATCCCCCTTCGAGGCCCGTCATCCTCGGGCCTTCGCCGGAGAGGTACGCGCCGTGAAGAGGGCCAGCGCGGCCATCGGCAGCAGCAGGAGGGCTCCGGCCGCGTTGAGCCAGCCGTAGCCCGCCTGCGCGACGATCAGTCCGGCCGCCGCGCCGCCGACAGCGGCAGCCGAGTTCATCGTCAGGTCCGAGAGCCCCTGCACGGCGGCGCGGGCGGGCTGCGGCACGGAGTCCGTGAGCAGCGCGGAGCCCGAGACCAGCCCGGCGGACCAGCCCAGACCGAGAACGAACAGTCCCGCCGCGGTCTGCCCGTGGCTGCCTCCCGAGGTGCCCGCGAGGAGGGCGGCGAGGGACAGCAGGCCCGCCGCCAGGCCGATCACCGACAGCCGGCCGAGCCTGTCCGCGAGCCAGCCCATGACGGGCGAGAAGGCGTACATGCCGGCGATGTGCCCGCTGATGACCAGCCCCACCAGTTGCAGACCCGCGCCGTGGTGCCCCAGGTGCACCGGCGTCATCGTCATGATCGACACCATCGCGGTGTGCGTGACGGCGACCGTCACCAGGGCCAGGCGGGCTCGCGGGGACGCCTTCACGGCGGCGATGCCCGCCTTCAGGGAGCGGTTCGCGGGAGTGTCGTCCGCCTGTGGGGACAGCGCCCGCGCGGTCAGCAGCGGGTCCGGGCGCATCAGTACGGCGACGATCACCCCGGTGACCAGGAAGATGACGGCGGCCCACACGAACGGGGCCGCCGTCACGGGTATGGAGGTGCCGGAGAAGATACGCCCGGCCGGGGCCGCGATGTTCGGCCCGAGCACCGCGCCGAGGGTCGTCGCCCACACCACCGTGGAGATCGCCCTGGCGCGCCGGTCGGGGGCTGCCAGGTCGGCCGCGGCGAACCGGGCCTGGAGGTTCGCGAGGGACGCCGCGCCGAATCCCGCCATGCCGAGCAGCAGCAGCGGAAAGCTCTCCGCGAGGGCGGCGACCACGACGAGGGCCGCCCCGAGCGCCCCGACCAGGTACGCGAGGACGAAACCGGGCCGCCGTCCGCGCTGCGTCATCAGGGAGGCGAGCGGTACGGACAACAGGGCCGTGCCCACCACGGACGCGGTGGGGGCCAGCCCGGACACGGCCTCGGTGCCGCCGATCTCCGTGGCGAGGACGGGCGCGAGGGTGATGCCGATGGGCACTCCGAGGCCGCCGAGTATCTGGCTCACGATGAGCACGGCGGTGGTACGCCGCTGGAGCGCGGGCAACGCCTCGGCGGAGACGGGGGCGGGCACGGGGGAACTGGTCGTCGTCACTGCCGCAGTGTGCCAGCACGCCTCGGGTGGGCGATACGGGGTTTGCGGGGAAACCGGCGCGGGTCAGAACAGCGGCTGCGGCAGCACCCCCTCCAGCGCCAGCAGTACGCGCTTGGTCTCCAGCCCGCCGCCGAATCCGCCGAGTCCGCCGTCGCTCTCCACCACGCGGTGGCAGGCCACGACGACCGGCAGCGGGTTCGACCCCATGGCGGCGCCGACGGCCTGGGCGGCGCCGGGCTGGCCGACGCGGCGGGCCAGGTCGCCGTACGCGACGACGTTTCCGTACGGCACCGAGTCGTTGAGCTCGCGGAGCACCTGCCGGTTGAAGCCGGTGGTCAGCGACCAGTCGAGGGGAAGGTCGAACTCCCGCAGCTCGCCCGCGAAGTAGGCCGCGAGCTGCCGCGCGGGCTCGGCCAGCCGCGAGCCCGCGCCACCGGGCTCCACGACCTCGACGAGCTCACTTCCCAAGCGGGCGGCCAGCCCGTCGAGGACCTTCTCCCGGACCCGCTCGTCCGCATGCATGGCCACGGTCACCAGCCCGGCCTCGGTGGCGGCCAGGAGAAGGGGCCCGATGCCGCTCCCCACGAGGCCCCACTCGACAACCCCACCCACGTCGCTGTTCACGTTCCCAAGGTACGACCCCCCACTGACAGTGGCTCCGCCCTCAGGACTTCCCGGCCACGCCCCTCACCACATCGGGCCGGTTGCTGATGATCCCGTCCACCCCGAAGCCCTTGACCTTCGCCGCGTTCACCACGTCGTCCACCGTCCAGGTGTTCACCTTCAGCTGCTTCCCGTGGGCCCCCTTCAGCCGGTGCACCGCCGCCACGTACCCCGCGTCGATCGTCCCGTGCTGCGGGTTGATCTGATCGGTGTACGCCGCGTACCGCGGCAGTTCCGCGACCGCCGGGGTGCCGAGGAAGCCGGTGGTCACCGCAGGCACCAGCTCGTGCACCGCGCGCACGCTGTCCGCACTGAAGCTCTGCACGACCAGCCTGCTCCGCACATGGGCGCGGTCCAGCCAGCCCTCCTTGCGCAAGACGGCGACGACGTCCTTCTCGATGCCCGGGTAGAGGGCCGGGTTCTTGACCTCCATCAGCAGCTTCTGGTGGTTCTTGTCGACCCGCTTCAGGTACTGCTTCAGCGTCGGCACGCGCGCGCCCGCGTACGCGGGGCCGAACCAGCTGCCCGCGTCGAGCCGGCGGATCTCCGCCGCCGTGAAGTCCTTGACCTTCCACGGGGCCCGGCCCGGGAAGACCTGCTCCACATCGGTCGTACGCGCCAGGGAGTCGTCGTGGACGATCACCAACTCGCCGTCCTTGGTGCGCTGCACATCGTTCTCCACCCAGTCGACCCCCAGCCGGCGCGCCTTGTCCACGGCGGCGAGCGTGTTCTCGGGGGCGTAGGCGGAGGCGCCGCGGTGGGCGATGACGACGGGGGCGGCGGCAGGGGCGGCGGGGGCGCCCGCGGGGGCGGCCGGGGAGTGGACGACACCGGCGGTCCCGCTCGCGAGAGCGGTCAGGGTCGCTGTGACGGCGAGGGTGGTGAGCATGGATCTCTCCTTGCGCGAGACGACGGCTCGGGCGACCGAGCGTGACAGCTGCGTGCCAATGTGAAACAGGTGCGAAATGGCCATGGGGTGAACGGTGTGACACGTGCATCCATCACGGCCCGTGACAGATCCGGTACACAGGTGACACTTCGGCCGACCGGCCGAACGGGCGGCCCTCCGCTCCCGCACCCCCCCGCTCCCGCGCCCCGGGCGGCCGATCACCGCACGAGTGTCAGTGGTGGGTCGTACGGTGGTTGCATGCGGCCCGTTTCCAAGATCGAACGTACGGTGGCGCCCTTCGAGGTCGTCAGCCCCTACCAGCCCAGCGGTGACCAGCCGGCGGCCATCGCCGAGCTGGAGAAGCGCATTCGCGCAGGTGAGAAGGATGTCGTCCTGCTGGGTGCGACCGGCACGGGCAAGTCGGCGACGACCGCCTGGATGATCGAGAAGCTCCAGCGCCCCACGCTCGTCATGGCCCCCAACAAGACCCTCGCCGCCCAGCTGGCGAACGAGTTCCGGGAGCTCCTGCCGAACAACGCGGTCGAGTACTTCGTCTCGTACTACGACTACTACCAGCCCGAGGCGTACGTCCCGCAGTCGGACACCTACATCGAGAAGGACTCCTCGATCAACGAGGAGGTCGAGCGGCTGCGCCACTCCGCGACGAACTCCCTGCTCACCCGCCGCGACGTCATCGTGGTCGCCTCCGTCTCCTGCATCTACGGCCTCGGCACCCCGCAGGAGTACGTCGACCGCATGGTCAGCCTCAAGGTCGGCGAGGAGATCGACCGCGACGCCCTGCTGCGCCGCTTCGTCGACATCCAGTACAGCCGCAACGACCTCGCCTTCACCCGGGGCACCTTCCGGGTCCGCGGCGACACCATCGAGATCTTCCCGGTCTACGAGGAACTGGCCGTCCGCATCGAGATGTTCGGCGACGAGATCGAGGCCCTGTCCACGCTGCACCCGCTCACCGGCGAGGTCATCAGCGAGGACGACAGCCTGTACGTCTTCCCCGCCAGCCACTACGTCGCGGGCCCCGAGCGCATGGAGAAGGCGGTCAACGGCATCGAGAAGGAGCTCGCCGACCGCCTCGCCGAGCTGGAGAAGCAGGGCAAGATGCTGGAGGCCCAGCGACTGCGCATGCGGACCACCTACGACCTGGAGATGCTCCGGCAGATCGGCAGCTGCTCCGGCATCGAGAACTACTCGATGCACTTCGACGACCGCGCGCCCGGCACCGCCCCGCACACCCTCCTCGACTACTTCCCCGAGGACTTCCTCCTCGTCCTCGACGAGTCGCACGTCACCGTCCCACAGATCGGCGCGATGTACGAGGGCGACGCCTCCCGCAAGCGGACCCTGGTCGACCACGGCTTCCGGCTGCCGTCCGCGCTGGACAACCGCCCCCTGAAGTGGGAGGAGTTCCAGCAGCGGATCGGCCAGACCGTCTACCTGTCCGCGACCCCGGGCACCTACGAACTCTCCCGCGGCGACGGCTTCGTCGAGCAGATCATCCGCCCGACCGGCCTCGTCGACCCGGAGGTCGTCGTCAAGCCGACCGAGGGGCAGATCGACGACCTGGTGCACGAGATCCGGCTGCGCACCGAGCGCGACGAACGCGTCCTGGTCACCACGCTCACCAAGAAGATGGCCGAGGACCTCACCGAGTACTTCCTCGAACTGGGCATCCAGGTGCGCTACCTGCACAGCGACGTCGACACCCTGCGCCGCATCGAGCTGCTGCGCGAACTGCGCGCCGGTGAGTACGACGTACTGGTCGGCATCAACCTGCTGCGCGAGGGCCTCGACCTCCCCGAGGTCTCCCTGGTCGCCATCCTCGACGCCGACAAGCAGGGCTTCCTGCGCTCGGGCACCTCACTGATCCAGACCATCGGCCGCGCGGCGCGCAACGTCTCCGGCCAGGTCCACATGTACGCGGACACGGTCACCCCCGCCATGGCCAAGGCCATCGACGAGACCAACCGCCGCCGCGAGAAGCAGGTCGCGTACAACAAGGAGCACGGCATCGACCCGCAGCCGCTCCGCAAGAAGATCAACGACATCGTCGCGACCATCGCCCGCGAGGAGGTCGACACCGAGGAGCTCCTCGGCACCGACTACCGCAAGCCCAGGACCGGCAAGGACGCCAAGGCGCCCGTCCCGGCGCTCGGCGGCAAGGCGGCGAAGTCCGCGAAGGGGAAGAAGGGCGCGGAGGTCCTCACCGACCGCCCGGCGGCCCAACTGGCCGAGCAGATCGAGGAGATGACCGCCCGGATGCGGGCGGCGGCCGCGGAGCTCCAGTTCGAGGTGGCCGCCCGGCTGCGCGACGAGGTCGGCGAACTCAAGAAGGAGCTGCGGCAGATGAGGGAGGCGGGACAGGCGTGACGCACGGCGCGGGCGCGTCGCGGAGTGTTGCAGGACCGACACAAAAGGCACCGGGGTTGCGACCCTCTCCGGGGAACTGCGTAGGGTGCTGCTCAACCGCACACACGGGCGGTGCTGGGGATCGTGGAGAGGGGTAGCGCGTGACGGTCAACATGACCAAGGGCCAGGCCATCAACCTGCAGAAGAGCGATGGGGGAACCCTGACCGCGGTGCGGATGGGGCTCGGCTGGCAGGCGGCGCCGCGCCGTGGTCTGTTCGGCTCGCGCACCCGCGAGGTCGACCTCGACGCGTCGGCGGTGCTGTTCGCGGACAAGCAGCCGGTGGACGTGGTGTTCTTCCGCCACCTCGTCAGCGACGACGGCTCCGTCAAGCACACCGGGGACAACCTGGTCGGCGGCGCCGGTCAGGGCGGCGACGACGAGTCGATCCTCGTCGACCTGCAGCGCGTTCCGGTCCACATCGACCAGATCGTCTTCACGGTGAACTCCTTCACCGGCCAGACGTTCCAGGAGGTGCAGAACGCGTTCTGCCGCATCGTCGACGAGACCAACGGCCAGGAGATGGCCCGCTTCACGCTCGACGGCGGCGGCCAGTACACCGCCCAGATCATGGCGAAGGTCAGCCGCGCCGGTGCCGGCTGGCAGATGACGGCCCTCGGCAACCCGGCCAACGGGCGCACCTTCCAGGACCTGATGCCGTCGATCCTGCCGCACCTGTAGGACGTACGGACAGAGCACCGCGCAACACCGCACGCGCAGCAACACCGCAGCTCCCGGAGGCAGCAGGCCGCCGGGAGCTGCGATCGACCTGGGGGAGAGACGATGACGGCCGAGCTGGTCCGGGGGCAGAACCACCCCTTGCCCCAGGCCCGTTTGGAGATCCGGGTCTCGGCCGGGCAGCCGGTCGTCGCCGGAGCCACGCTCGGCGACGAGCAGGGCACCGTACGGGGCGTGGAATGGGTGGCCCACCCCGGCACGCCCCAGCTGCCGGGCCTGGAGGTGTCCCGGCAGGCCGCCGCCGACCACCGGCTCGCCGTCGACCTGGGCGCGCTCCCCGAGGACGTGCACCGGGTGAACGTGCTCCTCGCACTGCCGACCGCGGCCGGCTTCCCGGCCCGCTTCGGCGCGGTCGCCGCGCCCTTCGTCGCCGTCACGTCCCTGGACGGCGACGAGGTGGCCACCTTCACGCTCACCGGGCTGGACGCCGAGTCCGCCGTCGTCGCCCTGGAGCTCTACCGGCGAGGAGAGGCCTGGAAGGTACGGGCCGTCGGCCAGGGGTACGCGGGCGGTCTCGCCGAGATGCTCGCCGACCAGGGCCTCGGGCAGGCCCACGAACTGGCCGCCACCATCCAGGAGGCGGTCGGCAGCGGTCTGGCCCGTTCGGTGGCCGCGCCCCCGCCCCGTACCGCCGAGGGCGAACGGTCCCGCAGGCAGGCCTCCCCGGCCCGCCAGGACGCGGCCCGTCAGGACGCAGCCCGCCAGGATGCAGGCCGCCAGGACACGGGCCTCGGTCACCATGCGGGCGCGGGTGCCGATCCCACGGGCCCCTCCGTCCCCGGCCCCACCCCCGGCCCCTCCGCTGCCCCCTCCAGCGCCCCCACCCCGCCGCCCGCCCCGGCCCCGGCCCCCAACGGGCCCGTCAACTACAGCCACCCCCGCCGCAAGGCCGCCGCACCCGCCACACCCCCGCCGCCCCCGCCCGCACCGCCCGGCCGCCCCGAGCCCGCCCCGCACCAGCCCGGCCAGCCGCCGCGCCCCGTCGCGGGCGACGCCTCCGGCTGGTCCCTGGAGGAGCGCCTGTACAACCAGGTCTGGGGCATGTTCGAGGACCTGGCCCGGACCGCCGCCGCCTACCGCAGCGCCGTCGACTTCGCCGAGTCCCGCATGGAGCAGGAGCTCGACAAGGTCCTCTCCGACCCCCGCAGCCGCATCGGCAACGCCGGAGACCTGGCCCGTGAGACCGCCCGCGCCAAGCGCGACCAGCTCGTCGAGCAGGCCCGCGCCGTGCTCGACCGCGACCTCGCCCAGCTGATCGCCGAGTCCGAGGTCGTCGAGCCCGCCCTGCCGCCGTCCTTCGCCCGCTGGGACAACCCGGCCTGGCACGCCTACCGGGTTCCGATGGAGATCCCGATGGCACTGCGCATCGGCGATCTGCACCTGCCGGAGCGGCCCGAGCTGCACATCCCGCTCCTCGTCCGGCTGCCGCTGGAGCGGGGACTGTGGATCGACAGCGGACGGACCGGTTCCGAGGCCGCGATGATGATGGACACCGACCAGCTGCGCCGCCAGTCCATGGACACCGCCGTCGCGCACGCCGCCCGCCTGCTCGGGGCGTACCCGGCCGGTGAGTTCACGGTGCACGTCATCGACCCGGCGGGCTCCGCGCAGGCGGCCCTCGCCCCGCTGGTCAAGTCCGGAGTGCTCGCCGAGCCGCCGGCGGCCGGTGCCCAGGGCGTGCAGAGCGTACTGGCGAAGCTGACCGAGCGGGTCGACCTCGTACAGATGGCGGTCAGGGCAGGGGCGTCGGACGCGCTGCCGCCGCACCTGGACACCGCCGAGCAGCTGCTGATCGTCAACGACTTCCCGCACGGCTTCGACGACCGTGCCGTCACCCAGCTCCGCTACCTCGCGGACGAGGGCCCGTCCGTCGGCGTACACCTGCTGATGGTGGCCGACCGCGAGGAGGCCAGTGCGTACGGTCCGGTGCTCGACCCGCTGTGGCGTTCGCTGCTGCGACTCACCCCGGTGCCCGACGCCCACCTGGCCGATCCATGGGTCGGTCACGCCTGGACGTACGAACCGCTGCTCGCCCCGCCAGGCAGCCAGGTCCTGTGGAACGTGCTCAGCCAGGTGGCTGCCGCGCGCAGGGCCCTGGGCCGGTGAAACGACCCTTTCCCAAGAGCAAGCAAAAGCCACTGACCTGCGTATTTACCTAAACCTTTACTAAGCCCTTTACCTTCTCTTGGTACTTCCTGTACTCTCGGCGGAGCGGAGGGGAGTACTCCCGGCCTGCGATGTACCCGTCAATACGGACCGCCATCGGTCCCGGGGCATCGGCCCGGCGCACGCCATGGAGCGGCTCGGGTGGAAGAGACCTCCGGCAGCGACGACGCTGATTGAGTTGCCGTAGCTATCTGCCGGAGGCGCAGTGGACGTTTCAACGAGCATGTGGGTCTTCACCGTCCTGGGGCTCGCCGCCCTGATCGGTGTGGACTTCCTCATCGGGCGCAAGCCCCACGACGTATCGATCAAGGAAGCCGGGATCTGGACGATCGTCTGGATCGCGCTGGCCGTCCTCTTCGGGTTCGGCCTGATGATCTTCGGTACGACCCAGGCGTCCGCCGAATTCTTCGCCGGCTTCGTCACCGAGAAGTCGCTCAGTGTCGACAACCTCTTCGTCTTCATCCTGATCATGGCGAAGTTCTCGGTGCCCACCCACCTCCAGCAGCGGGTGCTGCTGGTCGGTGTGCTGATCGCCCTGGTCCTGCGCACGATCTTCATCGCGCTCGGTGCCACGGTCATCGCCAACTTCTCCTGGGTCTTCTACATCTTCGGCGCGTTCCTGATCTACACCGCGTGGAAGCTGATCAAGGAGGCGCGGGCCAGCGAAGAGGAGGAGGAGTGGGAGGAGAACCGTCTCCTCAAGGCCGCCGAGCGGCGCTTCGGCGTCGACGACAAGTACAGCGGCACCAAGCTCTTCGTCCAGAAGCACGGCAAGCGCGTCATGACGCCGCTGATGGTCGTCATGCTGGCCATCGGCACCACGGACATCCTGTTCGCACTGGACTCGATCCCCGCGATCTTCGGCCTCACCCAGGACCCGTACATCGTCTTCACCGCGAACGCCTTCGCGCTGATGGGTCTGCGCCAGCTGTACTTCCTGATCGGCGGACTGCTCAAGAAGCTGGTCCACCTGAGCTACGGCCTGTCCGTGATCCTCGGCTTCATCGGCATCAAGCTGGTGCTGCACGCCCTGCACGAGAACGGGGTGGGCGTCCCCGAGATCTCCATCGGCTTCTCGCTGTCGGTCATCGGCGGTGTCCTCGTCATCACGACGATCACCAGCCTGATCGCCAACAAGAAGCGGGAGGCGGCGGAGGCCGCCGAGGCGGCGAAGTCGGACAAGGCGCCGATCGACTCCTGACCAGGAGCTGAGTGACGCAGGAGGAGGTGGACGGCGCCGAAGCCGTCCACCTCCTCTTTTTCCTGCCGGGGTACGGGGATCAGGCCGGAGCCGCCTCCGCCCCGACACCCCGGGCCGCCACCGGCCGCGTCTCCGGCAGCAGCGCGAAGCACCCCAGGCTGAGCAGGGCCATGCCCGTCAGCAGCCCGGCCACACCCCACGGCGGCCCCTCGCCCTGCGACAGGGCGGTCGCGAGGAGCGGGGTGAGCGCCCCGCCGAGCACCCCGGCGAGGTTGTAGCCGACGGCCGCCCCCGTACAGCGCACCCGGGGCTCGTACAGCTCCGGCAGATAGGCGCCGATCACCGAGAACATCGCGGCGAACGAGACCGCTCCGCCGAGGAAGCCCAGGAACATCCACACCGGTTCGGCCGTCGAGAGCAGCGCGATCATCGGGAAGATCCACAGCGTGCTGAGCGTGCACCCCGCCAGACACATCGGCCGCCGCCCGAACCGGTCGCTGAGCACCGCCGCCAGGGGGATCAGCGGCCCCTTCAGGAACACCGCCGCCATGATGCAGCCCAGCATGACCGTGCGCTCCACGCCGAGCCGTTCGGTGCCGTACGCGAGCGCCCAGGTCGACATCGTGTAGACGAGCGCGTAGCCCAGCGAGAGCGCGCCGGCCGTCAGCAGGACCAGGCGCCAGTGGTTGCGTACGATCTCGACGAACGGCGCGCCCGCCCGTTCCCCCTGCTCCGCCAGCCGCTTGAAGTCGGGCGTCTCCTCCAGCGAGCTGCGCAGCAGCAGTCCGGCGGCGGCCAGCAGACCCGCCACCCAGAACGGCACCCGCCAGCCCCACGAGGTGAACTGCGCGTCCGTCAGCAGTGCCGACATCGCCAGCATCACGCCGTTGGCCAGCAGAAATCCGATGGAGGGTCCCGTCTGCGGGAAACTCGCCCACAGGGCACGGCGGTTGGCGGGCGCGTGCTCGGCGGTCAGCAGCACCGCCCCGCCCCACTCGCCGCCGAGGCCCAGGCCCTGGAGGAAGCGGAGCAGGAGCAGCAGGACGGGCGCGAGGATGCCGAGGGAGTCGTAGGTGGGCAGACAGCCGACCGCGACGGTGGCCACTCCGGTCAGGATCAACGAAGAGAAGAGAACGGGCCGTCGGCCGAATCGGTCACCGATGTGCCCGAAGAGAACAGCACCGATCGGGCGGGCCAGGAAGCCGACGCCGAAGGTGCCGAAGGCGGCGAGGGTGCCCGCGAGGGGCGAGAAGGACGGGAAGAAGAGCGGCCCCAGGACGAGGGCGGCGGCCGTTCCGTAGATCGCGAAGTCGTAGAACTCGATGGCCGTTCCGGCGAGCGAGGCGGTGGCGAGCCGCAGCATCGAGGGGGACTGGGCCGGTGATTCCGGTGATTGTGGTGACTGTTGAGGGAGGGATTCCGAAGCGTGCATGCGCCCTCGTTACCCTGTGCCGCACTGCCCCGAGGGGCAATCCCCGACTAGTCGTACCGACGCGCCGGAAAAGATCACCCGGGAGGTCAGCGTACGAGGTCACTCCATGGGCAGCGTGAAGCTGTGCCGGGTCTGCCAGCGCTGCCCCGTCACCAGGGTGACCTTGCCGCTCTTCATGCCGTAGACGACCGACCACTGGGTGTGCGACTGCGCGACGGTGCGCAGCAGGTCCACCGACTGTGCCTGTCCCAGTGCGCCCTTCGCCGTGTCGAGCACGCCGGTCGCCGCCCTGTAGCGCCAGTCGTTCTGGCGGGCGCCCACCGGGGTGTCGGCGAACGTGAAGTTGACGGCGCCGTTCCACGGCTGCCGGCCGCGCTCGGCGACCGCGATCTTCCCGTCGACGAGCTCCACCACGGCGGAGTCGCCGGTCGCGTCGGCCAGGAAGTAGTGCAGCGGAGGGCTGTCGGTGAAGTCGAGTTCGTACGTGTCGAAGAACTTGAGCGCCTCCGCGACGGTGGCCGCCTTGTCGAGGGCGATCCGCACGATGCGCGTACTGCCCACCTTCTTGCCGCCCTTGGGCCCTTCCGCCCGGTCGACGGACGCGAAGCCGACGGCCAGGCCCTTGCTGTTCATCCCGTCGAAGGGCAGCAACGGGGCCTGGAGCAGACCCCGTTTGCCCCGCTCGGTGGTGAAGTCGGCCGCGCTGCGCAGCCCGAGGTAGGTGGTGTCGACGACGGACACCGACGCGTAGCCGTCCGGCGGGTCGGTGTAGAGCAGCAGCGCCGGGCCGTGCTGCCAGTCGAAGTTCCGCGCGAACTGGGGGTCCGCGCGGTTGCCGTGGGCGAAGAAGAGCGAGCAGCCGAAGCCCGCGTCGGCCGGAACGGGCACCGTCGGCGGGGTGACCTCGCGCAGCCGGTCGTACGTGCCCTCGTAGCGCAGTTGCCACAGGGGGTGGTCGTCCACCTTGCGCAGCGACCTCAGCTTGGCGGCGTCCGCCGCGGGGAGCGCGCCCGTGGAGGTCACCGGAGCCGGGCGTTCCGGGCGATCCGAGGCGGGGGCCGCCGTGCAGCCGGACAACAGCACGGCAAGTGCGAGCAGCGGGGCGGCTGTCGCGGCGGCCGCCCTGGACGTCCTCATGGCTCGGCCCTCCCTGGGCGCTCCCCTCCACTATGCGCGCGGAACGAGTGCCACCGGGAGGGCCGTGCAGGACGCCGGCGCCGGAGCCTGCTACCAGCCGCGCTCGCGCCATTCCGCCAGCTTCGGCCGCTCGTCGCCGAGCGTGGTGTCGCCGCCGTGCCCCGGGTAGACCCAGGACTCGTCGGGCAGCCGGTCGAAGATCTGCCGCTGTACGTCGCCGAGCAGCGAGGCGAACGCGTCCGCGCTGCCCCAGGTGTTGCCCACGCCGCCGGGGAAGAGGCAGTCCCCGGTGAAGACGTGCGGGTGGCCGTGCGGGTCGTCGTAGGTCAGGACGATGCTGCCCGGGGTGTGACCGGCGAGGTGCCGGGCGGTCAGCTCGACCCGTCCCACCCGTACCGTGTCGCCGTCCTCCACGAGGACGTCCGTGGGGACGTCGATCCCCTCCGCGTCGTACCTCCCGGCGTAGGTGCGCGCCCCGGTGGCCGCCACGACCTCCGCGAGAGCCTGCCAGTGGTCGCCGTGCTGATGAGTGGTGACGACGGAGGCAATCCCGTCGTCACCGATCAGCGTCAGCAGGGTGTGCGGTTCGGCCGCGGCGTCGATCAGGAGCTGCTCGCCGGTGGCCCGGCAGCGCAGCAGATAGGCGTTGTTGTTCATCGACCCGACCGCGACCTTCGAGATCATCAGGTCCTTGAGCTCGTGCACATCCGCGGGCCCGCCGACCTTCACCACTCCGCTGTATGTCATGGCGGGCAGCCTACTGCCGTGCCTACAGCGGAGGCAGTACGGGCAGCGGGCCGCCCGTGGCGGTCAGCGCGGCCCCGTCGCGGCGGCCCGCCAGCCAGCCCAGCAGATCGGCGGCCCCGCCCGTCACGGTCACCGCGTCGCCGTCCGTGCCGCCGGTGGTCCACTGCCGTCCGTCGGCGGCGGTCAGCGTCGTCGGAGGCACCGTCGCATTTCCCGCGAAGCGGTCCGCGAGGAACTCGATCTCGCGCCCGGTGAACTCCTGGGGCAGGTCCTCCAGCGTGTAGCCGATCCCCAGGTCGACGTGGTGCAGCTCGATCTCGACGAGCCGCCGGAACGGCACCCGGGAGGCGGAGTCGGTGATTCCGTTGCGCAGCTCCACGGTCCGCGACCAGTCCGCGGGCGCGTCGGCCGCCCGCGCGAAGGCGTCGGCCGTGGACCGTACGTCCGCCAGCTGTACGTCGAGGGGGCGCGGGGCGTCGCGCTGGATGTCGCCGTCCCTGGCCTCGGCGCTCTCGTACATGGGGCGGCCGGCCAGTACGTTCAGCAGGGCGTCGGCGTTGCGGGCCAGGTGGGCCAGCACATGGCCGCGCGTCCAGCCGGGAAGCCGTGACGGTTCGGCGACGGCGGCGTTGTCCAGCTTGGCCGCGGCGGCGAGCAGACGGTTCGTGGCGTCGCTCAGCAGGGCCAGATCGTGCACATGATCATTCATGAGGCAGACGATAGGCCGCAGCGCAAGACTGAGCCACTCGTTCGGGTGAAGCGAGAGGCGTATGGCTCCTAATCGAATGTACGTGCTATACGCTCGAAGGGAACATCCGAGCCCCGGACAACCGTTGAACCGAACGGTGTCCCAGGACCCGGCACCCAGCACATGCACAGCGCCCGCTCCTCCGTGCGGCGCTGGCACCCCACCCCAGCAGCCTGCTTCCCGGCACCCTGCTTCTTCCCAAGAAAGGTGCGGACCGGCGTGGCCGACCGTCTCATCGTTCGTGGCGCTCGCGAGCACAACCTCAAGAACGTCTCGCTCGACCTTCCCCGCGACTCCCTCATCGTGTTCACGGGGCTCTCCGGGTCGGGCAAGTCCTCCCTCGCGTTCGACACGATCTTCGCCGAGGGGCAGCGCCGCTACGTCGAGTCGCTCTCCTCGTACGCCCGGCAGTTCCTCGGCCAGATGGACAAGCCGGACGTTGACTTCATCGAGGGCCTCTCCCCGGCGGTCTCCATCGACCAGAAGTCGACCTCGCGCAACCCGCGCTCGACGGTCGGCACCATCACCGAGGTCTACGACTACCTCCGCCTGCTCTTCGCCCGGATCGGCAAGCCGCACTGTCCCGAGTGCCACCGGCCGATCTCCCGGCAGTCCCCGCAGGCCATCGTCGACAAGGTCCTGGAGCTGCCCGAGGGCAGCCGCTTCCAGGTGCTCTCGCCGCTGGTGCGCGAGCGCAAGGGCGAGTTCGTCGACCTCTTCGCCGACCTCCAGACCAAGGGATTCAGCCGCGCCCGGGTCGACGGCGAGACCATCCAGCTCACCGAGCCGCCCACGCTCAAGAAGCAGGAGAAGCACACGATCGAGGTGGTCGTCGACCGCCTCACCGTCAAGGAGAGCGCCAAGCGCCGCCTGACCGACTCGGTGGAGACCGCCCTCGGCCTCTCCGGCGGCATGATCATCCTTGACTTCGTGGACCTCGACGCGGACGACCCGGACCGCGAGCGGATGTACTCCGAGCACCTCTACTGCACCTACGACGACCTGTCGTTCGAGGAGCTGGAGCCGCGCTCGTTCTCCTTCAACTCGCCCTTCGGCGCCTGCCCCGACTGCTCCGGCATCGGTACGCGGATGGAGGTCGACGCCGAGCTGATCGTGCCCGACCCGGAGAAGTCCCTCGACGAGGGCGCCATCCACCCCTGGTCGCACGGCCACACCAAGGACTACTTCGCCCGCCTGATCAACGCCCTGGCGAGCGAACTCGGCTTCAGTACGGAGATGCCCTGGGCGGGCCTCCCGCAGCGCGCCAAGAAGGCACTGCTGTACGGCCACAAGACCCAGATCGAGGTCCGCTACCGCAACCGGTACGGCCGCGAGCGCGCCTACACCACCTCCTTCGAAGGGGCCGTCCCCTTCGTGAAGCGGCGGCACGCGGAGTCCGACAGCGACTCCAGCCGCGAGCGCTTCGAGGGCTACATGCGGGAGGTGCCCTGCCCCACCTGTGAGGGCACCCGCCTCAAGCCGCTCGTCCTCGCGGTCACGGTGATGGACAAGTCCATCGCCGAGGTCTCCGCGATGTCGATCAGCGAGTGCGCCGACTTCCTGCTCCAGCTGACCCTCAACGCCCGCGACAAGAAGATCGCCGAGCGGGTCCTCAAGGAGGTCAACGAGCGGCTGCGCTTCCTCGTCGACGTCGGCCTCGACTACCTCTCGCTCAACCGCCCGGCGGGCTCCCTCTCCGGCGGCGAGGCACAGCGCATCCGCCTCGCCACCCAGATCGGCTCCGGACTGGTCGGCGTCCTGTACGTACTGGACGAGCCGTCCATCGGCCTGCACCAGCGCGACAACCACCGCCTCATCGAGACGCTGGTACGGCTGCGCGACATGGGCAACACCCTGATCGTCGTCGAGCACGACGAGGACACCATGAAGGTGGCCGACTGGATCGTCGACATCGGCCCCGGCGCCGGTGAGCACGGCGGCCAGGTGGTGCACAGCGGGTCCATGAAGGGGCTGCTCGCCAACAAGCAGTCGATCACCGGCCAGTACCTCTCCGGGAAGCGGGCCATCCCGACCCCGGACGTACGCCGCCCCGTCGACCCGGGGCGCCAGCTCGTCGTGCACGGCGCCCGCGAGAACAACCTGCGGGACATCGACGTGTCCTTCCCGCTGGGCGTCCTCACCGCCGTCACCGGAGTCTCCGGATCCGGCAAGTCCACGCTGGTCAACGACATCCTCTACACCCACCTGGCACGCGAGCTGAACGGGGCGCGCAGCGTTCCCGGACGGCACACGCGCGTGGCGGGCGACGACCTCCTCGACAAGGTCGTGCACGTCGACCAGTCGCCGATCGGCCGCACCCCCCGGTCCAACCCGGCGACGTACACCGGTGTCTTCGACAAGATCCGCAAGCTGTTCGCGGAGACGACGGAGGCGAAGGTCCGCGGCTACCAGCAGGGCCGGTTCTCCTTCAACGTCAAGGGCGGCCGCTGCGAGAACTGCTCCGGCGACGGCACCATCAAGATCGAGATGAACTTCCTGCCGGACGTCTACGTCCCGTGCGAGGTGTGCCACGGCGCGCGCTACAACCGCGAGACGCTCGAAGTGCACTACAAGGGCAAGAACATCGCCGAGGTCCTCAACATGCCGATCGAGGAGGCCCTCGACTTCTTCGAGCCGGTCACCTCGATCGCCCGCTACCTCAAGACGCTCGACGAGGTCGGGCTCGGGTACGTGCGCCTGGGGCAGGCCGCCACCACCCTCTCCGGCGGTGAGGCGCAGCGCGTCAAGCTGGCCGCCGAACTCCAGAAGCGGTCCTCCGGGCGGAGCGTGTACATCCTCGACGAGCCGACCACGGGTCTGCACTTCGAGGACATCAGCAAGCTCATCAAGATCCTGGAGGGCCTGGTCGAGAAGGGGAACTCGGTGATCGTCATCGAGCACAACCTCGACGTCATCAAGACGGCCGACTGGGTCGTGGACATGGGGCCCGAGGGCGGCAAGGGCGGCGGCCTGGTCGTCGCGGAGGGCACGCCGGAGGAGGTCGCGGGGGTGGCCGCGAGCCACACGGGCAAGTTCCTGCGGGACATCCTGGACCCGAGCAGGATCAGTGACGCGACGCCGGCGGTGAAGAAGGCTCCGGCGCGCAAGCCGGCGGCCAAGAAGGCGGTGGCGAAGAAGGCGGCGGCAAAGGCTCCGGCTCCGGCCAAGCAGGCGGCCAAGAAGCCCGCCTCCGCCGCCAAGAAGGCCACCACCCGGTGATTCCCGGCACCGGCGCCGACCCAGCGCCGGTGCCGTCCGGTCCCGCGCGCGGCCGAGGGGAGCGCGCGTCCGGTGAGGGCGGGGGAGGGAAGCTGCCGTCCCCGGCCGGGGCGCTCCCCGTCCCCGTCCCCGCCCCCGGTATCGTCGATCAGGCACCACCACCCCCTCGTACCACGGGAGACACCATGTCCGGCCAGCCCACCCCCCGCCGCACCGTGCTCAAGAGCGCCGCACTCGCCGGCGCGGCCGGACTGGGCGTGGCCGCCTGCTCCACCGAGTCCAAGCTGGGGCACGCCGAGACGCCGACCCCCACCGCCCCGGTCGACCTCGGCGACGCCACGGCCGTCCCGGTCGGCGGCGCCAAGCTGTACCGCGAGCAGCGGCTGGTCGTCAGCTGCCCGGCCAAGGGCGAGTACAAGGCGTTCAGCGCCCAGTGCACCCACGCGGGCTGCGTCCTGGACAAGCTGGAGGCCAACGAGGGCAACTGCCCCTGCCACGGCAGCCGGTTCGACGTCACCACCGGCAAGGCCCTCAAGGGCCCCGCCACCGCCCCGCTGCCCGCCGTCCCGGTCAAGGTGAAGGACGGCAAGCTGGTGGCGGGTCCGGACGCCTGAGAGCGGTCACGCACGGACCACGGCGGGCCTAGTCCCAGTCCCAGTCCACCCCCAGGATCCCCGGCCGCACCCCCTGCTCCACGAAGTGCACCGTCCCGTGCCGCCCGCTCAGCGTCAGGTCCTGGCGTGCCGTGCGCGGCGCCACGGCCGACGTCTGGGCGAAGCGACGGCAGCGTACCGGCAGGGCCGCCTCGTCGAAGCGGACCTGCAGTACGTACTGTCCGCCCGCGAAGCTGAAGCCCCGTACGTACTCGCCGCTCTGACCACCTGTGCCGTCCTCGAAGCCGTACCCGAAGAGGTACGTGTCCCCGGCCCGCAGCCGTGCGTCGAAGAGCAGTTCCGCGATCACCAGACCCGTCTCCCGCTGCCAGCGCACCCGCCCCGTACGGCAGTTCTCCCGCGCCCGCACCACCACCCGCTCCGGATCGCAGCCCGGGTCGCCGTGGTGGATGGCGAGGTAGCGGTCGATGCCGTCCCGGTGCGCCCGTACGACCTGCTGCGAATCGCGGCCCACCAGCGCCCGGTCGGGGCCGATCCGTACCCGCTCGTGGTGGCCGACCGTGTGCAGCCCGCCGTCCTGCGGCGACTCCAGCTCGGCGAGGAGCCGCTCCACCGCGCCCGACGCCTCCACCAGCGCCCGGTAGGACCGCGTCGCGGGCCGCTCCGACTCGCCGCCCGGGCCCTCCGCCACCAGCAGCCGGATCAGCGACTCGGCCGGCAGCTTCAGCACCGCCTCCAACTCCCGTACCGCCCGCAGCGATTCGGGCCGCTGCGGGCGGCGCGCCCCCTGCTGCCAGTAGCTCAGGCTGGTCACTCCGACCTTGACGCCCCGGCCCGCCAGATGGTGCTGCACCCGCTGCAACGGCAGCCCGCGCAGCGCCAGCGCCGCCCGCAGCGCCAGATGGAACGGCCCGGTGCGCAGCAGCAGTTCGAGGTCCGCCCCGGCGGGTTCGTGGGGGAGTGCCTGGGCCGGGAGTGTCTGGCCCGTAAGCGTCCGGGCCGGTACGGGATGCTCCGGAAGGCCGGTGTCCGGCGACGGGTGCTGCCGCATCACAGCTCCTTGGGGTGGCGGTGAACATTCACGACGGCACACCGCACCGGCCTGCCGCCGTCGGTGAAGCGGGCTGGTGGGCGGGAACCGGGCGTTCACACCCCGGTCACACCGTTCACAGCACCGCGTCACCCCGCATTGAAGCGTGTTGACCTGCACTCGACAACACCCGATGCTCCTCAGCAGCGTCCGGACGCGCTCCTCCATCAATCCCCGCCACGGGAGGAACGCGATGCGCCACCCCACCCACAGGAGACGGCTCACCCAGGCCGTCCTCGCCACCGCCACCGCGGCCCTGCTCGCCGTCCCCACGGCGACAGCGACCGCAGCACCCGTCCCCGTCCCCACCCCCGCACCTGTCCCCGTCGTACAGGCGGACGACCAGGCGGCCCCGCAGGCCCCGCTGCTCGCCGCCAAGCGCCTCAACATCACCATGCAGGCCCAGGAGAAGACCAACTGGTGCTGGGCCGCCGGCGGCAACACCATCGCCAACTGGTTCCGCAGGAACTACAGCCAGAACCAGTTCTGCAACGCCGCCTTCGGCCGCAACCAGAACACCGCCTGCCCCAACAACCAGGCCACCCTGGGCAACGTCCAGAACGGTCTCGACTGGGCGGGCATCAACCCCGGCTCGTACGTCACCGGCTATCTGCGCTACACCACCGTGCAGAGCGAGATCACCGCCGACCGCCCCATCGAGACCCGCATCCAGTGGCAGAGCGGCGGCGGCCACATGCACGTCATCTACGGGTACGACACCGCCAGCAGCTGGGTCTACTGGGGCGACCCGTGGCAGACCAGCAGCCGCTACAACTGGGGCTCGCACGCCTGGTACGTGAACAACAACTCCTTCTCCTGGACCCACTCGCTGTACAAGATCGGGGCGTGACGAGGATGACCTCCCACTTCGGATCCGCCGCGGTCGCCGCCGTCACCGCCACCCTCCTGCTCGGCTCCGCCGCCGAGGCCACCGCGGCCGGCGGTCCCGTCCCCAAGCCCGACAAGGCCGCCGCACACAAGGCGGCCACCGCCCCCGCCACCCTCGACACCCTGTCCCGCTTCTTCGCCAGGGACGGCGCGGTCAGCCGCAGCGCCGCCGCCCCGCGCGTGCAGGGGGCGACCGTCGAGGTCAACACGCTCTCCCCGGACTTCGTCGCGGGCCGCTCCGGTGCCCCGGTCGGACAGCTGGAGTTCATGGCATCCACGGCCGTCTCCTCGGACGGCCAGAAGGCCTCGCTGTGGACCGCGCCCCTCCAGGGCAAGTGGCAGGTGGTGAACATCGCCACCGGCGACGACGAGACCCGCTACGCGGCCGAGGGCGCCCGCAGGCTCCCCGGCGGCACCGTCTTCCGCGAACCCCAGATCGACGCCTGGTACGTCGCCGACACCACGCGCGTGCTGCCCCTGGACGAGGACGCCGCCCGCGCGGTCGGCGCCAAGGGCACCACCCTGGCCGCGTACCGGACCCGAGTCCACAAGGCGTACGCCGACAAGCTCCCCGGCACCGCCTACGCCAAGGAGGGCAAGGCGGGCGGCTACGCGCAGCAGCAGACCACCGGCACCCCGGCGGCGAGCGACGCGCAGCCCGCCGCGAGCACCACCCCGTCGGCGCCCCTGGCCGCGGCAGGGGGAGCCGCCCTGCTCGCCCTCGCGGGCTTCACCGTCGTACGCCGGCGCCGCCGCGAGCAGCAGTGACCGGACCGCCGCACGGCACGGCAGCCGGACCGCCGCGCGGCACGATCGCACCGCACCTGCTGTAACAGTCGGGGCGTCCCACCCGGGGCGCCCCGACTGTCAGTGCCCGCAAGTACGCTTGCGGGCATGGCAGACCCGTCCAGCTACAGGCCCCGGCCGGGGCAGATTCCCGACTCCCCGGGGGTCTACAAATTCCGCGACGAGCACCGCCGGGTGATCTACGTCGGGAAGGCCAAGAGCCTGCGCCCGCGCCTGTCCTCGTACTTCCAGGACCTGGCCAACCTCCACCCGCGCACCCGCACCATGGTCACCACCGCCGCGTCCGTGGAGTGGACGGTGGTGTCCACCGAGGTCGAGGCGCTCCAGCTGGAGTACTCCTGGATCAAGGAGTTCGACCCCCGGTTCAACGTCAAGTACCGCGACGACAAGAGCTATCCGTCCCTCGCGGTGACCTTGAACGAGGAGTTCCCCCGCGTGCAGGTCATGCGCGGCCCCAAGAAGAAGGGCGTGCGCTACTTCGGTCCGTACGGCCACGCCTGGGCGATCCGCGAGACCGTCGACCTGATGCTCCGCGTCTTCCCCGTCCGCACCTGCTCCGCCGGGGTGTTCAAGAACGCGGCCCGCTCCGGCCGCCCCTGCCTGCTCGGCTACATCGGCAAGTGCTCCGCCCCCTGCGTCGGCCGCGTCACCCCCGAGGAGCACCGCGAACTGGCCGAGGACTTCTGCGACTTCATGGCCGGCCGCACCGGTACGTACCTCAAGCGCATCGAGCAGCAGATGATGATCGCCGCCGAGGACATGGAGTACGAGAAGGCCGCCCGCCTCCGCGACGACATAGAGGCACTCAAGCGGGCCCTGGAGAAGAACGCGATCGTCTTCAACGACGCCACCGACGCCGACCTCATCGCCCTGGCCGAGGACGAGCTGGAGGCCGCCGTGCAGATCTTCCACGTACGCGGCGGACGCGTGCGCGGCCAGCGCGGCTGGGTCACCGACAAGGTGGAGAACGTCGACACGGCCGGCCTCGTCGAGCACGCCCTCCAGCAGCTGTACGGGGAGGAGAGCGGCGACGCGGTGCCCAAGGAGGTCCTGGTCCCCGCGCTCCCCGAGGACGCCGCCGCCGTCAACCAGTGGCTGGCCGGCAAGCGCGGGTCGAACGTCTCGCTGCGCATCCCGCAGCGCGGCGACAAGAAGGACCTGATGGCCACGGTCCAGCGCAACGCCCAGCAGGCCCTGATCCTGCACAAGACCAAGCGCGCCTCCGACCTCACCACCCGCTCCCGGGCCCTGGAGGAGATCGCCGAGGCCCTGGACCTGGACGGCGCACCGCTGCGGATCGAATGCTTCGACATCTCGCACCTCCAGGGGGACGATGTCGTCGCGTCGATGGTGGTCTTCGAGGACGGGCTGGCGCGCAAGAGCGAGTACCGGCGCTTCGAGATCAAGAGCTTCGAGGGGCAGGACGACGTCCGGTCCATGCACGAGGTGATCGGGCGCAGGTTCAAGCGGTACCTGCAGAACAAGGAGCAGACGGGGGAGTGGGTGGGCGGTGAGGTCTCGGCGGAGGCGGCGGACGAGGACGACGGGAAGCCCAAGCGGTTCGCCTACCCGCCGCAGCTCGTGGTCGTCGACGGTGGCCAGCCGCAGGTGGCGGCGGCCAAGCGGGCGCTCGACGAGCTCGGCATCGACGACGTCGCCGTCTGCGGTCTGGCCAAGCGGCTCGAAGAGGTCTGGCTGCCCGACGAGGACGACCCGGTGGTGCTGCCCCGCAGCAGCGAGGGCCTCTACCTCCTCCAGCGGGTGCGTGACGAGGCCCACCGCTTCGCCATCACCTACCAGCGCAACAAACGGGCCAAGCGCTTCCGCAGCGGTCCTCTCGACGAGGTCCCCGGACTGGGCGAGACCCGCAAGCAGGCACTGCTCAAGCACTTCGGTTCGGTGAAGAGGCTGCGATCCGCCACAATTGACCAGATCTGCGAGGTTCCCGGCATCGGACGCAAGACCGCCGAGACCGTCGCCGCCACCCTCGCGAACGCGGCCCCGGCCGCACCCGCCGTGAACACGGCGACAGGAGAGATCATTGAGGACGACGAGGCAACCGCAACCGCGGCAGTCCCGTCGGAGAACGGGGGCAGCACAGATGACCGAACAGCGCCAAGAACATGACCCGGTCCAGGACCGCGACCAGGTCCAGGACCGCGACAGAGACGGAGCACACGTGAGTACGGGCACGACGCGGGACACCGCCGAGCCGGCCGAGACGCCCATCCCCGAGCTGGTCATCATCTCCGGCATGTCCGGGGCCGGCCGCAGCACGGCCGCGAAGTGCCTGGAGGACCTCGGCTGGTTCGTCGTCGACAACCTGCCGCCCGCGCTGATCCCCACCATGGTGGAGCTCGGCGCCCGCTCCCAGGGGAACGTGGCCCGCATCGCCGTCGTCGTCGACGTCCGCGGCCGCCGCTTCTTCGACAACCTCCGCGAGTCCCTCGCCGACCTCGACGCCAAGGGCGTCACCCGGCGCATCGTCTTCCTGGAGTCCTCCGACGACGCACTGGTCCGCCGCTTCGAGTCGGTCCGCCGCCCGCACCCCCTCCAGGGCGACGGCCGCATCACCGACGGCATCGCCGCCGAGCGCGACCTGCTGCGCGAGCTGCGCGGCGACGCCGACCTGGTGATCGACACCTCCAGCCTCAACGTCCACGAGCTGCGCGCCAAGATGGACGCCCAGTTCGCCGGCGACGAGGAGCCGGAGCTGCGCGCCACCGTCATGTCCTTCGGCTACAAGTACGGCCTGCCCGTCGACGCCGACCTGGTCGTGGACTGCCGCTTCCTGCCCAACCCGCACTGGGTCCCGGAGCTGCGCCCCTTCACCGGCCTCAACGAGGAGGTGTCCGGCTACGTCTTCAACCAGCCCGGCGCCAAGGAGTTCCTCGACCAGTACACCGAGCTGCTCCAGCTGATCGCCACCGGCTACCGCCGCGAGGGCAAGCGGTACGTCACCATCGCCGTCGGCTGCACCGGCGGCAAGCACCGCTCGGTCGCCATGTCCGAGAAGCTCGCCGCCCGCCTCGCCTCCGAGGGCGTCGAGACCGTCGTCGTACACCGGGACATGGGGCGCGAGTGACCAACCGCACTGTCCGGCTGCGCCGTCTGCGCCGGGTCACCCCCGGCCTGGACGGCTCACCGGCCCCGCGCGCCGCACGCGCCAAGCGCGGCGCCACGCCCAAGGTCGTCGCCCTCGGCGGCGGCATGGGCCTGTCGGCGTCGCTCGCCGCGCTGCGCCGGATCACCGGCGACCTCACCGCGGTGGTCACCGTCGCCGACGACGGCGGCTCCAGCGGCCGGCTCCGGGAGGAGCTGGGCGTGCTGCCCCCCGGCGACCTGCGCAAGGCCCTGGCGGCCCTGTGCGGGGACGACGACTGGGGCCAGACCTGGTCGCGGGTCATCCAGCACCGCTTCCAGTCCAAGGGCGACCTGCACGAGCACGCGGTCGGCAACCTGCTGATCGTCGCCCTGTGGGAACAGCTCGGCGACCACGTCCAGGCCCTGGACCTGGTCGGCAAGCTCCTCGGCGCGCACGGCCGGGTGCTGCCCATGTCGGCGGTCCCGCTGGAGCTCCAGGCGCTCGTACGGGGCCACGACCCGGCGCGCCCGGACGACGTCGACACCGTACGGGGGCAGGCGACGGTCGCGCTCACCCCCGGCGAGGTCCAGTCGGTGCACCTCGTACCGCACGATCCGCCCGCCGTTCCGGAGGCCGTGGCGGCGGTTCTTGACGCCGACTGGGTGGTTCTCGGACCCGGTTCCTGGTTCTCCTCGGTGATCCCCCACCTACTGGTGCCGGAACTGCTCGATGCCCTGGTGGAGACCAAGGCGAGGCGGATCCTGTCCCTCAATCTGGCACCCCAGCCGGGCGAAACCGAGGGCTTTTCACCGCAGCGTCATTTGGAGGTTTTGGCCCGACACGCCCCTAAACTCGCCCTCGACGTGGTGCTGGCCGATCAGGCCGCCGTGCCCGACCTTCCCTCACTCGCCGATGCCGCAAAACGGTTCGGTGCGACGGTCGAGCTGGCGCCGGTGGCCCGGCCCGACGGAGCCCCCAAGCACGACCCGGAGCTCCTGGCAGCCGCGTACGACCGTATTTTTCGGATGCATGGAAGGATCGGCCCATGGCGATGACGGCAGCGGTGAAGGACGAAATCTCCCGGCTCCCCGTCACCCGGACCTGCTGCAGAAAGGCGGAGGTCTCGGCGATCCTCAGGTTCGCGGGCGGACTCCACCTGGTCAGTGGTCGCATCGTGATCGAGGCGGAGCTGGACACGAGCTACGCGGCACGCAGGCTCAAGAAGGACATCCTGGAGATCTTCGGGCACAGCTCGGAGCTGGTGGTGATGGCCCCCAGCGGACTGCGCCGGGGTTCGCGCTATCTCGTACGGGTGGTGGCGGGCGGCGACCAACTGGCGCGCCAGACCGGCCTCGTGGACGGCCGCGGACGGCCCATCCGGGGTCTCCCGCCGCAGGTGGTCTCCGGAGCCACCTGTGACGCCGAGGCGGCCTGGCGCGGGGCCTTCCTCGCGCACGGCTCCCTCACCGAGCCCGGCAGGTCCTCCTCGCTGGAGGTCACCTGCCCCGGCCCGGAGGCGGCGCTCGCCCTGGTCGGCGCGGCCCGCAGGCTCTCCATCGGCGCCAAGGCGCGCGAGGTGCGCGGCGTGGACCGGGTCGTCGTACGGGACGGCGACGCGATCGGCGCCCTGCTGACCCGGCTCGGCGCCCACGAGTCCGTACTGGCCTGGGAGGAGCGGCGGATGCGCCGCGAGGTCCGGGCCACCGCCAACCGGCTCGCCAACTTCGACGACGCCAACCTGCGCCGCTCGGCGCGTGCCGCGGTCGCCGCCGGGGCCCGCGTACAGCGTGCGCTGGAGATCCTCGGCGAGGAGGTGCCCGAGCACCTCGCGGCGGCCGGCCGGCTGCGCATGGAGCACAAGCAGGCCTCGCTGGAGGAGCTGGGCGCACTCGCCGACCCGCCGCTCACCAAGGACGCGGTCGCGGGCCGGATCCGCCGGCTGCTTGCCATGGCGGACAAGCGCGCCCAGGACCTCGGCATCCCCGGTACGGAGTGCAATCTGACCGAGGACATGACCGAGGAGATCGAGGAAGAAATGGCCAAGGGTCTGGCCAACGGAATGGCCGGTGGTCTCACCGGCGCCATGGGCGGCTGATCCGCACCGCCTCCGCCGAATCCCCGGCTCCGCTTCAACTCGCTGCCCCTGACGCCCACTTGGCTGTCAGGGGCAGTTTGTTTGTGTCCGCAATGCCCTATTGACATGACCATGAATGGTCATGATTCTGACGTCTGTTCACTCACGTGACAGACAACAGCAAGGGGGGCACATGAGACGCAGAGCGAGATCGATCCTCGCCGCTTCTTCACTGCTGATAGCCGGAGTCGCAGCGGTACCCGCGGCCCAGGCCCAGCCCGCCGGGAACGCCGGGAGTGCCGGGAACGCCGCTGGGGGCGGCGACAGCATCTCGGTGTGGAACGCCAAGGTCAGCAAGGCCCAGGTGCCGCTCCTGCTCAAGGCGGGCACCGACGCCCACGAGCTGAGCGAGCAGGTGCCGGCCAAGGGAACCGCCACCGTCGAGCTCATCCTCACCGCGAAGCAGGCCGGTGAACTCCGCACCCAGGGCGTCGAGATCGCCGAGCACAAGGTCGCGAACAACGCCAGGGCCAAGATCGCCGGAGACGGCGTTTACCGCCCGTACAGCGGCAAGGGCGGCCTCCAGGAGGAGATCCTGGCCACCGCCCAGCAGAACCCGGGCATCACCAAGGTCGTCTCCATCGGCAAGACCGTCCAGGGCAAGGACATCCTGGCGCTCAAGCTGACCAAGAACGCCAAGCAGTCCGCCGACGGCTCCAAGCCCTCGACGCTGTACCTGTCGAACCAGCACGCACGTGAGTGGATCACCCCGGAGATGACCCGCCGGCTGATGCACCACTACATCGGCAACTACGGCAAGGACCAGAAGATCACCAAGCTGGTCGACAAGAGCGAGCTGTGGTTCCTGCTCTCCGCCAACCCGGACGGCTACGACTACACGCACACCGCTCCCACCGACCGCAGCGTCCGGCTGTGGCGCAAGAACCTGCGCGACACCAACGGCACCGGAAAGACCGAGACCGGCGACGGCATCGACCTCAACCGCAACTTCGCCTACAAGTGGGGTTACGACAACGAGGGTTCGTCGCCCGACCCGACGGACGAGACCTACCGCGGCCCCAAGGCGATGTCCGAGCCGGAGACGACGGCGCTCGACCGCTTCCAGAAGCGCATCGGCTTCAAGTACGCCATCAACTACCACTCGGCCGCCGAACTGCTCCTCTACGGCGTCGGCTGGCAGGTCGCCACCCCGACCCCCGACGACGTGGCCCTCAAGGCCCTCGCGGGCACCCCGGAGAACTCGGCCGTCCCCGGCTACTACCCGCAGGTCTCCTCGGAGCTGTACGTCACCAACGGCGAGGCCGACGGCCACGCGGGCAACGTCAACGGCATCAAGATGTTCACGCCCGAGATGTCGACCTGCCAGACGATCTCCGACCTGGACCCGAACGACCGGTGGAACGCCCGCGACTGCATGTCGGGCTTCAACTTCCCCGACGACGAGAAGCTGATCCAGCAGGAGTTCGCCAAGAACATCCCGTTCGCGATCTCCGTCGCCGAGACCTCCCTGACGCCGGACCAGCCGGTCTCCTCCGTCGGCATCGACGCCCCGGACTTCACGCTGGACCCGTTCACCACCTCGTACGCCCGTGACAAGGACCAGGAGATCAACGTCACCGCCCGCAAGTCGGTGCGCGACAAGGAACTCCGGTACCGGGTCAACGGTGGCAAGGTCCACGACCAGGCGCTGAAGGCCTGGGACGGCGGCGAGACGTACGGCGACGAGGACAACACGTACTTCGACGACTACCGCGCCAAGGTCCAGGACGGCAGGCCCGGCGACAAGGTCGAGGTCTGGTTCACCGGCGAGACCAAGGCCGGGAAGCGCACCGAGAGCGAGCACTTCACCTACACGCTCGCCCAGCGCCCCAAGGCCGCCCACCTGGTGGTCGCCGAGGAGGGCGCACCCGCCACCGAGGTCCAGAAGTACGTCGACGCGCTGAGGGCCAACGGCCGTTCGGCCACCGTCTGGGACGTCGCCACACAGGGTGCCCCGCACTCGCTCGGCGTCCTCGGCCACTTCGACTCGGTCGTGCACTACACCGGGGCCAACACCCCCGGCGGAGCGACCCAGTACCAGCTGCGCCAGTACCTCAACGAGGGCGGCAAGCTGGTCGAGGCCGGTGAGAAGGCGGGCGGCGCCGCCCAGCTCGGCCCGGCCCTGACCGATGACTTCGCGCAGTACTACCTCGGCGCGTACGGCCGGGTGAACGCCCCAGGCGTCACGGGAATCGCCGGAGCGGGCGGCCTCGCCGGGGTCAGCTCCCCGCTCGCGGGCACCCCGGCCAACCCGCTGGACACCGCAGGCGCCTACCTGGTCACCTCCGACGCCCTGCCGGCCGCGCAGTTCCCGCAGTTCAAGAGCGCGCAGGCGGGCCGCTACACCGGGGTCGCCAACCCGTACGCCCCGTACCAGGGCTCCTGGATGGCGTCCGCGACCAGCAACAGCGGCAACTGGAAGCGGCTGACCCGCACCGTCGACCTGACCGGGGTCACCGCAGCCGACCGGCCCACCCTCAAGGGCGCGCTCAACTGGTCCACCGAGAACGGCTACGACCACGCCCTCCTGGAGGCGCACACCGCCGGGGCCGAGGACTGGACGACGCTCCCCGAACTGGGCGGCGCCACGAAGACCACCGTCCCGTCCCAGTGCGAGCAGGGCTTCTTCATGGAGGCGCACCCCTTCCTGACGCACTACCTGACGCGCGGCGACGCCGGCTGCACGGCGTCGGGCACCTCCGGCGCCTGGAACAGCTTCACCGGCTCCTCCGGCGGCTGGAAGCAGGTCTCCTTCGACCTGAGCGCCTACGCGGGCAAGAAGGTCGAGCTGTCCCTCGGCTACGTCACCGACCCGAGCGACCTGGGCCGGGGCGTGTTCTTCGACGACACCCGGCTCTCCGTCGGCGGCGCCGACAGGGACACCGAGGGCTTCGAGACCTCGCTGGGCGTCTGGGCACCCACCGCCGCGCCCGCCGGCAGCCCGGCGGTGACGGCCCCCTGGGCCCGTACCGGCGAGCTCTTCCAGACGTACGCGGCCATCACCACGCGTGACACCGCACTCCTCGGCTTCGGCCTGGAACACGTCCCGGATGCCGGACAGCGCGCCAGGATCCTGGAGAAGGCGCTCAAGAGCATCAAGGGGTGAGCAGCACCTCGCTCATCTGATGTCAAGTACCGCTTCTGATGCTCACCGAGAGTAGTCGGGGCGAAGGTCCCGACGACCCGTACTCCCCGCTCCATTACTGGGGAGTACGGGTCGTCGGCCCGCTTCCGGCCCCCGCTCGGGCCCACTCGATGCGGCGTCAAGGTCTACGGAGAGGTAGGGTCGGAAGCGGTCGGGGACATCCCATACAACTCGCCGTGGCGTCGAAACCCGGCGTACCAACGAGGAGATCGGTTCGTGACGATCCGCGTAGGCATCAACGGCTTCGGCCGTATCGGGCGCAACTACTTCCGGGCGCTGCTGGAGCAGGGTGCGGACATCGAGATTGTGGCTGTCAACGACCTGGGTGACACCGCCACCACCGCGCACCTTCTGAAGTACGACACCATCCTGGGCCGCCTCAAGGCCGAGGTGTCGCACACCGCGGACACCATCACCGTCGACGGTCACACCATCAAGGTGCTGTCCGAGCGCAACCCCGCCGACATCCCGTGGGGCGACCTGGGCGTCGACATCGTGATCGAGTCCACCGGCATCTTCACCAAGAAGGCCGACGCCGAGAAGCACATCGCCGGCGGCGCGAAGAAGGTCCTCATCTCGGCTCCGGCCTCCGACGAGGACATCACCATCGTGATGGGCGTCAACCAGGACAAGTACGACGCGGCCAACCACCACGTCATCTCCAACGCCTCCTGCACCACCAACTGTGTGGCGCCGATGGCCAAGGTTCTCGACGAGAACTTCGGCATCGTCAAGGGCCTGATGACCACGGTCCACGCGTACACCAACGACCAGCGCATCCTGGACTTCCCGCACAAGGACCTGCGCCGCGCCCGTGCCGCCGCGGAGAACATCATCCCGACCACGACCGGTGCCGCCAAGGCCACCGCCCTGGTCCTCCCGCAGCTCAAGGGCAAGCTGGACGGCATCGCCATGCGCGTGCCGGTCCCGACCGGCTCGGCCACCGACCTGGTCGTCGACCTCGGCCGCGAGGTCACCAAGGACGAGGTCAACGCCGCGTTCAAGAAGGCCGCCGACGACGGCGACCTCAAGGGCATCCTGTACTACACCGAGGACCCGATCGTCTCCTCGGACATCGTCAGCGACCCGGCGTCCTGCACCTTCGACTCCTCCCTGACCATGGTCCAGGGCGGCAGCACGGTGAAGGTCCTCGGCTGGTACGACAACGAGTGGGGCTACTCGAACCGCCTGGTCGACCTGACCGTCTTCGTCGGCGGTCAGCTCTGATCACGCAGTACTGAGATCATCACGATGTGAGCGGCAGGGCTCGGGCAGCGCGAAGGAGCGCTGTGCGGGCCCTGCCGTCTGTCCAGCCCTTCTGAGGAGCCGTACTTCATGAAGACGATCGACGAACTCATCGCCGACGGGGTCGCGGGCAAGCGGGTCTTCGTCCGCGCCGACCTCAACGTGCCGCTCGACGGCACCACGATCACCGACGACGGCCGCATCCGCGCCGTCGCCCCGACGATCAGCAAGCTGGCCGCCGCGGGCGCCCGAGTGATCGTCGCCTCCCACCTGGGCCGCCCCAAGGGCGCCCCGGACCCGGCCTTCTCGCTGGCCCCGGCCGCGGCCCGGCTCGGTGAGCTCCTCGGTGCGGACGTGGCGTTCGCCACCGACACGGTCGGCGACTCCGCCCGCGCCACGGTCGAGGGCCTTGCCGACGGTCAGGTCGCCGTCCTGGAGAACCTGCGCTTCAACGCCGGTGAGACCGCCAAGGACGACGCCGAGCGCGGCGCCTTCGCCGACCGGCTCGCCGAGCTCGCCGACCTCTACGTCGGCGACGGCTTCGGGGCCGTGCACCGCAAGCACGCCTCGGTCTTCGACCTCCCGGCCCGCCTGCCGCACGCGGCCGGCGACCTCATCGCCACCGAGGTCGGCGTACTGAAGAAGCTCACCGACGACGTCGAGCGGCCGTACGTGGTCGTCCTCGGCGGCGCCAAGGTCTCCGACAAGCTCGGCGTGATCGACCACCTCCTGGACAAGGCCGACCGCATCCTGGTCGGCGGCGGCATGGCGTACACCTTCCTCAAGGCCCAGGGCCACGAGGTCGGCATCTCGCTGCTGCAGGAGGACCAGATCCCGACGGTCCTGGAGTACCTGGAGAGGGCCAAGAAGAAGGGCGTCGAGTTCGTCCTTCCGGTCGACGTCCTGGTCTCGGCGGAGTTCCCCGACCTGAAGACCAAGGCCCCGGCCCACCCCACCACGGTCGCCGCGGACGCCATCCCCGCCGACCAGGAGGGGCTGGACATCGGCCCCGAGACCCGCAAGCTGTACGCATCGAAGCTCGCCGACGCGGCCACCGTTTTCTGGAACGGTCCGATGGGCGTCTTCGAACACCCCGACTACGCGGGCGGCACCGCTGCCGTGGCCCAGGGGCTGCTGGACTCCGACGCCTTCACGGTCGTCGGCGGTGGCGACTCCGCCGCCTCGGTCCGCATCCTCGGCTTCGACGAGAACGCCTTCGGCCACATCTCGACCGGCGGCGGCGCAAGCCTCGAATACCTGGAAGGCAAGACCCTTCCCGGCCTTGCCGCACTGGAGGACTGATCCTTACATGAGCACCACCCGTACCCCGCTGATGGCGGGCAACTGGAAGATGAACCTCAACCACCTTGAGGCCATCGCCCACGTCCAGAAGCTCGCCTTCGCGCTGGCCGACAAGGACTTCGACGCGGTCGAGGTCGCGGTCCTGCCGCCCTTCACCGACCTGCGGTCCGTACAGACCCTGGTCGACGGCGACAAGCTGAAGATCAAGTACGGCGCCCAGGACCTGTCGGCGCACGACTCCGGCGCGTACACCGGTGAGATCTCCGGCGCCATGCTCGCCAAGTTCAAGTGCGCGTACGTCGCGATCGGGCACTCCGAGCGCCGTCAGTACCACCACGAGAGCGACGAGGTCGTCAACGCCAAGGTGAAGGCCGCGTACAAGCACGGCCTGACCCCGATCATGTGCGTCGGCGAGGGCCTGGACGTCCGCAAGGCCGGCCAGCAGGTCGAGTACACGCTCGCCCAGGTCGACGGCGGACTGAAGGACATCCCGGCCGAGCAGGCCGAGTCCATCGTCATCGCGTACGAGCCGGTGTGGGCCATCGGCACCGGCGAGGTCGCCACCCCCGAGGACGCGCAGGAGGTCTGCGGGGCGATCCGCGGCCGTCTCGCCGAGCTGTACTCGCAGGAGCTGGCCGACAAGGTCCGCATCCAGTACGGCGGTTCGGTCAAGTCGGGCAACGTCGCCGCGATCATGGCGAAGCCGGACGTCGACGGCGCCCTGATCGGCGGCGCGGCGCTGGACGTGGACGAGTTCGTCAAGATCGTGCGTTTCCGCGACCAGTAGTACCAGGCATTGAGTAGGCCCTCGGGCCGATCCGTCGTACTCTGACGGGGCCGGTGGCCAGCCACCGGCCCCGTTGGTTTTTCTAGATCCGAGGAAGTTGGTCCAGCCGTGGTTATGGGGTTCTCGATCGCCCTGATCGTATTCAGCCTGCTGCTGATGCTGCTGGTTCTGATGCACAAGGGAAAGGGCGGCGGCCTCTCCGACATGTTCGGCGGCGGCATGCAGTCCTCCGTCGGAGGGTCCTCGGTCGCCGAGCGCAACCTCGACCGGATCACCATCGTCGTCGCCGTGATCTGGTTCGCGATCATCGTGGTGCTCGCGCTGCTGATGAAGCTCAACGGCTGACCGGTCGTCTCCGGCTGCACCGGGGCGGGCGCGGCCTATCATGGGCCAAGCGTCCCGCCGCCGGGGTGTAACTCCCGTCACTGGACGCGCGTTGGGCCTTAACGAGACTGGGCGCCCGCCGCGAGGCAGTTCGACGGAGCCTCGCAGCACCATCACGCAGGGAGTTACGACCGTGGCAAGTGGCAACGCGATCCGGGGAAGCCGGGTCGGAGCGGGCCCGATGGGCGAGGCAGAGCGCGGCGAGTCCGCGCCCCGCCTGCGCATCTCCTTCTGGTGCTCCAACGGGCACGAGACACAGCCGAGCTTCGCCAGCGACGCGCAGGTTCCGGACACCTGGGACTGCCCCCGCTGCGGATTCCCGGCCGGACAGGACCGGGACGACCCGCCCGCCCCGCCCCGCACCGAACCGTACAAAACGCATCTCGCGTACGTACGGGAACGGCGCAGCGACGCGGACGGCGAGGCGATCCTCGCGGAGGCGCTGGCGAAACTGCGCGGCGAGATCTAGCTCCGCACCACAGGACGCGCAAGCGCACCCGCACGCATCAAGCACACGCACGCAAGCACACGCATACGGATACGCACGCAAGCACGCGCATATGCTCCGCCAGTGGCCCGGACACCTTCGAGGTGTCCGGGCCACTGGCGTTCGCGCAGGCCGGGGCGATTGTCAGTGGTGCCGTCTAGGGTTCTCGCAAGATCGGAACAGGCGTACGGGCGGGGGTCGTTGTGGCGGGAGCGCGAGCGGTGGCGGGGAGGGGGGTCGCGCCCGCCTGGCGCGGGGGCTTCGGGCGGCTGTTCTCCGCGGCCGTCGTCTCCCGGTTCGGCGACTCGCTGCGCGGGGCGGCCATGCCCCTGCTCGCGGCCTCGCTGACCTCCGACCCGGTGCTGGTCTCGCTGGTGACGGCCTGCGGCTTCCTGCCGTGGCTGCTGTTCGGCCTGGTCGGCGGGGCGGTCGCGGACCGGGTGGACCAGCGGCGGGCGATGTGGGCCGTCGATCTCGTACGGGGACTGCTGATGGCCGCGTTCGCGGTGGCGGTCGCGCTGGGACACGCCTCGATCGCGCTGCTGATCGCGGTGGCGTTCGTCCTCACCACCCTCCAGACGCTCTTCGACAACGCGGCCACCGCCCTGCTGCCCTCCCTGGTGCCGTCGGACGCGCTGGGCAGCGCCAACGCCCGGCTGATGACCGGGCAGCAGATAGCGGGCACCTTCCTGGCGGCGCCGCTGGTGCCGGTGCTGCTGATGTGGGGCCCCTCCGTGCCGTACGCGGCCGACGCGCTCAGCTACGTACTGGCGGCCGTGCTCATCGCGTCGCTGCGCACGCCCGCCCCGGAGCGGGAGCCGCGTCCGGCGGGCGCCACCCTGCGCGGGGACATCGCGGCCGGACTCAGGGCCCTGTGGGCGGACCGGTCGCTGCGGGGGCTCTGCGTCGCCACCACCCTGTGCAACATCGGGGTGGGCGCGCTGATCGCCACCCTGGTGCTGCACGTCACTGGTTGGCTGGACGCCGGGCAGTCCGGCTACGCGGTGGCGGTCATGGCGTACGGGGCGGGCGCCGTGGCCGGCGGGCTGGGGGCCGGCTGGCTGGCCGGGCGGATCGGCCGAATACGGAGCGTCTTTCTCGCCGGGGCCGTCCAGACCGGCGCCCTGGTCGTCCTGGGCACGGTGCACGCGCTGTGGGCGGCGGTCGCGGCGCTGGCGGTGTTCGGCCTGATGGGCACCGTGTGGAACGCGAACCAGGTGACGCTGATGCAGGAGCGCGCCCCGGCGCGGATGCTCGGCCGGATGAGCGCCGCCTTCCGCACCCTGGCCGTCGCGGGGGCCCCGCTGGGCGCCCTGCTCGGCGGGCTGGTGGCATCGGCCTGGGGGCTGAACACGCCGATGCTGATGGCCGCCGGACTGTTCACCTTGTCCGTTGCCGCACTCGTACCCCTGATCAATTAAGTTGGGGGAAGCAGCGGGGGATGCATGCGGATACGAGTAGAAGTGGGCTGATGTCCGAGATGAACGCAATGGATTCGAAGAGCGGCCGGGCCAGGCTGAACCAGCTTCCCGAGTGGGCGGCGCTGGGCAAGCACCGGGAGCAGCTGGGCGAGGCGCACCTGCGCGAGATGTTCGCCGCCGACCCGGCACGCGGCACGGGCTACACCCTCCAGGTCGGCGACCTGTACCTCGACTACTCCAAGCACCTGGTCAACGACGAGACGCTGGGCCTGCTCCGCGAACTGGCCGCCGCGACCGGGGTCGCCGAGCTGCGCGACGCCATGTTCCGCGGCGAGAAGATCAACACCACCGAGGACCGCGCCGTCCTGCACACCGCGCTGCGCGCCCCGCGCGGTGCGGTGATCGAGGTCGACGGCGAGAACGTCGTCCCGGCCGTGCACGCCGTACTCGACAAGATGGCCGCCTTCTCCGACAAGGTCCGCTCCGGCGAGTGGACCGGGCACACCGGCAAGCGGATCAGGACGGTCGTCAACATCGGCATCGGCGGCTCCGACCTCGGCCCCGCCATGGCCTACGAGGTGCTGCGCTCCTTCAGCGACCGCGAGCTGGACTTCCGCTTCGTCTCCAACGTGGACGGCGCCGACCTGCACGAGGCGGTGCGCGACCTGGACCCGGCGGAGACCCTGTTCATCGTCGCCTCCAAGACCTTCACCACGATCGAGACCATCACCAACGCCACCTCGGCCCGCAACTGGCTGCTGACGAACCTGCGTGCCGACGATTCCGCCGTCGCCAAGCACTTCGTGGCGCTGTCCACCAACGCCGAGAAGGTCGCCGACTTCGGCATCGACACGGCCAACATGTTCGAGTTCTGGGACTGGGTCGGCGGCCGCTACTCCTACGACTCGGCGATCGGCCTCTCGCTGATGATCGCCATCGGCCCGGACCGCTTCCGCGAGATGCTCGACGGCTTCCACCAGGTCGACGAGCACTTCCGCACCGCGCCGCCCGAGGAGAACGTTCCGCTGCTGCTCGGCCTCCTGGGCGTCTGGTACGGGGCGTTCTTCGACGCGCAGGCCCACGCGGTCCTCCCGTACAGCCACTACCTGTCGAAGTTCACCGCCTACCTCCAGCAGCTCGACATGGAGTCCAACGGCAAGTCCGTGGACCGCGAGGGCAACCCCGTCGACTGGCAGACCGGACCGGTCGTCTGGGGCACCCCGGGCACCAACGGGCAGCACGCGTACTACCAGTTGCTGCACCAGGGCACCAAGGTCATCCCGGCCGACTTCATCGGCTTCGCCCGTCCGGTCGCCGACCTGACGCCCGGTCTGGAGGCCCAGCACGACCTGCTGATGGCGAACTTCTTCGCCCAGACGCAGGCGCTGGCCTTCGGCAAGACGCCCGACGAGGTACGGGCCGAGGGCGTGGCCGAGGAACTGGTCCCGCACAAGACCTTCCGCGGCAACCACCCCACCACCACGATCCTCAGCGACGAGCTGACCCCGTCCGTGCTGGGCCAGTTGATCGCGCTGTACGAGCACAAGGTGTTCGTCCAGGGTGCGATCTGGAACATCGACTCCTTCGACCAGTGGGGCGTTGAGCTGGGCAAGGTCCTGGCGAAGAAGATCGAGCCGGTGCTCACCAAGGGCGAGGGTGGTGACCAGCTCGACAGTTCGACCGCGGGCTTGGTCGCCAAGTACCGTTCGCTGCGCGGTCGCTGAGGCCGTTGACCAGGTGAGGGGTATCAGGTGACGGGGACGTCGGGTGTGCGGCTCAGACCGCCGAACAACGAGCTCGACCCGCGGGCGGTCCGCTGGTGGCAGTCGCAGTGGCTGGCACTGATCCTGCCGCCCGTCCTCGTCCTGGTACTCCTCGGCATCCTCATCACTCCGGCCAGGTTCTGGCTGCTGCTGCCCGCGGTGGTGATCGCGGTACCGGGGCTGCTGGTCGCCTTCCTGCTGCCGCTGTGGTGGTACCGGGTGCACCGCTGGGAGGTCACGGACACCGCGGTCTACGTACGGACCGGGTTCTTCTGGCAGGAGTGGCGGATCGCGCCGATGTCCCGGATCCAGACCGTGGACACCGTGCGCGGCCCGCTCCAGCAGCTCTTCGGGCTCTCCTCCGTGGTCGTCACCACCGCGTCCGCCAAGGGCGCGGTGAAGATCGAGGGCCTGGACCGCGAGGTGGCGGCGGAGCTCGCCGAGCAGCTGACGCGGATCACCGGGATCACCCCGGGGGACGCGACATGAGCGAGGACGGCACCTCGGGGGAGGACACGGCCGGAGAGGACACGGCCGGGGAGGGTGCGGCGGGGGAGTGGCGGCAGCTGGACCGGCGTACGGTCCTGGTCGCCTCGCTGCTCATGGGCGGCATCGTCGTCAGCGGAGGCGTGCCCGCCCTGATCGCACTCACGGTCCCCTTCGGCTTCCTGGCGGCGCTCGGCTGGGTGGTGCTGGGAGCGGTGCTGCTGATCGGGGCGAGCGCCGGCGCCGAGTACATACGGTGGCGGCACACCCGGTACCGGATCGGTGACCGGCGGGCGGAACTGCACACCGGGCTGCTGCTGGTGAAGCGGCGCTCGCTGGCCCGTGAGCGGATCCGCAGCGTCGACCTCACCGCCCACCCCCTGCTGCGGGTCTTCGGCCTGGTCAAGGTGCGCATCGGCACCGGCGAGCACCACGGAGGCTCCGCCGAATCCACCCTGGTGCTCCACCCGGTGACCCGCCTGGAGGCGGACCGGCTGCGCCGCGAACTGCTGACCCGGGCCGCCGCCACCACCGACGGAGACCACCCGGACGGACGGCTCGCCACCCTCGACCCGGGCTGGATCAGGTACGCCCCGCTGTCCGTCGTCGCCCCTCTCCTGGGAGCCGCAGCGGGCGGCGCGGTGATGCAGGTCAGCGAGTGGTTCGGGATGCAGATGGGGGTCATCCAGTGGGTCGGTGACCTGTTCAGCGAGTTCTCCGTGGTCTGGATGATCCTGGTGATCGCGGCGGTGCTGCTGGTCGCGGGCTTCATCGGCTCACTGGGACTCTTCGTCGAAATGTGGTGGAACTACCGCCTGGACCGCGAGCCCGGCGGCACCCTGCGGGTCCAGCGCGGACTGTTCACCACCAGGTCGATCTCCATCGAGGAGCGCAGACTGCGAGGCGTGGAGGTCGTCGAACCGCTGGGCGTACGACTGGCCGGCGCGGCCCGCGTCGACGCGGTGGCGACGGGCCTCGCCGAGGGTGAGGCCGACACCAAGACCGACCACAAGACGCTGGTTCCGGCGGCACCGAAGGCGCTGGCGGACGAGGTGGCGGCCAAGGTGCTGCGCGAGCCGGTCTCACCGACCGCCGCGGCCCGGCTCCGCCCGCATCCGGTCGCGGCGCGCGGACGACGCCTGCGGTGGTCGCTGGGAGCGGCGATCCTGTTCCTGGTGGTGCTGGTGGTGCTCGGCCTGCTGCTGACGGACGTCCTGCTGTACGTGGCCGGAGGGCTCGCGGTGGTGCTGCTGCCGGCGGCGGTGGCGCTGGCGGTGGACGCGTACCGGGCGCTCGGGCACGGGATGACGGGGAACTATCTGGTGGTCCGGTCCGGGACGGTGCGCCGGGCCACGGTCGCGCTGCGGCGGGACGGGGTGATCGGCTTCACCGTGAAGCAGTCGGTGTTCCAGCGCCGGGCGGGACTGATCACCGTCACGGCGACGACCGCCGCCGGAGCGGGGGCGTACTCGGCGTACGACGCGGAGGACAGCGAGGGGCTGGTGTTCGCGGAGGAAGCGGTGCCGGGGTTGCTGGGGCCGTTCCTGGAGCGGACGCACTGACTTTTCCCCACCCGCGCACGACGGCCCGGGCGCTCCCCGGAAGGGGGGAGCGGCCGGGCCGTCCGGCAACAGCCGTGTCAGGCAGATGCCGGGGGGTACAGCGAGCGCGGGAGTTCCGAGGCCGCTGCCGCGTCCAGGAGCCACAGCGTGCGTGCCCTGCCGTACGCGCCCGACGCCGGGGCCTGGATCTCGCCGGGGCCCGACAACGCGATGGCCGCGGCCTTCGCCTTGTCCTCGCCCGCCGCCAGCAGCCACACCTCACGGGCCGCCCGGATCGCCGGGAGGGTCAGGGAGATGCGGGTGGGCGGGGGCTTGGGGGCGCCGTGGACGCCCACCACCGTCCGTTCCGTCTCACGTACCGCCGGGTGCTCCGGGAAGAGCGACGCGACGTGCGTGTCCGGGCCGACGCCCAGCATCAGGACGTCGAAGGTGGGGACGGGGCCGTGGTCCTCGGGACCGGACGCCGCCGCCAGTTCGGCCGCGTACGCCGCCGCTGCCGAGTCCGCGTCGTCGTACCCCGCGTCCGACGCCGGCATCGCGTGCACCCTGGCCGGGTCCAGCGGGACCGAGTCCAGCAGGGCAGCCCTGGCCTGGGTGTAGTTGCGCTCCGGGTCGTCGGCCGGGACGAACCGCTCGTCGCCCCACCACAGGTCCAGGCGCGACCAGTCGATCGCGTCCCGGGCCGGCGAGGTGGCGAGCGCGGCCAGCAGGCCGTTGCCGTTGCGGCCACCGGTGAGGACGATCGACGCGCTGCCGCGAGCGGCCTGCGCGTCGACCACCTTGGTGATCAGCCGGGCCGCCGCGGCCTGCGCCATCAGCTCCTTGTCCCGGTGGACCACCAACTGCGGTGCGCTGCTCATCACTTGGGGGCCGCCTTCTTGGCGGGGGCGGCCTTCTTCGCCGGAGCGGCCTTCTTCTCCGACGGAGACGGAGCAGGAGTGGATGCCGGATCAGAGGCAGAGGCCGAGGCAGAGCCAGAGCCAGAGCCGGAGGCCGGGGCTTCCGCTTCCGTCTTCTCGTCCGCCTTCTCCGTCTCGACCACCGTCCCCAGCCGGTCCACGCCGAACTTCAGCGCCGACGCGTACGTGTCGTCCGGGTCGAGGCGGCGCAGTTCCTCCGCGAGGAGCTCCGCCGTCTCGCGGCGCTTGAGCGCCACCGCACGGTCCGGCTGGCCGTTCATGCACAGCGTGGCCAGCGAGCCGTCCGCGCGGTCCAGGACGATCGGGCCGTCGGCCGTCTCCATCCGTACGGCCGTCAGACCGGGACCGGCGGAGAGCGTGCGCTTCACCGGCACGCCGAGGCGGTCGGCCAGCCACATGGCGAGCAGCTCGCAGCTCGGGTTGAACTCCTCGCCCTCCACCTCGACGGAGGAGACCTGGGTGGGGAGCTGGTCGAGCGCGGCGGCCAGCATCGAGCGCCACGGGGTGATGCGGGCCCAGGACAGGTCCGTGTCGCCCGGGGTGTAGTTCTCGCTGCGTGCCGACAGCTCGTGGATCGGCTGCTCGGCGGCGTACGTGTCGGTCACGCGGCGCTGGCCGAGGGCACCCAGCGGGTCCTTGGCCGGGTCCACGGGGCCGTTCACCGGCCACCAGACGACCGTGGGGGCGTCGGGCAGCAGGAGCGGGAGCACGACCGACTGGGCGTGGTTGATGACCTCGCCGTACAGCCGCAGGACAACCGTTTCGCCGCTGCCCGCGTCGGCGCCGAGCCGCACCTCCGCGTCCAGGCGCGCCTTGGCGCGGTCGCGCGGGGAACGCGAGGGCCGCTTGATGACGATGAGCTTGCGCGAGGGGTGCTCGCGCGAGGCCTCGTTCGCCGCCTTCAGGGCGTCGTACGCGTTCTCCTCGTCGGTGACGATGACGAGGGTCAGCACCATGCCGACGGCGGGGGTTCCGATCGCCCGCCGTCCCTGCACGAGTGCCTTGTTGATCTTGCTGGACGTGGTGTCCGTCAGGTCGATCCTCATGGCCGGCGCCAGCTCCGTCCGTCTCGTGCGAGCATTTCGTTCGCCTCGTCGGGGCCCCAGGTACCGGAGGGGTACTGCGCGGGCTTGCCGTGCGTGTCCCAGTACTCCTCGATCGGGTCGAGGATGCGCCAGGACTGTTCGACCTCTTCGAGGCGCGGGAACAGGTTGGCGTCGCCGAGGAGGACGTCCAGGATCAGGCGTTCGTACGCCTCCGGGCTCGACTCCGTGAAGGACTCGCCGTAAGCGAAGTCCATCGAGACGTCCCGGATCTCCATGGAGGTGCCCGGGACCTTGGAGCCGAAGCGCACCGTGACGCCCTCGTCCGGCTGGACGCGGATGACGATCGCGTTCTGGCCGAGCTCCTCGGTGGCGGTGTGGTCGAAGGGGGAGTGCGGGGCGCGCTGGAAGACGACCGCGATCTCCGTGACCCGGCGGCCGAGCCGCTTTCCGGTACGGAGGTAGAACGGGACGCCCGCCCAGCGGCGGTTGTCGATCTCCAGCTTCACGGCGGCGTAGGTGTCGGTCTTCGACTGCGGGTCGATGCCCTCCTCCTGGAGGTAACCGACCGCCTTCGCACCGCCCTGCCAGCCCGCCGCGTACTGCCCGCGCACGGTGTCCCGGCCCAGATCCTTGGGGATCTTGACCGCGCCCAGTGCCTTGGTCTTCTCCGCGACCAGCGCGTCCGCGTCGAAGGAGGCGGGCTCCTCCATCGCGGTCAGGGCCAGCAGCTGGAGGAGGTGGTTCTGGATGACGTCGCGGGCGGCGCCGATGCCGTCGTAGTAGCCGGCCCGGCCGCCGATGCCGATGTCCTCGGCCATGGTGATCTGCACGTGGTCGACGTACGACCGGTTCCAGATCGGCTCGAACATCTGGTTGGCGAAACGCAGCGCCAGGATGTTCTGCACCGTCTCCTTCCCCAGGTAGTGGTCGATACGGAAGACCTCGTTCGGCGGGAAGACCTCGTGGACGATCCGGTTGAGCTCCTGCGCGGAGGCCAGGTCGTGCCCGAAGGGCTTCTCGATGACGGCACGCCGCCAGGAGTTCTCCTTCTGGTCCGCCAGCCCGTGCTTCTTCAGCTGCTGGACGACCTTGGGGAAGAACTTCGGCGGGACCGAGAGGTAGAAGGCGAAGTTGCCGCCGGTGCCCTGCTGCTCGTCGAGCTCCTGGATCGTCGACTTCAGCGTCTCGAACGCCTTGTCGTCGTCGAAGTCGCCCTGGACGAAGCGCATGCCCTGGATCAGCTGCTGCCAGACCTCCTCGCGGAACTCGGTGCGCGCGTGCTCCTTGACGGCGTCGTGGACGACCTGGGCGAAGTCCTCGTTCTCCCAGTCGCGGCGCGCGAAGCCGATGAGCGAGAAGCCCGGCGGCAGCAGGCCGCGATTGGCCAGGTCGTACACAGCAGGCATCAACTTTTTACGGGACAAATCGCCCGTGACGCCGAAAATGACCAGGCCCGACGGCCCCGCGATACGCGGGAGCCGTCGATCCTGTGCGTCACGCAGCGGATTGCTGCTGGACAAAGTGGTCAGCCCTCCGAAGGTGCGAGGCGCTTGAGCTCGGCCTCGGTCGACTTGAGCAGGTCGTTCCAGGCGTCCTCGAACTTGTCGACGCCCTCGGTCTCCAGGAGCGCCACGACGTCGTCGTAGGCGATGCCCAGCTTCTCGACCGCGTCGAGGTCGGCGCGCGCCTGCTCGTACGTCCCGGCGATGGTGTTGCCGGTGATCTGACCGTGGTCGGCGGTGGCCTCCAGGGTCGCCTCCGGCATGGTGTTCACCGTGCCCGGCGCGACGAGGTCGTCGACGTACAGCGTGTCCTTGTACGACGGGTCCTTGACGCCGGTCGAGGCCCACAGCGGACGCTGCTTGTTGGCCTGCGCCTTGTCCAGGGCCGCCCAGCGCTCGGAGGCGAAGACCTCCTCGTACGCCTGGTAGGCGAGCCGGGCGTTGGCCAGCGCGGCCTTGCCCTTGAGGGCCTTGGCCTCGTCCGTGCCCAGGCCGTCCAGGCGCTTGTCGATCTCGGTGTCCACGCGGGACACGAAGAAGGAGGCCACCGAGTGGATCTTGGCGAGGTCCAGGCCCGCGGCCTTCGCCTTCTCCAGGCCCGCCAGGTAGGCGTCCATGACCTCGCGGTAGCGCTCCAGCGAGAAGATCAGCGTGACGTTGACGCTGATGCCCTTGCCGATGACCTCGGTGATGGCCGGCAGGCCGGCCTTCGTCGCCGGGATCTTGATGAGCGTGTTGGGGCGGTCCACCAGCCAGGCGAGCTGCTTGGCCTCGGCGACCGTCGCCAGCGTGTTGTGCGCCAGGCGCGGGTCGACCTCGATGGAGACCCGGCCGTCCTGGCCCTGCGTCGCGTCGAAGACCGGACGCAGGATGTCGGCGGCGTCCCTCACGTCCGCCGTCGTGATCATGCGAATGGCTTCCTCGACGGTGACCTTGCGGGCCGCCAGGTCGGTCAGCTGGACGTCGTAGCCGTCGCCCTGCGAGATCGCCTTCTGGAAGATCGAGGGGTTGGTGGTGACGCCCACGACGTGCTGCTGGTCGATCAGCTCGGCGAGGTTGCCGGAGGTGATCCGCTTGCGCGACAGGTCGTCGAGCCAGATCGCAACGCCCTCGTCGGAGAGGCGCTTGAGTGCGTCTGTCATGAGTTCTGCATCTCCTATGTCGTGTGTACGGGCGTCAGCGCTGGGCGGCGGAGATCGATTCCCGGGCGGCGGCAGCGACTGCCTCGCCGATGAAACCGAACTCCTTGAAGAGAACCTTGCCGTCCGCCGAGGCACCGAAGTGCTCCAGCGACACGATCCGGCCCGCGTCACCGACGTAACGGTGCCAGGTCAGACCGATACCGGCCTCGACCGCCACTCGCGCCCTGACGGACGGCGGCAGGACCGAGTCCTTGTACTCCTGGTCCTGCTCCTCGAACCACTCGACGGACGGCATCGAGACCACACGGGTCGGGATGCCCTCGGCCTGGAGCGCCTCGCGCGCCTCGACGGCGAGCTGGACCTCGGAGCCGGTGCCGATGAGGACCACCTGGGCCTCGCCGCCCTCGGCCTCGAAGAGCACGTAACCGCCGCGCGCGGCGTCCTCGTTGGCGTCGTACGTCGGTACGCCCTGACGGGTCAGCACCAGGCCGTGCGGGGCGCCCTTGCCGAAGACCTTCGTGTAGCGCTTGAGGATCTCGCGCCAGGCGATGGCCGTCTCGTTGGCGTCCGCCGGGCGGACCACGTTGAGGCCCGGGATGGCGCGCAGCGAGGCGAGGTGCTCGACCGGCTGGTGGGTCGGGCCGTCCTCGCCGAGACCGACGGAGTCGTGCGTCCAGACGTACGTCACCGGCAGGTGCATCAGCGCGGACAGGCGCACGGAGTTGCGCATGTAGTCGGAGAACACCAGGAAGGTGCCGCCGTAGATGCGGGTGTTGCCGTGCAGCGCGATGCCGTTCATCTCGGCGGCCATCGAGTGCTCGCGGATGCCGAAGTGGATCGTGCGGCCGTACGGGTCGGCCTCCGGCAGCGGGTTGCCCTCGGGCAGGAACGACGAGGTCTTGTCGATCGTCGTGTTGTTCGAGCCCGCGAGGTCGGCGGAGCCGCCCCACAGCTCGGGGATGACCGCACCGAGCGCCTGGAGGACCTTGCCGGAGGCGGCACGGGTGGCCACGCCCTTGCCGGTCTCGAAGGCGGGGAGCTTCTCCTCCCAGCCGGCAGGCAGCTCGCCCGCGGAGATGCGGTCGAACTCGGCCGCGCGGTCCGCGTTCGCGGTGCGCCAGGCGGCGAAGCCCTTCTCCCACTCGGCCCTGGCCTCGCGGCCCCGGTCGAGGGCCTCACGGGTGTGGGCGATGACCTCGTCGGTGACCTCGAAGGTCTGCTCCGGGTCGAAGCCCAGCACGCGCTTGGTGGCCGCGACCTCGTCGTCGCCGAGCGCCGAGCCGTGCGCGGCCTCGGTGTTCTGCGCGTTCGGCGCGGGCCAGGCGATGATCGAGCGCATCGCGATGAACGACGGCTTGTCGGTGACGGCCTTCGCGGCCTGGATGGCGTTGAAGAGCGCCTCCGGGTCCAGGTCGCCGTCCGGCTTGGGCGCGACCCGCTGGACGTGCCAGCCGTACGACTCGTACCGCTTCAGCGTGTCCTCGGAGATCGCCGTCTCCGTGTCGCCCTCGATCGAGATGTGGTTGTCGTCCCACAGCAGGATCAGGTTGCCGAGCTTCTGGTGCCCGGCCATCGAGGACGCCTCCGCGGAGATGCCCTCCTGGAGGCAGCCGTCACCGGCGATGGCGTAGATGAAGTGGTCGAACGGGGACTCGCCCTGCGCCGCCTCGGGGTCGAAGAGACCGCGCTCGTAGCGGGCGGCCATCGCCATGCCCACCGCGTTCGCGACACCCTGGCCGAGCGGGCCCGTGGTGGTCTCGACACCGGTCGTGTGGCCGTACTCCGGGTGTCCCGGCGTCTTGGAACCCCAGGTACGGAACGCCTTCAGGTCGTCCAGTTCCAGGCCGAATCCGGCCAGGTACAGCTGGATGTAGAGCGTGAGGGACGAGTGGCCCGCGGAAAGGACGAAGCGGTCGCGGCCCGTCCACTCGGCGTCCGCCGGGTCGTGCCGCATCACCTTCTGGAAGAGGGTGTACGCGGCCGGCGCGAGGCTCATCGCCGTACCCGGATGGCCGTTGCCGACCTTCTGTACGGCGTCCGCGGCCAGGACGCGGGCGGTGTCTACGGCCCGCTGGTCCAATTCGGTCCACTCAAGGTCTGTGGTGGTCGGCTTGGTGCTCACCCTGGGTCAGGGCTCCTCTCCACAATGATTTAAGGCCCGGTGACTATTCGCCGCACCGGGGCGCTGTCGAGCCTACCCCCGCAGGAACGTGCGAAATTTCGGCTCCTCGTGGACACCCGCGACTTGAAAAAGGCACGTACATCCAGAGTGCGTGCGGGGTATGGAGTTCGCCTCCCGGCGGACCCCCGGCGGGTGCATTTGCGTATACATACGGACAGTACTCCTCACGTACGACGGCTCCCGGCCCGCTCCGTGGCCCGTTCACGGTCGGCCCAACACGGGGCACCCCGACGAAGGGCGACGTATGGGCAACGTCTAGAGTGGCGTGGTACGCGCAAGTCTTTACCGGGCCTTCACGCCCGGTGCTTGCTTCAGGAATTCTCTGTCAGGGGTGTGCGTGACGGCCGTCGAGTCCCGACCCGCAGGGGTCGCTTCGACTCCCATCCCGGGGGGCCATCGGCCGTTCGGAGCGCGGGTCAAGGCGTTTGTTGCACTGACCAAGCCGAGGATCATCGAGCTTCTGCTGATCACCACCGTTCCGGTGATGTTCCTGGCGGAGCAGGGTGTCCCGGATCTGTGGCTGGTACTGGCCACCTGCTTCGGCGGCTATCTCTCCGCCGGCGGCGCGAACGCGCTGAACATGTACATCGACCGCGACATCGACGCGGTGATGGACCGGACCTCGCAGCGGCCGCTGGTCACCGGCATGGTCAGCCCGGCCGAGTGCATGGTCTTCGGCATCTCGCTCGCGGTGATCTCCACGCTCTGGTTCGGTCTGCTGGTCAACTGGCTGTCCGCCGCACTGTCGTTGGGCGCGCTGCTCTTCTACGTCGTCGTCTACACGATGATCCTGAAGCGCCGTACCGCGCAGAACATCGTCTGGGGCGGCATCGCGGGCTGTCTGCCGGTGCTCATCGGATGGTCCTCGGTGACCAACTCGATGTCCTGGGCCGCGGTCATCCTCTTCCTGGTCATCTTCTTCTGGACGCCGCCGCACTACTGGCCGCTGTCGATGAAGGTCAAGGACGACTACGCCCGCGCGGGCGTGCCGATGCTGCCGGTGATCAAGGGCAACAAGGCCGTCGCCAAGCAGATCGTGGCCTACAGCTGGGTGATGGTCGCCGTCTCCCTGCTGCTCCAGCCGCTCGGCTACACGGGCTGGTTCTACACCGTGGTCGCCGCCGTCTCCGGCGGCTGGTGGCTCTGGGAGGCGCACGGCCTCCAGAACCGCGCCAAGGCCGAGGTGACGGGCGCCAAGCTCAAGGAGATGCGGCTGTTCCACTGGTCCATCACCTACGTCTCGCTGCTCTTCGTGGCGGTCGCCGTGGACCCCTTCCTGCGCTTCTAGCGGGTACCTGGCCGGTACGCCGCCGCCGACGGGCGGGACACGTGGTCAAGGCCACGTGTCCCGCCCGTCGCGCGTGGGGCTACTCGTCGGTAGCATCCTGCTCATGGCAGACACCAAGCAGGCAGAGCGGGCCGAGAAGTCGGCCGAGCGCAGGACCGCCAAGCTGGCCAAGCAGATCGGTGCGTTCGCCGGGCAGCACGGCGGTGCCGAGGGGCAGCTCGCGTACATCGGACAGCGGGGCACCCGCATCGTCCTGGTCGGTGAGGACGGCGCCTGGGGCGACCTGGTGGCCCCGACGTACGACGTGGCGAAGGCGGCCACCGAGAAGGCCGGCATCACCGTTCACGAGGACTTCGACGGCGAGTTCGCCGCCAAGGTCGAGACCGGCCCCTACGAGTGGAAGCGGATGGCCGGGCTCCAGATCGGCGGCACGCCCAACCCGCCCGCCGCCAAGTCCTAGCCGCCAGGTTTTAGCCCCCGAGTCCCGGCAGTACCCCGGGGCGGGGCTCACCCGTTAGGCCCTGTGCAGGAGTCACATCCGCACGGATCCGTACCGGGAGCCCCGATGTTCGTCACCCCGTTGCCCCTGGTGGACCAGTACTGCCACGGGGTGCTCCGCACCGAGCTGGGCCTCGGCACCTTCGAGGCCCACCTCGGCCGCACCCCCGCGCCGCCCGCACCGGGCACCACCTTCTTCGACACCCAGACCGGCTTCGCGGTACGCCGCTGGTGCCCGCCCCTGCTGGGCCTGGAGCCGCACTGCCCGCCCGCCCACTACCTGGCCAGACGCCGCGAGCTGGGCGTCCCCGAGGCCGGACGGCTGCTGCTGCGCGGCACCGGCATCGTCACGTACCTGGTGGACACCGGGCCGGGCGGGGACCTGATGGGGCCCGCGGAACTGGCGGCCGCGGGGGATGCCGAGGCGCGGGAGATCGTACGTCTGGAACCGCTGGCGGAGCAGATCGCCGACACCTCGGGGACCGCCGAGGGGTTTCTCGCCAATCTGGCCGAGGCGATGCACGCCGCGACCTCGTCGGCGGTGGCCTTCACCTCGGTGGCGGGAGTACGGCACGGCCTCGCGCTCGCACCGCACCCGCCGGGGCCCGGTGAGGTGCGCGGGGCGGCGGCGCGGTGGCTGGCCGGGCGCCGGGTGGGGGGCCGGCTGGCCGACCCCGTACTCCTGCGGCACCTGCTGTGGAACGCGATCGGCCGGGGGCTGCCGCTCCAGCTGCACACGGCGGGGGAGCCGGAGCTGCTGACGGAGTTCGCGGCGGCGAGCGCCGGGCTCGGCACGGACCTGGTGCTGCTGCACTGCTACCCGTACCACCGGCAGGCGGCCCAGCTGGCGAGCGCCTTCCCGCACGTGTACGCGGATCTGGGGCCGGTACTGGCGCACACCGGGGCGCGGGCCCCCGACGTACTGGCGGAAGTGCTCGAACTGGCGCCCTTCGGCAAGCTGCTGTTCTCCAGCGGCGCGCGCGGGCTGCCCGAACTGCACGTGGTGGGCGCACAGGTGTTCCGCGCCGCACTGGGCCGGGTGCTCGGCGGCTGGGTGGCCGACGGGGCGTGGTCCGGGGCGGACGCGGAACGGGTGGCGGGGCTGATCGCGGCGGGCAATGCCCGCCGCGTCTACGGGCTTTCGGAGCGGGGCGGGCAGAAGAGCTGAGGCTCGGACCCGCCGGAGCCCGGACCGCCGGAGCTCGGACCGCTGGGGCTCAGACGCCCGCGCCGAGCGAGGCGGCCGGCTGCGCGGGGATCTCCGCGCTCTCCTCGGTCCGCTCGCGCAGGCTCAGCATGAGGCGCACCACCGCGATCCACAGCAGCGCCGAGCCCAGCATGTGCAGGCCGACCAGGATCTCCGGTACGCCGGTGAAGTACTGGACGTAACCGATGGCGCCCTGGGCGAGCAGCACCAGCAGCAGGTCACGGGCGCGGGCCCGGGTGTCGGCGGGGGCGTCGACCATCCGCAGCACCAGCCACATCGCGATGGCCAGCGCACAGACCACCCAGGCGGCGATGGCGTGCAGATGGGCGGCGGCGGTCCAGTCCCACGGCATGCGCGGCACCTCGCTCTTGTCGCCCGCGTGCTTGCCCGAACCGGTCACCGACGTACCGAGGACGATCAGGACCACGGTGACGGCGGCCAGCGCCCACGACAGCTTGCGGACCGGGCGCGGCACCCGCGGCCTGGGGTCCCCGTCGCCCTCGCCGGTGCGGTGCCAGACGACGGTCGCGATGGTCAGCAGGACGTTGGCGAGCAGGAAGTGCCCGGCGACCGTCCAGGGGTTGAGGCCCATCCACACGGTGATGCCGCCGATGACGGCGTTGCACATCACCAGCCAGAACATGGACCAGGCGGTACGGGTCAGTCCGCGCCGGCGCGGCTTCACCGACCGTACGGCGATGATCGCCAGGCCGACCGCGGCGCACAGGACGTACGTGAGCATCCGGTTGCCGAACTCGACGAACCCGTGGAAGCCCTGTTCGGGCGTCACGAACAGGCTGTCTTCCGTGCACTTGGGCCAGGTGTCGCAGCCGAGGCCGGAACCCGTCAGACGGACCGCACCGCCGGTCACGATGATGAAGACGCTCATCACCACGGCTGTGAGTGCGGCGCGCCGCAGGGCGCGGGGGGTCGGAGTCCACCGCTGGGCGATGAGAGCGAGGGGGTTCAACACGGCAACCATCGTAGGCGGGTGCTTGTGCAGGATTTCACGAGGGGGGCCGTGGCGGCCTGTGACGTCACTCCCAACCGGCCCCCGCCGCCCGCTCAGGCCCCTCGCCGGGCTACTCCCAGCGGAAGAACTTCGCCGCCGCGCCGAGCCCCAGCACCGCCCACACCGCGAGGATCCCGAGGTTGCCCCACGGCATCGAGGCCCCGTGCTGGAGGACGTCGCGCAGCCCGTCGGAGAGCGCCGAGATGGGCAGCATCCCGAGCACGGACTGGACCGCGTCGGGGAACTTGTCCAGCGGCACGATGACGCCGCCGCCGACCAGGAGCAGCAGGAAGACCAGGTTCGCGGCGGCCAGCGTCGCCTCCGCCTTGAGCGTGCCTGCCATCAGCAGTCCGAGCCCGGAGAAGGCCGCCGTACCGACGACGAGCAGCAGGAGCACCGAGAACGGGCTGCCCTGCGGCGACCAGCCGAGACCGAACGCGATGGCGGTCAGCAGCACCACCTGGAGCACCTCGGTGACCAGCACCGACAGCGTCTTGGCGGTCATCAGCGCCCACCTCGGCAGCGGCGAGGTGCCGAGCCGCTTGAGCACTCCGTACCGCCGCTCGAAACCGGTGGCGATGGCCTGCCCGGTGAAGGCGGTGGACATGACGGCGAGGGCGAGGACACCGGGCGCGAGGAAGTCGACGGACTTGCCCTTTCCGGTGTCGATGATGTCGACGGCCGAGAAGAGGACCAGCAGCAGCGCCGGGATGATCACGGTGAGCAGCAGCTGCTCGCCGTTGCGCAGCAGCATCTTCGTTTCGAGCGCGGTCTGCGCCCCGATCATCCGGCCGAGCGGGGCCGCTCCCGGCATGGGGGTGTAAGGGGCAGTGCTCATGGACGCAGGTCCTTACCGGTCAACTCAAGGAAGACGTCTTCGAGGGTGCGGCGTTCGACCGAGATGCCGTCCGGCATGACGCCGTGCTGGGCGCACCAGGAGGTGACGGTGGCCAGCAGCTGTGGGTCGATCTCGCCGCCGATGCGGTACGTCCCGGGGATCAGCTCCTGGGCGACGGTGTCGGTCGGCAGGGCCTTGAGCAGGGACGCGAGGTCCAGGCCGGGACGGCCGGTGAACCGCAGGGTGTTCTCGGCGCCGCCCTTGCACAGGTCGGCCGGGGCGCCCTGGGCGATGACCCTGCCCGCGTCGACGATCACCACGTCGTCCGCGAGCTGTTCGGCCTCGTCCATGAAGTGGGTGGTGAGGATGACGCTCACGCCCGAGGTGCGCAGCTCGCGCACCAGGTCCCAGGTGGAGCGGCGGGCGTGCGGGTCGAGCCCGGCGGTCGGCTCGTCGAGGAAGACCAGCTCCGGGCGGCCGACCACGGCCATCGCCAGCGCGAGCCGCTGCTGCTGCCCGCCGGACAGCCGCCGGTAGGTCGTACGGCCGCAGCTGGCCAGCCCGAGGCGGTCGATGAGGGCGTCCACGTCCAGCGGGTGGGCGTGCAGCTTGGCCATGTGGCGCAGCATCTCGTCGGCGCGGGCGCCGGAGTAGACGCCGCCGGACTGGAGCATCACCCCGATCCGCGGGCGCAGTTTCGCGGCGTCGGCGACCGGGTCGAGGCCGAGGACCCGTACCGAACCGGCGTCCGGCTTCCGGTAGCCCTCGCAGGTCTCGACGGTGGTGGTCTTCCCGGCGCCGTTGGGGCCGAGTACTGCGGTGACGGTGCCTGCGGCGACGGTGAGATCGAGGCCGTCGACCGCGGTCTTGGTGCCGTACCGCTTGACCAGGCCCTGGACCTGGACGACGGGCTCATGTGACATGCGGGGAAGTCTAGGCAGGAGCCGTAGGTCCCGGCGGCGCGGGGGCCGGAAGGCTCGCAACAGGTGACTTTTTCGGACAGGAGGGGACGCGGGACGGTCCTGGCGTCGAAGGGTGATCAGCATCGCGGAGAACGTCGAGGAGACCGCCGGGCAGGCTCGGCGGGCTTTATTTCTACGCCTCCGGGGTGTGCCGGGAGGGCTGACGTGTACCTCCCCGGCCGATGGCGCTGACCTGCCGAAATGATCATTTCCGCAGGTCAGCTTAGGTTTGCCTAAGTGACGCAGGGCACCGGGCCGGGGCCCGGACCCGGGTTGTCAGGCCCTGAGGAATTACGCAACAATGGCGTTGTGAAATACGTTGGCGAGGTCCCGCAGGAGGATGTCGCGACCGGCGAGCGGTCCACCCGCAACCGCGTCGCGCGCTCCATCCTGGACCACGGCCCGTCCACCGTCGCCGACCTGGCGAAGCGCCTCGGCCTCACCCAGGCCGCAGTGCGCCGCCATCTCGACGCCCTGGCCGGGGACGAGGTGGTCGAGGCGAAGGAACAGCGCGTCTACGGCGCTCGTACGAGAGGAAGGCCCGCCAAGGTCTTCGCCCTCACCGACTGCGGCCGGGACGCCTTCGAGCAGTCCTACGACAAGCTCGCGGCGGACGCCCTCACCTGGATCTCCCGGGCGGCCGGCGGCGGCGAGCAGGGCGAGGCGGCCGTCACCGCGTTCGCCCGCGCCCGGATCGCCGCACAGGCCGAGGCCTACCGCGAGGCCGTCGAGGCCGCACCCCCCGAACAGCGCACCGAGGCTCTTGCCAAGGCCCTGAGCGCCGACGGGTACGCTGCTACGGCGCGTAGCGCACCGGTCGGAGAGCAGCTGTGCCAGCACCACTGCCCTGTCGCCCACGTCGCGGAACAGTTTCCGCAGCTCTGCGAGGCGGAGACCGAGGTCTTCTCCGCGCTGCTCGGGACCCACGTCCAGCGACTGGCCACCATCGCCCACGGCGACGGGGTCTGCACGACGTACATCCCCAAGACCAGTCATTCAGCATCAGCAAGCACGGCCGGGAGGAACCCCGCATGACTCTCCCTATCGAGGAGACTGCCCACCCCGAACTTGAGGGCCTGGGTACGTACGAGTTCGGCTGGGCCGACTCCGACGCGGCAGGCGCCGCGGCCAAGCGAGGCCTGTCCGAGGCTGTCGTCCGCGACATCTCGGCGAAGAAGAACGAGCCCGAGTGGATGCTGAAGCTGCGTCTCAAGGGTCTGAAGCTGTTCGGCAAGAAGCCCATGCCGAACTGGGGCTCGGACCTGTCGGGGATCGACTTCGACAACATCAAGTACTTCGTGCGTTCGACCGAGAAGGCGGCGACCTCCTGGGAGGAGTTGCCCGAGGACATCAAGAACACGTACGACAAGCTCGGCATCCCGGAGGCGGAGAAGCAGCGCCTCGTCGCGGGCGTCGCGGCCCAGTACGAGTCCGAGGTCGTCTACCACCAGATCAACGAGGAGCTGGAGGCGCAGGGTGTCATCTTCATGGACACCGACACCGCGCTGAAGGAGCACCCGGAGCTCTTCCAGGAGTACTTCGGCAGCGTCATCCCGGTCGGCGACAACAAGTTCGCGTCGCTGAACTCGGCCGTGTGGTCCGGCGGCTCGTTCATCTACGTGCCGAAGGGCGTGCACGTCGAGATCCCGCTCCAGGCCTACTTCCGTATCAACACGGAGAACATGGGCCAGTTCGAGCGGACGCTGATCATCGTCGACGAAGACGCCTACGTGCACTACGTCGAGGGCTGCACCGCCCCGATCTACTCCTCGGACTCGCTGCACTCCGCGGTCGTCGAGATCATCGTGAAGAAGGGCGGCCGCTGCCGCTACACGACGATCCAGAACTGGTCCAACAACGTCTACAACCTGGTCACCAAGCGCGCCGTGGCGTACGAGGGCGCGACCATGGAGTGGGTCGACGGCAACATCGGCTCCAAGGTGACGATGAAGTACCCGGCCGTCTACCTGATGGGCGAGCACGCCAAGGGCGAGACCCTGTCCATCGCCTTCGCGGGCGAGGGCCAGCACCAGGACGCCGGCGCCAAGATGGTGCACATGGCGCCGAACACCTCGTCCAACATCGTCTCGAAGTCGGTGGCGCGCGGCGGCGGTCGTACGTCGTACCGCGGTCTGATCGAGATCGGCGAGGGCGCCCCGGGCTCCAAGTCCAACGTGCTCTGCGACGCGCTGCTGGTCGACACCATCTCCCGCTCGGACACGTACCCCTACGTGGACGTCCGCGAGGACGACGTGTCGATGGGCCACGAGGCGACCGTCTCCAAGGTCTCCGAGGACCAGCTCTTCTACCTGATGAGCCGCGGCATGACCGAGTTCGAGGCGATGGCGATGATCGTGCGCGGCTTCGTCGAGCCGATCGCCAAGGAGCTCCCCATGGAGTACGCGCTGGAGCTCAACCGGCTGATCGAGCTGCAGATGGAGGGCTCGGTCGGCTGACCGGACTCCCTTTAGCAGCAACCGACTTCTTCTTGATCCAGAGAGAGAGCGCTACGACAGCCATGGCTGAGGCTCAGAACATCCCGGTGGGCTCCACCACCGCCGGTTCCCTCGCGGTAGCGGCGGAGTCCACCACCGCCACCCGCATGAGTGCGCCGCCGTCCTTCGACGTGGCGGACTTCCCGGTGCCGCACGGCCGCGAGGAGGAGTGGCGCTTCACCCCGCTCTCCCGGCTGCGCGGGCTGCACGACGGCACCGCCGAAGCGGGCGGCGTGCTGACCGTCCGGGTCGAGGCCCCCGAGGCCGTCACCGTCGAGACGGTCGACCGCACGGACGCGCGTCTCGGCAGGGCCGGCAAGCCGGTGGACCGGGTCGCCGCCCAGGCGTACTCCTCCTTCGAGAAGGCCTCGGTCGTCTCGGTTCCCAAGGAAGCGGTGCTCACCGAGCCGATCCGCATCGCGGTGCACGGCGAGGGCGGCACCGCCTACGGGCACCAGGTGATCGAGCTCGGCGCGTTCGCCGAGGCCGTCGTGGTCATCGACCACACCGGTGACGGCGTGCTCGCCGCCAACGTGGACTACGTCCTCGGTGACGGCGCCAAGCTGACCGTCGTCTCGGTGCAGGACTGGGACGACAAGGCAGTCCACGTCGCCCAGCACAACGCGCTGATCGGCCGCGACGCCTCCTTCAAGTCGGTCGTCGTCACCTTCGGCGGCGACGTGGTCCGCCTGCACCCCCGTGTCTCGTACGCCGGCACCGGCGGCTCCGCCGAGCTGTTCGGCCTGTACTTCACGGACCAGGGCCAGCACCAGGAGCACCGCCTCCTGGTCGACCACAACGTCCCGCACTGCAAGTCGAACGTGGCCTACAAGGGCGCCCTCCAGGGCCAGGACGCGCACGCCGTGTGGATCGGCGACGTCCTGATCCAGGCCGCCGCCGAGGGCACCGACTCGTACGAGATGAACCGCAACCTGGTGCTGACCGACGGCGCGCGCGTCGACTCGGTCCCCAACCTGGAGATCGAGACCGGCGAGATCGCCGGAGCGGGCCACGCCTCGGCGACCGGCCGCTTCGACGACGAGCAGCTCTTCTACCTCCAGTCGCGCGGCATCCGCGAGGACGAGGCGCGCCGCCTGGTCGTCCGCGGCTTCTTCGCCGAGCTGGTGCAGCAGATCGGCCTCGACGACGTCGAGGAGCGACTGCTCGCGAAGATCGATGCGGAGCTGGAGGCGTCCGTCTGATGGCGTTCGTGAAGGTTGCCGCGCTGAGCGAGCTTCAGGCCGACACCCCCAAGCGGGTCGAGGTCGACGGCACGCCGGTGTCGCTCGTCCACACCGAGGGCGAAGTCTTCGCGATCAACGACATCTGCTCGCACGCGAACGTCTCGCTGTCCGAGGGCGAGGTGGAGGACTGCGCCATCGAATGCTGGCTGCACGGCTCCAGCTTCGACCTCCGTACCGGCAAGCCGTCCGGCCTTCCCGCGACGCGCCCCGTCCCCGTTTACCCCGTAAAGATCGAAGGGGACGATGTGCTCGTCTCCGTCACCCAGGAGTCCTGAGTACCCCATGGCAACGCTTGAAATCCGCGACCTGCACGTCTCCGTCGACACCGAGAACGGTACGAAGGAGATCCTCAAGGGCGTCGACCTGACCGTGAAGCAGGGCGAGACCCACGCCATCATGGGCCCCAACGGCTCCGGCAAGTCCACCCTCGCGTACTCGATCGCGGGTCACCCCAAGTACACGATCACCAGCGGCACCGTCACCCTCGACGGCGAGGACGTCCTGGAGATGTCCGTCGACGAGCGCGCCCGCGCCGGCATGTTCCTGGCCATGCAGTACCCGGTCGAGGTCCCCGGCGTCTCGGTGTCCAACTTCCTGCGCACGTCGGCCACCGCGCTGCGCGGCGAGGCCCCCAAGCTGCGCACCTGGGTGAAGGAGGTCAAGTCCGCGATGGAGCAGCTCCAGATGGACCCGTCCTTCGCCGAGCGCAACGTCAACGAGGGCTTCTCCGGCGGTGAGAAGAAGCGTCACGAGATCCTCCAGATGGAGCTCATGAAGCCGAAGATCGCCATCCTCGACGAGACCGACTCCGGCCTCGACGTCGACGCGCTCCGCCAGGTCTCCGACGGCGTCAACCGCGTCCGCGAGACCGGTGACGTCGGCACCCTGCTGATCACGCACTACACGCGCATCCTGCGCTACATCAAGCCGGACTTCGTGCACGTCTTCTCGGCGGGCAAGATCGTCGAGTCCGGTGGCCCCGAGCTCGCCGACCAGCTTGAGGCCGAGGGCTACGAGAAGTACACGAAGGGTGGCGCAGCCGCGTGACAAACCTGCCGGGCCTCCTCGACACGGACGCGATCCGCAAGGACTTCCCCCTGCTGGACCGCATCGTCCACGGGGACAAGAAGATCGTTTACCTGGACTCCGCCGCGACCTCGCAGAAGCCGCGCCAGGTGCTCGACGCGCTGAACGAGTACTACGAGCGGCACAACGCCAATGTGCACCGCGGTGTGTACACGGTCGCCGAGGAGGCCACGGCGCTGTACGAGGGCGCCCGCGACAAGGTCGCGGCCTTCATCAACGCGCCGAGCCGCGACGAGGTGATCTTCACCAAGAACGCCTCGGAGTCGCTCAACCTCGTGGCCAACATGCTCGGCTGGGCGGACGAGCCCTACCGGGTGGACCGCGACACCGAGATCGTCATCACGGAGATGGAGCACCACTCCAACATCGTCCCGTGGCAGCTGCTCTCGCAGCGCACCGGCGCGAAGCTGAAGTGGTTCGGCCTCACCGACGACGGCCGCCTCGACCTGTCCAACATCGACGAGATCATCAACGAGAAGACGAAGATCGTCTCCTTCACGCTGGTCTCGAACCTGCTGGGCACCGTCAACCCGGTCGAGACGATCATCCGGCGCGCCCAGCAGGTCGGCGCCCTGGTCTGCATCGACGCCTCGCAGGCCGCCCCGCACATGGTGCTGGACGTGCAGGCGCTGCAGGCCGACTTCGTGGCCTTCACCGGCCACAAGATGGTCGGCCCGACCGGCATCGGTGTGCTGTGGGGACGCCAGGAGCTCCTGGAGGACCTGCCGCCGTTCCTCGGCGGCGGCGAGATGATCGAGACGGTCTCGATGCACTCCTCCACCTACGCCCCGGCGCCGCACAAGTTCGAGGCGGGTACGCCCCCGATCGCGCAGGCCGTCGGCCTCGGTGCGGCCGTGGACTACCTCTCGGCGATCGGCATGGAGAACATCGCGCGCCATGAGCACGCGATCACCGAGTACGCGGTCAAGCGCCTGCTCGAAGTCCCCGACCTGCGGATCATCGGCCCGGCCACGGCCGAGGACCGGGGTGCGGCGATCTCCTTCACGCTCGGCGACATCCACCCGCACGACGTGGGCCAGGTCCTCGACGAGGAGGGCATCGCGGTCCGCGTCGGACACCACTGCGCACGTCCGGTCTGCCTGCGGTACGGAATTCCCGCGACCACGCGAGCGTCTTTCTATCTGTACTCCACGCCGGCCGAGGTCGACGCCCTGGTCGACGGCCTGGAGCACGTACGGAATTTCTTCGGGTAGGGGCGGGTAGCGAAGTGAAGCTGGATTCGATGTACCAGGAAGTCATCCTGGACCACTACAAGCACCCGCACGGGCGGGGGCTGCGCGACGGCGACGCCGAGGTGCACCACGTCAACCCGACCTGCGGCGACGAGATCACGCTCCGGGTCAAGTACGACGGCGCGCGCATCGAGGACGTCAGCTACGAGGGGCAGGGCTGCTCGATCAGCCAGGCAAGCGCCTCCGTACTGAACGACCTCCTCGTCGGCAAGGACCTCGCCGAGGCGCAGAAGATCCAGGAGACCTTCCTGGAGCTGATGCAGTCCAAGGGCTCCGTCGAGCCGGACGACGCGATGGAGGACATCCTGGAGGACGCGGTCGCGTTCGCCGGAGTGTCGAAGTTCCCGGCCCGGGTGAAGTGCGCGCTGCTGAGCTGGATGGCATGGAAGGACGCGACCGCCCAGGCCCTGGGCGCGGACGCGAAGAAGGAGACGGCATGAGCGAAGAGACCCTGACCACCAAGCCGGCCTCCGAAGAAGAGGTCCGCGAAGCCCTGTACGACGTGGTCGACCCCGAGCTGGGCATCGACGTCGTCAACCTCGGCCTCATCTACGGCATCCACGTCGACGACGCCAACATCGCCACCCTCGACATGACGCTGACGTCCGCGGCCTGCCCGCTGACCGACGTCATCGAGGACCAGGCGAAGTCCGCCACCGAGGGCATCGTCAACGAACTCAAGATCAACTGGGTCTGGATGCCGCCGTGGGGCCCGGACAAGATCACGGACGACGGCCGCGAGCAGCTGCGCGCGCTCGGCTTCAACGTCTGAGCCGTATCTGAGCCGTACCTGTGGCTGTGCCCCCGGAGCTCCTGCGAGCGCCGGGGGCACAGCCGTTTTCCCCGCTGTCCCCGTCTAGTACGGGGGGTACCCGGGCGGGACCTGCGCCGCCTCGGCGAGCGCCGGGGCCAGGTTCTCGCGGCGGATGCGCTGGTCGACGTAGAGCAGGGCGGTGGCGAGCTGGGGGAAGAAGGTCACCAGGATCTGGCTGAGGAAGCCGCCCAGCATGGTGATCAGCAGGTAGCCGCCCAGGGCGGTCATGACCTGGAAGAACTCCGTCTCGGGGCTGCTCGTGCCGTCGACGGTCATCCCGGGAATCATCGAGAACATCCCCAGGAACCCGAACGGCACCTGGATGAACCAGCTCGCCACCATCGCCATCATCCAGACCAGCGCGGAGATCCCGAAGATCCGCCACCACGCGCCCTTGACCAGCCGGGCCGAGCGGCGCAGTGCCTGTACCGGGCCCGCGGTCTCGAAGACGGCGACGGACGGGGCCAGGCTGAACAGCACCCAGAGCCAGGTCGCCAGCGGGCCGAGCAGCAGGCCGCCGAGCAGGCCGACGCCGGTCAGGGTGGCGGACAGGCCGGTGCCGCCCTCGTCGAGCACGGTGTACATCAGGGCCCCGTAACCGGTCATCAGCAGCCCCAGCACCACGAACATGATCAGCCACGGCACCATCAGCACCCCGAGCACCGAGGGAAACCTGCGGAGGGTGCGGTTCCAGACCGTCCCGAAGGTGGTCCGGTTGCCGAGCACCGCTTCCTGGAGCGCTGCCGGGGTGGCGGCCTGGGTCAGCGCGGTGGCGAGCAGCATGCACAGCATGCCGAGGAGCGCGACGACGCCGAAGGTGATGCCGATCGTGCGGAACGCCTCCCAGGGCGGGTCGTGCTCGTTGGCGCGGATCGACCGCTCGATCACGTCGAACTCGTCGCCGAGCGAGCCGATCGCGAGGGCCACCGCCCCGCCGGTGACCGCGAGCGCCAGGCCGTACGCCAGCGCGGCGATGCCCATCAGCTGCTTCCAGTGGCGGCCGAAGGCGGCGAAGGTGCCGCTGAGTATGTCGCCGACGGTGAGCGGGCGCAGCGGGATCACCCCGGGCTTCGGTGCTTCCGGTGGCGGCGGCGCCCAGCCGCCTCCCCAGCCGGGCCCCGGCGAGCCCGGCGGGCCGGGCGGGGGGCTTCCGTAGGGACCGCCCGAGAAGTGGGTCACTGCGTGCTCCGTGGTGTGTGTGGTGTGGGGCTGTGTTCGTGGTGGCCGTACGCGTGATCGGCGGTCCACCGTAGCCGGGTTCGGATGGACCGCGGAATGCCAAGGGAATGCCAAAGGAACACCAAGGGCGCGGCACGGGACGGTCGCAAGAGCGGCGCCGGGTGTTCTGCTCAAGGCCGGTCCGTCCTAGGTTGTCGCCCAACAGCCGTGCTGGAGAAGGGCGTTGCCATGAGCTCGTCGTCCGCTGCCCCGGTTCTCGCCCTGTCCTTCGACCATCTCTCCGGTGCGGTCGGCGCGACCGCCGATCCGACGGTTCCGGTTTCCGTCACACAGGACGGGGCCGGGGCCGCCGATCTGTCCGTGGTGGCGGTCGCCTCGACCGACTCGCGGGTGGCGGGGGCGGGCGACGTCACGGTGCGCGGTCGCGGCGACCGGCGTGAGGTGTCGGTACGGGCGCGGGCGCGCGGCCACTGCGACCTGACGCTGCGGGCCACCGGCCTCGGCGGCGCCACGGCCTCCGCGGTGCTGCACTTCGCCGCGTCCGGGGCCGTCCGGTGCGCCGGGGACACCCGCTACTTCACCGGGCTCAGCGACGCGTCCGCCGCCCTCGACGCCGGTGACGGGTACCTCGTACTCGCCGAGGACGAGTCGAACCTGCTGCGGCTCTACGACCGGGGAACCTCCGGCGGCCCGCTGCGCACCTGGGACTTCGCCGACCGGCTCGCCGTCCGCAAGGAGATCGACATCGAGGGCGTGGCCCGCGCCGGGGACACCGCGTACTGGCTGGGGTCGATGTCCAACGGCAAGGACGGCAAGGTGAAGGAGGACCGCTCCACCGTGTTCGCCACGGTCGTACGGGGCGCCGGCCGGGACACCGTCCTGGAGTACGCGGGCGCCTACCGGCATCTGCGTGCCGACCTGATCGCCTGGGACGAACGGCGCGGCGGCGAGCTGGGGTTCGCGGCCGGGGCGGCCGGGGGGCGGGTGCCGGGGCGGATCGACGGGTTCAACGCGGAGGGCCTTGAATTCGCCCCCGGCAGTACGAGTGTCGCGTACGTCGGCTTCCGGGCGCCGCTGGTCCCCGCCAAGGCGGGCGGTGAGGCGCTGCTCGTGCCCGTGATGAACGTGGACGAGTTGGTGGCTGAGTGGGCCGATTGCGGCGGGCGGGCGCGGTTCGGTGAGCCCGTGCTGCTCGATCTGGACGGGCTGGGCATCCGTGACCTGCGGCGCAACTCCGCCGACCAGTACCTGATCGTGGCCGGCGCGTGGGGTGCCGACGGCGACGACGGCGGCAGCGGGCCGTACGCCCTGTACGCGTGGGACGGGCAGCCGGGGCACGGCGCGGCCCGGCTGATGGACCTGCCGGGCGGCGACCCGGGTGGCTGGGAGTGCGTCGTCGCGGTGCCGGACCTCGAAGTGCCGGGCGCGCGCGTGCAGTTGGTCGCGGACTGCGGGGCGGTGGACTGGTACGGGGACGGGGTGGCGGCGAAGGACCTGGAGCAGGCGGAGTGGAAGAAGGCGCGGGCGGTCACCTTCACCGTCAGCGAGTGACCGGACCACCGCGTCCGGGCGGGCGCGCTCCGTGCGGACGTACGGCGTGGTGCGCGGCGAGGAGAACGGGGGATAGGTGTGCAGGGCATGCGTACTCTCGGGCGCATGCCCTACGTTCTGCTGGCCGCGGCCATCGCGGCGGAAGTGGCGGGTACCACCGCCATGAAGTACAGCGACGGTTTCACCCGTCTCTGGCCCTCCCTCATCACTGCCGTCGGCTATCTGCTGGCCTTCGGCCTGCTGGCGCAGACCCTCAAGACCATGTCGGTGGGCACCGCCTACGCGATCTGGGCGGGAGTCGGCACGGCCGCCGTCGCCTGTATCGGCATGGTCTTCCTCGGTGAGTCGGCGAGCGCCGCCAAACTTGCGGGCGTCGGGCTCGTCATCGGCGGAGTGGTCCTGCTCAATCTCGGCGGGGCGCACTGAGGACGACGGCCAGGGCCGTCCGTACGCTGTCGGCCACGTCGCCGGCCGCCGGGATCACCTCGCGGATCGTACGGTCCCGGTCGACGACCATCGTCAGGCGCCGCAGCCGCCGTACCCCCGCGACGTCGAAGACCGGCAGGCCGAGGGCGGTGGCCAGGGCGAGGTCCGCGTCGGAGAGCAGCGGGAAGCGCAGCCCCTCCTTCGCGGAGAACTCCCGCTGCTCGTGCGGCGGCTGGGCCGACACACCGTGCACGGTCGCGCCCGCCGCCCGGAACTCGGCGAGCTGGTCGCGGTACGCGCAGGACTGGCGCGTACAGCCGGTGGCGCCGGGGATGCCGGCCCAGCCGGGCGGATAGGCGTCGCGGCGGGCGTACGCGCCGGGGAAGAAGTACAGGACGGTGTACGGGGTGTCGGGGGCGACCGGGTCGCGCGGCCGGTCGGTGTCGTCCTGGAGGCGGAGGTCGGGGAGGCGGGTGCCGCGGAGGGAGTGCAGTCGGTGGAGCTCGGGGCGGGTCAGGCCGGTCGCTGATCCGGCTGTCGATCCGACCGGCGATCCGACCGGCGATCCGACCGGCGATCCGTCTGTCGATCCGGTCGTTGATCCGGCTGTCGGGGGCGCTGCGAGGCTCGCCGTCGAGTCCGTCGCCATGTCCGTCGTCATGCCCGGTGTGGTGCCCGGTGTGGTGCTCATTGGATCTGCTCCCCGTGTCGTTGACCTGCGGTGATGATGCTGCCATAGTCAGTTCCGAATGGGAACTGAGAAACGGGGTGGCGGAGTTGGGGACCTATCGGGACATTCCGAGAGTCGTCTGGATGCTGGCCTTCGGGGTTTTCTTCAACAGCGCCGTCGCCTTCACGTTCATCTATCTCTTCCTCTACATGACCGAGGAGCGCGGGCTGCCCCTCGCGCAGGCGGGCCTGATCAGCGGCATCGGCGGCGTCGGGCTGATCGCGGGGAACTTCACCGGCGGCTGGTTCGGCGACCGCTTCGGACACCGGCGGGCGCTGCTGTGCGCCGCCGTGCTGGCCGGGTCGGCGCTCATGCTGCTGCCCCTGGTGCCGATCGGTGCGCTGTACGCGGTCCTGCCGGTCTGCAACTACGCGCAGGGCGCCGTCCGCGCCTGCAACTCCACCCTCGTCGCGGTGACCGTCCCGGACGGCGTGCGCCGCCAGGGCTTCGCGGTCATGCGGGCGGCGGGCAACGCCGGGTTCACCGTGGGCGCACCGCTCGGGGCGCTGATCGCCACCCAGTTCTCGTACGCCACGATCTTCATCGCCGACGGCGTCGGGACGCTGCTCTTCGCCGCGTACGCGGCGCGGGTGCTGCCGGCGCGGGGCAGGGTCAAGGAGTCGGGCGGGGAGGGTGGAGGGGGTGAACGGCGCGGTATCTGGCGGGAGTTGAGGGACCGCCCGGCCGTTCTGCTGCTGCTGGTGGCGAGCTTCTTCGCCGACCTCGTGTACCGGCAGCTCTTCTCGACCTTCCCGGTCTTCCTCGGCGACCACGGCTTCGACAGCCAGGTGTACGGGTGGCTGTTCGCCATCAACGGCGGCGTGATCCTGCTGCTCGAACTGCCCGCTGCCGCGGTGCTGCGGAGGTTCGCGCCGCTGGTGATCGTCGGGACAGGGCTGGTGCTCGTGGGGCTCGGGTACGGGGTGCTGATGCTCGGGGCGGGGATCGCGCTCGCGGTGGCGATGATGCTGCTGGTCACGGCGGGGGAGATCCTCTACAAGACCCCGGCCAGCGCCTATGTGGCGGACCAGGCGCCGGAGCACGCGCAGGGCCGGTTCCAGAGCCTGTACGCGGGTGTGTCGGTGAGCGGGGTGGTGCTGGCGCCGCCGCTGGGTGGCTCGCTTTACGCGGCGGCGCCGGGGCTGTTGTGGCCGGTGTGTACGGGAGTGGCGGTGGCGGCGGGGCTTGCGGTGATGGGGGCGGGGCGGCTGAGGGGGAGGGAGCGGGGGGAGGTGCGAGGTGATGTGCTTTCGGGGGGTGGTGAGGTGCCTTCGCGGGGTGGTGAGGTGTCCTCGCGGAGTAGTGGCGTGCCTTTGAGGAGTGGTGACGTGTCCTCGGGGGATGGTGGCGTGTCTTCGCAGGGTGGTGAAGTGGCCTCGCGGGGCGGTGACGTGTCCTCGTAGGGCGGTGAGGTGGCCTTGGTCGGGGGTGGCGCGCGTTCGTAGGCCGAGACCGGTTCGCCCGGGCGGGGCGGTGCCGGTTAGGTTTCCTGTCATGACCGAAACGACTGCTTCTCGCACCACCGGCGCCGTCGCCGCCGGACTCGCCACGATCGCCGCCGACGGCACCGTCCTCGACACCTGGTTCCCCGCTCCCGAGCTGGTCGCCGAGCCGGGCCCGGCCGGCACCGAGCGGCTCACCGCAGAGCGCGCCACCGAACTGCTGGGTGCTTCCGCGCCCAAGGCCATCGGCCCCGACGCCCGACGCGGCGTCGAGGTCGTCGCGGTCCGTACGGTCATCGCCTCGCTCGACGACAAGCCGCTGGACGCGCACGACGCGTACCTGCGCCTGCACCTCCTCTCGCACCGCCTGGTGCGGCCGCACGGCCAGAACCTCGACGGCCTCTTCGGCCTCCTGGCGAACGTCGCCTGGACCTCGCTCGGCCCGGTCGCGGTGGACTCTCTCGAAGAGGTGCGCCTCAACGCGCGTGCCGAGGGGCTGCATCTCCAGGTGACGTCGGTCGACAAGTTCCCGCGCATGACGGATTACGTCGCGCCGAAGGGTGTCCGGATCGCCGACGCCGACCGGGTGCGCCTCGGCGCGCACCTGGCCGCCGGGACCACGGTCATGCACGAGGGCTTCGTCAACTTCAACGCGGGCACGCTGGGGACCTCGATGGTCGAGGGCCGCATCTCGGCCGGTGTCGTGGTCGGCGACGGCTCGGACATCGGCGGCGGGGCGTCCACGATGGGGACGCTGTCGGGCGGCGGCAACGTACGGATCGTCATCGGCGAGCGGTGCCTGGTGGGGGCCGAGGCCGGGGTCGGGATTGCGCTCGGGGACGAGTGTGTCGTCGAGGCGGGGCTTTATGTCACGGCGGGGACGCGGGTGACGATGCCGGACGGGCAGATCGTGAAGGCGCGGGAGCTGTCGGGGGCGTCGAACATTCTGTTCCGGAGGAACTCGGTGAGTGGGGCGGTTGAGGCGCGGCCGAACAATGCGGTGTGGGGTGGGTTGAACGAGGTGCTGCACAGCCACAACTGAGTGAGGGGGGCGGGGCGGTGGGGGCGGGGTCCGCTGCGCGGGGCTCTTCCCCTCCCCGCCCCTTCCCGAAACTGGGGCGCTGCCCCAGGCCCCGGCCCGTGCGGCCCGGGCGGGGGTGGGTGGGCTTCCGGCCCCCGGGGTGGGGCAGAGGTGGCGGGCCCGGCCACGGCCGGTGGTCATGTGCGGGTGTGTGCGTGGCTGATCGCGCAGTTCCCCGCGCCCCTGAAGTACTCGTCGCCGACGGGCGCCAGGAACTGTGCGGCGCTGGACACGAGTGGTTGTTTTTTGGGGGCGCGGGGAACTGCGCGAGCAACCCACCACCGGCCCGCGCGTAACGAACCCCCGGCCCCGCGGCCAGCGGTCTAGGGAAGGGGCGGGGAGGGGCATTCGACGGTGGCCGGGGGGTCACGGGGGTCCGTGTCCTTTGGGCCGGGGGAGTGGTTAAGCGGATCATGAATGAAGCACACAAGCTGATCCGTCTGCTCGGCGCCCTCGGTCTCGGCGCCGTCCTCCTCGCGGCCGCCCCGGCCGCCTACGCCGATGAGACCCATCAGAATTCGCACAACGCGCCCCGCGTCACCCTCATCGACACCGGGCAGATCGACGACCCCCTCGAAGACGTGCTGGAGCATGCGGCGATCCTCGGGCGGACGTATGTCGTGGAGGGGGCCGAGGCGCCGGATGCGCCCGAGGTTCCGGGGGGTGCTGGTCAGTCCTGAGGTGTGGTGAGTTCTTCGTGGGCTGCCAGCAGCTCGTCGACCACCTCCGTGGCGGCGGGCTGCAGTGGTTCGCGGACCGGGCCGGCGGGGAGGCCGAGTGCGGACAGGAGGGCCTTCGCGGTGACGGTGCCCGGGAGGCCGGAGGCCATCATCAGGTCGATCAGGGGGAGTGCGCGCTGGTGGTGGCGCGTGGCCGGGGCGACCTCGCCGTTCGCGTACGCGTCCAGGGACGCGCGCATCGTCTGCGGCGCGACGTTCGCCACCGTACTGATGAAGCCGACGCCGCCCGCCGCGCGGAGCGGCAGGTTGAGTTCCTCGCAGCCCGAGTAGTAGGCGAGGCCCGTGCGGGCGATCACCTTGGAGCTGCCCAGGAGGTCGTACGCACAGTCCTTGACCGCCGTGATGCGCGGGTGCTCCGCCAGGCGCAGCATCGTCTCGACCTCGATGCGGACTCCGGTGCGCCCCGGGATGTCGTACAGGACGACCGGGAGGTCCACCGCGTCCGCGACCCGGCGGAAGTGGGCCTCGATCGCCGCCTGGGGCGGGCGGCTGTAGTAGGGCGGAATCACCAACAGGCCGTCCGCGCCCGCCCGTTCGGCCTGCCGGGCCAGTTCGACGGTGTGCGCGGTGTCCGCGCTGCCCACGCCCGTGACGAGCGGTACGTCGGGGCCCACCGCCTCCCTGACCGCCCGGACGAGCGCCGACTTCTCGGCGTCGGAGGTGGTCGGGGACTCCCCGGTGGTGCCGTTCAGGACCAGGCCGTCGCAGCCGCCCGGCGCGGTCAGGACGGTGGCCAGCTTCTGGGCGCCGGGGAGGTCGAGCAGATCGCCGGTCGGCGAGAACGGCGTGATCATCGCGCACAGGGCGCGGCCGAAAGGTGCCGCGAGGGCGGGGAGCGTCATAGGTGCAGTGTCCGGCGCGAGGACCGTGAAGGTCTACTTAGATCTGCTCCGGTTGAAGGTTAAGGGTTGGTGAGGGGTTGGCGGTTCGGCCCGATGGGGGTCTGGCATGATCCCCGCAAGGGCGACGAGCTGAAGAGTTACCGGGGCGGGGAGAGCAGCGACGTGGCGATACGGGTCAGGGGCGGGGCGGGTGCCCTGTGCGGCGTGCTGGTGGGGGCGGTGCTGCTGGCCGGGTGCGACGGTTTTCTGGTGCCCGCGGGGGAGGGGGAGCCCAGGGCGGCGAAGAGCAGTGCGGCGCCGAGGCCCACGCCCACCGCTCCCGCTCCCGGTGCTTCCCGTCCGGCCGGTCAGCCCCCGGCGGCGGACGCGGTGCCGCCCTCCGGGGCCACGTACAGTCCCCCCGTCGCGCACGACTGCTACGCGGGCGTACGCGTCGACATGGGGCCGATCCAGTCGGCCCTGATGCACCGGCTGGCCACCCTCACCCTCACCAACTGCGGCAAGGAGCCCTACAAGCTCACCGGCCGGCCCTCCGTCAAGGCGTACGCCGCCGACGGCACGGCCCTCGACGTCGAGGTGAACGTCGAGGAGGAGGGGAAGAAGGCGGACGCCGTGGTGATGCTGCCGCCCGGCGGGGTCGCGTACTCGCGGATCGAATGGCGGCCGTACGACGGGGTGGAGAAGGCCGAGGCGCTGGAGATCGGGGCCGGGCCGGGCTATCCCGCGCGGAGCTTCCCGCTGGAGAAGGACGTGGAGATGGTCGACGCGTTCGATGTCACTCCGTGGTCGGTGACCCTGCCCCGGTGACGGGTGCCGTCAGACGTCCGGTCAATTGGGTTGACCTCAGGTGCGGTTGACGTTTGAGGATGATCGTCGACACGGCGTGCGGGGACCGGTCCCGCGGCCGGAGCGAAGCGAGGAGAGTCCCGTATGACTGACACAGTGGTCGACAGCCACCCCGACCTGACCCGTTCGGGAGTGGGCGTGGTGAAGGTGAGCACCTGGGACGTCGGTTCGCCGCAGGGGCAGCGCGACGCCGTCGCGGCCATCGGGAAGGCGTGGCGGTCGAGGTCGTGGCCGGACCTGGGGCTGCTCTCGTACAACGTGTACGCGGGTGAGGACGGGCGGACGCTGCTGCACTACAGCCAGTGGCGCGACGAGGCCGCTCACCAGGCCTTCTTCGCCCGGGGGCGGGACGAGCGGAACGCCGACATCACCGCCGCCGTGCCCGGCGTCCAGCGGCTCGGGCTGCACGCCTACGAGCTGTACCGCAGCCGGATCACCGAGGGCGACGACCGCGTGCCCGGCTGCGTGGTGACCGTCGAGGTGGAGTTCGACGGGCCGGACCGGGGCCGGGTGCGGGAATGGGTGGACGCCGTGTTCCTCGCGTCGGGCGACGAGTCCGGTCCGGACGAGGGTTCCCTGTCCGCCCACTTCCACGTGGGCGTGGACGGCACCCGCGCCCTGAACTTCGCCGAGTGGACGGATGCCGCCGCGCACCTGGCCATGATGGCGGGAGCGGGCGAGGAGGAGGGGGTACCGGACGAGGCCTGGCGGCGGGTGCACGAGTTCCCCGGCCTGAAGGGCACCCACCGGGTGCGGCGTTACACGCCCGCGCTCAGCCTGAGCGCGGGCGTGTAACCGTGTGACACGGAGCCCTACGGCCGGAAGCGCAGCACCTGCGGGTCGTGGTCGCTGTTCTGGTCGGCGAACTCCGCGTTGATGTGCACGCTGTCGTACGCGAAGTCGCGGATCGACGGGCTGGTCAGGATCTGGTCGAGCACCTGGCTGTTGCCCTGGAAGACGTACGAGTAGCGCTCCGGGCGGGGCAGCGACCTGACGGCGGCGTTCAGGGCGCCGTCCGCCGTCAGTGCCTTCGTCGTCGCGGAGAACTCGAAGTCGTTGATGTCGCCGAGTACCAGGACGTTCGCCCGGCGGTCGGCCTTCAGGACGTCCTTGACGAAGGTGTTCACCGTCTGTGCCTGCTGCAGGCGGCGGACCTCCGAGGAGCGGACCGGCGGCTGGTGGTGCGAGGTCAGGGCCTCGTCGCCGCCCTTGGAGCCGAAGTGGTTGGCGATCAGAATGACCGGCTCGCCCCGGAAGGAGAACTCGGCGGCCAGCGGCTTGCGGCTGTTCTCCCAGGCGGTGTTGGCCGGGTCGATGCGGCCGGGGGAGAGGGTCAGGGCCGCGTGGCCCTTCTCCCGTACGACACCGGTCGGCTTCGTCGCGTCGCCGCCCGCGCGGTGGGTGAAGGAGACCCGGGCAGGGTTGTAGAGGAAGACCTGGCGGATGTTGCCGCCGGGCTCGCCGCCGTCCTTGTTGTTCACCGGGTCGATCGATGTCGAGGAGTACGCGGGGCCGCCCGCCGCGACGATCGCGTCCGTGAACTTCTTCACCGTCGCCGCGCTGCCCACGGTGCCGTCGTTCTTGGCGCCGTTGTCGTCCTGGATCTCCTCCAGGGCGATGATGTCGGGCGAGGCGAGGTTCGTGACGACCGCCTTGGCGAGGGCGTCGAACTTCTCCTGCGGGTCGGTCGAGTCGAGGTTCTCCACGTTGTACGTGGCCACGGCCAGCTCGCCGCGCGACTGCTTGCGGGTCTGCTCGCGCTTCAGGCCCCGGTCCGCGACCTTGCCGAGGGTACGGGCGGTGAGGGTGTAGCCGCCGTACTGGTTGAAGTCGAGCGGGCCCTCGGTGGTGCCGGTCAGCACGTCGCCGACGTTCGCCTTCGGGAACGGCTGCTGGGCGAGCGGGGCGAGCTGCTGGATCTGGATGCGGCCGGTGTTCTGGGAGTCGTAGCTCCCGTAGACCGTGCCGCCGCGCCGGTTGTCGTTCTCGTGCGGCTTGACGGTCACCCACAGCTCGGCGTGCGCGTCGGTCGCGCCGACCACCCGGGAGGTGCCGATGCGGATGTTGGTGCCTTCGAGGGACTCGTAGTAGTCGAGGGCGTAGCGCGCCGGAGCGAGCGCCAGCGCGTTGATGCTGCCGCCGGCCGCCGGGTCGCCCGCCGGGGCGTAACGCGAGGGAACCGTACGGGAGGTGACGGCCACCGGGGCCGGGACCGGGTTGCCGGACGAGACGACCGTCACCGTCGGCTTGGCGATCTGGGTGAGCGACTGGTTGCCGGATGCCGCGCCGCCGGGGACGTACTCGCCGACCGTGCCGGACACCTTGACCGCGTCGCCGACGGCCACCGTCGGGTTCGAGCCGGTGAAGACGAAGACGCCCTCGCTGGTGGCCGCGTTGCCGTCGCCCCGGGGGTCCTGGAACCAGAAGCCCTTCGAGCCGTAGGCGCGGACGCCGGTGACGATGCCCTCGACGTCGGTGACCTGCTGTCCGGCCAGCGGGGATATCCGGGTGGTGCCCTGGATGTCGTGGATGCGGACCGGGGCCGCGGCCGAGGTGTCGGTGTCGCCCGCGGCGGCGTTCGTCGCGCCGGTGAGCAGCCCGGCGGCGAGGGCGGTGGTGAGGAGAGTGGCGACCGCGGTGGTTCTCGGCAAGGAACGGCGGGACGTCATCGGGTACTCCGAGGGTGAGGGCAGGCGTGGAAGGAAAGGTGTCGGTCGAAGACGTCGGGCGAAGGTTTCGGGCAAACGTTTTGAGCGGGGTTTCGCACGACGTTTCTACGCGCGTCAATCTCTTGTCTGAGCAGGGGTGTTGTCAAGGTTCGGACGGTGATCCCCGGATGCACGAAACCTGACGGGTACATGAACCCCATGGGACCGGTGCAAATGCGTCTACGCTGGGTGCCGCTCGAACCCCCTCATTCCGCGGATCCGCGTCATCGCGCCGGACCGCACCTCACTACGCTTCGCCCGAGGAGAACCCCCAGATGTCCGAAGACCGCCCCACCCTGCCGCCGGTGCGGCTGCACTCGGACGCGGAGCTGGCGCGGGACGCGCTGGCCGCGCCGCTGTTCGCCCGGGCCGTGAAGCTGGCCCGCTGGGCCTCGCCGGACACCAGGGTCGGCGCCGGCGGTGAACTCGTTGAGGAGCAACTCCCCGCAGCGGCAGCCGAGTTGGGCCTCGGCCCGGCGGACGGGGTGGAGGACGCCGAGGACGCGGCGGCGTACGCCAGCGAGGCCTGGCGGACCGCCGTCGACACCGGACTTGTCGACATCACCGACCCCGAGGACCCCGAGGCCGAGGACGCGCAGGGCACCGCCGCCCCCGGTGAGGCGCTGGCCGTGCTCGCCGGAGGCAGCCCGCAGGACGTCCTCGCGTTGTGGCTGGAGGCGTTCGAGACGGCCTTCGCGGACGCCACCGCCCCCGTGCTCGACGACCTCGGCGCACTGCTCGGCGAGGACAGCGGGCTCGACCTCGACGCCCTGGACTGGGACCCGCAGCGGGAGGCGGAGTTCCTGGAGGGTGTCCTGGGCAACCTGTACCTGCTGACCGTCGCCGACGGCGGTACGGGCGAGGGCCCGGTCCCGCTGCCCGCGCTCGCCGCCTCGATGATCGTCCCCGACGACATGGGCGAGCCCACCGACGACGTACTGGAACAGGTGTCGGACGCGATGATGCGCCTCGACGACCAGTTCCGGGTGCTGGAGCCGGTCGGGCTCGTGGAGTACACGCCCGTCGACGAGGCGCTGATGGCCGAGGAGGGAGAGGAGCCGGTCCCCTCGGCGGACGGCGAACTGGACGAGGACGACGTGGCGCGGTACGGCATGGTCCGGCTGACCCCGCTGGGTCTGTACGGCGTACGGGCCCGGATGCTGGAGGCCGGAGTGGACGCCCCGGCGGTGGGCGACCTCGCGGACAAGGGCGCCGACGTCCTGCTGGACGCGGTCGGCCACTTCCCCGAGGTGGCGGTGCGCGCCGAGATCGAGCAGTGGCTCGCGCGGCGTGAAGTGCCCTCAGCCGCACGGGAGTTGCTGGACGCGGCACGCGGTGCCGACGAGGGTGGGCCGCTGCGCAGGCTGCGCTGCCAGCAGGCGCTGTCGCTGGCGGGCCCGGTGGCGGAGGAAGCCGTACGGGAGCGCCTCGACGATCCGGAACTGGGCGGCCTCGCCCGGGTCTGGCTCGCCGAGCAGGGCGTGGCGGAGGTCCCCGTACCGCCGGAGGAGATGGTGTTCTGGCTGGCCGTCGACACGATCGCGGCGCAGCTGGACGTGGCGGAGGAGTCGCCGGAGCTGCGGGAGCTGATCGCCGGACTGACCGGCCGCCACGAGGGGTTCTTCGACGCGGTGTGGCGCGTCGACCACCCCGCCACGGCGGAGGTGCTGGAGGCGGTCGGGCGGCTGCACCCGGAGAAGAAGGCCGCCAAGGAAGCCCGTAAGGCCGCCTTCAAGGCCAGGTCCAGGGGGTAGGTCCAAAGGAGACGGGCGGGCCGGGGATCCCAGGTCCCCGGCCCGCCCTGTGGTGCACCGGCCGTACGGGTCAGACCTCGTAGCGCGTGGTGTGGCGGAACGTCGTCGACGCTCCGTCGAAGCCGTACGTGCCACGGTAGGACGGCGGGTTCTGGTACTCGCCGAGGATGGTGATCGTGGCCGCGCACGGGGTCTGCGAGGTGCGCTTCGCGGTGAGGCGGAGCTGCTGGCCCATCGAGCCGCCGGTGATCTCCCACGGTGCCCCGCAGATGCCGGAGACGATGCGGCCGCCGGTGATCACGAAGGGGTACGTGTTCGGGTTGTAGCGCACTTCGAGCTCGAACGTCGTGGCCCCGTTGTGGAGTTGGAGCTTGGCGCCCGTCTGGAGCGCTTCGGCCGTGACCTCCTGGGTGGCCTGGTCCGCCGCGTACGCCTCGTCGCGGGTCTTGACCTCCGCGCCCATCGGGTTCACGAAGCGGTGTTCCTGCTGACCTGACTGGCCCTTGGACGACTTGCGTGCCTGAGTGGTCATGATCGGTGGTCCCTCCTTCCCTGTCCGGCGGCCGTCAGGCCAGCTGCTCGGAGATCTCGACGCGCAGCAGCCTGCGTACGTTCTCGATGTGGTTGACGACGGTGACGGACTGCGAACCGGCGAAGAGCAGGCCGAGCGCCACGTTGTCGGGCGAGGTGACCAGGGAGCCCGAGTCGCCGCCCGCGGAGATGTTCGTGGTGAGGATCTGGTCCTTGAAGCGAGCGGTGCCCGCCGTGCCGTAGTTGACGTCGATCGTCGCGTCGACCGCGATGATCCGGCCGAAGCTGATGTTGGTCGTACGGCCGGTCTTCTTGACCAGGTTGCCGACGCCGACGTTGATCTTGCGCCGCCAGGCGCGCGGGGCGCCGCTGAAGTACTGCTCGCGCGTCGCGTCCTGGAAGTCGACCGCACCGAGTGCCGCGTCGACGATGTTGTTGTGCCGCTCCAGGGGGATCTGCGGGGCGAACTGGATCGGGATGAAGCGGTCGAGCGTGGCGATCCTGTCGGCCGGGTTCTGGCCACCGTCGAAGGCGCCCGGCTGGAGGATCGCGCTGCCGGCCGGAGCCCGGTTGGAGTCCGCGAGCACGTGGTTGTTGCTGAGGATGTAGAACTTCGCCGGGGTGCCGAGGCCCGCCACCGGCGGGTCGACGGTCGCGCCGGGCAGGAAGTCGTACACCACGCTGCCGAGCGTGCCGGCCGTCACCGCCACGTTGCCGACCGAGAAGCCGGACGGGCAGGGGCGCAGCCGCCGCTTGAGCAGCTGCGGCTCGAACGCGCCGAGACCGCTCAGCTCTTCGAGCATCGGCTGCGAGTAGCGAGCCGACTGGTCCGTGGGGCGGCCGTCGGGACCGTACTTGTCCTCCTCGTGGGCCGCGCCGCCGCGCCGTGGCCCGTACATCTGCCGTTGCGCCGACACATGGCCGACCGCGAGCACGTCGGTGGGCGTGCCGTCGTCCATCCGCTGCGGTACGACGTCGCGCTCGGGCAGCATCGACTCGGGAACCTTCTGGTTCACCAGGACGATCAGGGCCGGCTCGCCGGTGGGTTCTCCGTTGACCCACTTCACGCCGTGGCCGAAGCCGACGACGTTCGCCATGGGTGACTGCGGACGCAGGAAGTCGGACATCGCCTGCTGGCGGGAGCTGTCACTGACCTGCCCGCCGGTGGGGCCTCGCATCATCTCGGGCTGGCTCACGCCAGACCACCTCTTCCCCGGTGAGTAAGGGATGCATGGGAGTGCGTGTGCGGGTACGTGGAGTGGCTGGTGGGACACCTGAGGCGTCGGGAGACGTCAGGGGTCTGCGGTACGTCAGGGACGTCACGGGTGGGCCGGATGTTCCGGGCGTACGGGGACGCCGGTCTCCTCAGGGCCCGTCGCTGCCGCTGCCGTCCTGCGCGTCGACATCGCCGATCGCGAGCACGTGCACCGGCACGCCTTCGACTTCCCTGGGCACCACGTCTTCGGGCCGGAGCTGGTCTCGCGGCACGGTCCGGGTCACGAAGACGATGATCACGTCCTCGCCCGAGTACTCGTCCTTGCCGGTACCGATCCCGGTCACATTGGCCAGCTGCAGCAGCCGGCTCTCATGGAGGTCACGAGCCTGCCTGGCATCCACATGGCTCGCCCCCTCGCGTCGCTGTGCCTTACGTAATCGCTGTGCCTTACGTAAGTGAATGTCTATTGCCGCCACCACCGACGGTCAAGGCATTGCACATGAAATCTTGGGAATCCAGGCGATCTGCCCGACTTGACCTTCTGTCGGCAGGAAACTCTCAAGTACGCAGGTATGAAGCCCCGTTGAGGTCCAGCACCGTGCCCGACGCCCACTGCGCGGCGGGCGACGCGAGCCACAGCACGCCCTCCGCGATCTCCTCGGCCGACGCCACCCGCCCGAACGGACTCTGCGCGCGGATCGCCTCGCCCTCGGCCCCGCTCAGCCGGTGCGCGACGCGCTCCGTCTCGAAGAACCCGGGCGCGACCGAGGCCACCGCGATGCCGTGCGGCGCCAGGTGCACGGCGAGGGACTGGCCCAGCGCGTGCACGGCGGCCTTCGTGGCGCCGTACGCCGGGTGGTCGGGCTCGCCGCGGAACGCCCCGCGCGAACCGACGTTGACGATCCGGCCACCGCCGCCCTGCGCGATCATCCGGCGGGCCGCGAGATGGCTGAGATTGGCCGTGGCCAGGAGGTTGACGGAAACGTGGGTCTGCCAGAGGGCGGCCCACTCCTCGTACGGAGTGGTGGCGAGCGGGTGCGGGAGGTTCACGGCCGCGTTGTTGACGAGGACGTCGAGACCGCCGAGCCCTTCGGCCGCCGCCGACGCGACGGCGGACGCCCCGTCCGGCGTGGCCAGATCGCCACCGGCCAGGACGTGCCCGGTACCGGCGAGGGAGGCGAAGGTCTGCTCGGCCTCCTCGCGCCGCGAGCCGAAGTGCACCGCGACCCGGTCGCCGTTGGCGGCGAAGGCCTGGGCGAGGGCACGGCCAAGACCGCGCGAGGCGCCGCTGACGAGGACCCGGCGACCGCTGGAGGGGAAGGGGGCGGGGGAGGTGGCGGGAGACGCGGAGGGGGAGGTCATCGGGGTTCCTCTCGGGGTGGAGCAGTGCCGACTCTTGGCGCGGCGGGTCGTTCCGACGATCATGCCTGGGAGGGGCGGGGAGGTGTGGGGAGGGTTGGGGGAGGGGCGGGGCGCGGTCATCCGGCCGCCCGGTTCACCGCCTGCACCGTTCGCTTGTCCAGCCGCGCGTACCAGCCCGTCGCGTCCGCGGCCAGATCGGTGATGGTCGCCGTGGTGGTCCAACTGCCTTGCTTGCGACCGCTGTTCACGTGGAGGGCCACGCAGGTGCTGCCCGTCGCCGCGTACACGGTGCTGCCCGTGACGACCGGCGGCCGGGGGCCGGTGCTGGTGCCGTTGCCGTCGCCTTTGCCGATCGGGCTCCGCCACTTCTCGGTGCCGGTCCTCGGATCGACGGCTCCGAGCGTGCTCTGATCCAGCCAGTGGAGGACGAGGTTCCCGGCGACGGCCGGGGCGTGCCCGGCGCCGCCCGGCAGGGGCCGCCAGCTCGCCTCCAGGCTCGCGGTCCCGGTCTGCCAGCGCACCTTGCCGCTCACCGGGTCGAAGCCGGTCAGCTTCCCCCCGGCGTGGGCGAGCCCGGTGCCCGAGGCGTACGACAGGGCGGTCGCCCCGGCCCCCGGCTTCAGCCCGAGCCGGGGTACCGCGAGCCGCTTGCCGTCCCGCACGTCCAGGACGTGGAGCTCACCGGACGCGGTGAGCAGATGGAAGCGGCGGCCGTCCGAACCCGCGGCCACCACCGGTCCTTCGAGCCCCTGATACCGCCAGCGGGGGCGGCTGTCCGCCACCCCCACACAGCTCACGAGGTACGTGTCCGGATCGCGCGGCACCAGCAGCAGCGCACCGCCCGCGAGGACCGGGTGGGCGAGGGGAGTGAGGTCGGAGCGCTGCCAGGTGGGGCCGCGCAGCTTCTTGTCGTCGCTCTCGGTGTACGACACCACCTGGGCGGCCGACGCCCGGGTGGCCGCCGCCACGACCACGTACCAGGCAGGGGTGAGGGAGCCGAGTCCCTTGACGTCCGCCGCCTTGCCGTCGGCCGTCGAGGCGCCCGGGATGCCCAGGTCGGGGGCGATCAGCGTGCCGCCCGCGAGGCCCCACGTGCGGGGTGCATCGGCTGCCGCCCTGAGTGACCAACTTCCTGAGCCGTCCGTGGTGTTGAGGGCCTGAAGAGTCCCCTTGGTGGTGCTGTGGTCGGCCGTGCCGTGGGCCAGCAGGACACTTCGCCCGCCGGGTGCGGCGGCCAGCAGCAGTCCGCTCACCGCGCTGCCGCTCCTGGTGGTGCGCGACCAGCGGAGAGCGCCAGGCCCTTTCGCGCCAGGGGTCAACTCCCAGTCCAGGCTGGGAAGTTCGTTGTCCTTGGTGTCCGTCGGTCGACCGGCCGCCCAGATCACCAGCCCGGTCAGTCCGCCGACGGCCGTGGTCAGCAGGCCGCGTCGCCCGTACGTCCGGAGACGGGCGCCTCGGCTGTCGGTGACGCGTGTCGGTTCGGGTGAGTCGTCGAGGGGAGGCGGGGGAGGGGGCGGGGGTGGCTGCGCTTCGGCCGGTTCCGGGGTGTCCGCGTCGCCCCGGATCAGTTCGCCCAGGGGTCCGTCCCGCCACCACAGCGGCGCCCCTGTCTCCCGCAGTGCGTCCAGCACCTGGCGTACGGTCGGCCGGTCCGCCGGTCTCTTCGCCAGGCAGAGCCCCAGCAACTCCCTTACATCCCACGGCACTTCGCTCAGATCCGGCTCGTCGTGCACCGCCCGGTACAGCATGATCGCGGCGTTCCCCCGGCCGAACGGGTTCTCGCCGGTCGCGGCGAACGCCAGCACCGCGCCGAGCGCGAAGACGTCGACGGCCGCCGTGATCGTCTCCCCCTCCCGCAACTCCTGGATCTGCTCCGGGGCGAGGAAACCGGGGGTGCCGATGATGTCGTCGGCCGCCGTGAGCGGGGCGTGGGCGGAGTGCGCCTCGCCGGTCAGCCGGGCGATGCCGAAGTCGATGACGCGCGGGCCGTCCGCCGTGACTAGGACGTTCGACGGCTTGAGGTCCCGGTGCACGATGCCCGCCGCGTGGATGGCGGCGAGCGCCTCGGCGAGGGCCGCGCCCAGCGCCCGTACGGCGGCAGGGGACAGCGGGCCGCAGGAGACGACGGCACGCCGCAGCGTCACCCCGGGCAGGAACGCCGTCGCGAGCCACGGCACCGCCGCGTCGGGGTCCGCGTCGAGGACGGCCGCCGTGTACGCCCCGGTGACCGCACGGGCGGCGGTGGCCTCGCGGCGGAAGCGTTCGCGGTAGTGCGGGTCGGTGGCCAGGTGCTCGTGCACCGTCTTCACCGCGACGAGCCGGCCTCCGGCGGTCCGCCCGAGGTACACCAGCCCCATACCGCCCGCACCGAGGCGCGCGAGCAGGCGGATGCCGCCGAGGCGACGGGGGTCGCCGGGGAGGAGGGGGTCACCCGGCGGGAGCGGCCCGGTCATGCGGCGCCCGTCACGAGGCCGCTGCTCCGCCGTCCGGTCGCCGTCACGAGGCCCCCGGTCCGCGCAGCGTCAGCAGGGTCCGGTCGACGCACAGGTGGACGAGCCCCCCGCCCGCCGCCGCCCGTACCTTGCTCATCCGGTCCACCGGCATCGCCCACACCAGCTTCCCGGTCGCCGCGTCCAGGGCGTGCAGTCCCCAACCGTCCGACCGCTGACCGGAGTTGGCCGCCACCGAGGGGTCCGAGCCCGAGGCGTACAGCAGGCCGTCCGACACCAGCGGGGGCGCCGGGCCGTCGGCGTCGATGCGGCAGACGTCCGTACGGGCCCAGACCGGGTCGCCGGTGGCCGCGTTCAGGGCGCGCAGGTCGCCGTTGGTGCCGGTGTGGACCAGGCCGCCCGTGGCCGTGGGGGTGACCGTCGCCTCGTCGCCCGCCGGGCGCGACCAGCGCCGGGTCCCGGTGGCCAGGTCCACCGCCGACACCGCCGACCTGCCCGCGAAGTAGCCGATCCCGGTCGAGCCGGGGTGCGCCTCCGGGCGGGCCGAACCGCCGGGGACCTCCTGTTCCACCGTGCCGTCGCGGTCCCGCAGGACGACGAGGGGGCCGTCGGCCGGGTCGCGCGGCGAGGTCCGGCGCTCGGAGGTCGCGACCGCGAGCCGGCCGCCGTACTGATGGATGGCCGGGACCCCGGTCACCGTGCCCGCCCGGTGCCAGAGCGGACGGCCGTCGCGGGCCGCGAAGCCGTACGCCCGCCAGCGCCGGCCCTTCTCGGTGCGGCGCTGCCAGGCGGTGTTGTCGGCGGCGTACGTGACCAGGCAGACCGTGGCCGGTGAGACGGTGAAGTGGGCGGACTGGCCTTCTAGTTCGCTGGCCGGGGGGTTCGGGGTGAAGGGGCGGAAGCGGTTGCGGACGAGCGGTTCGATCGACCAGCGGCGCGCCCCGGACGCCGCGTCGAGGGCCACCAGGACCGGCATCAGCGGCAGCCGCAGGACGAACACCGTGTCGCCCTGGACGCGTACGCCCGCGACGGACTCCTCCTCGTAGGTCCACCGCACCGCGCCCGTCGTCGCGTCCAGGCAGGTCAGGCCCTTGCTGGTGCGGACGTACAGGGCGTCGCCGTGCCGCAGCAGCTCGCCCCCGTAGTGCGGCGACACGTCGAGGTCACGGGACCAGAAGGTACTGCCGGAGCGCCAACTCAGCTTCGCTGAGGGTGTGTTGGCGCTCGCCTTGCCCTTCTGGCCCAGGCTGTCGTCGAGCAGCAGCACGGCCGCCGTCGTCGAGCCCGCAGCGGCCGTCACCGCCGCCCCCGTCCAGGCCAGAAACCGGCGGCGTTTGGGCGCGGGCCCGGGCTCCGGCGCCGGTGCGCCGGTGACCGGGGCCGGTGGCGGTACGTCCGTGACAGGGGCGGGCGGCGGTACGTCCGTGACAGGGGCGGGCGGCAGGAACGCCTCCGGTACCGCGTCCGCCAACTCCGCCGCCGCGGCCACCAGTTCGGCCATCGCCTCCTCGTGCTCGCGGACCGTACCGAGGATCGGCTCCTCCTCCCACCACGGCACCCGGCCCGCCCGCCCCGCGCACCACTCCAGCGCCGCCGCGACGGACGGCCGGTCCGCAGGGTCCAGTGCGAGGCACCGGCGCAGGAAGCCCAGCCAGTCGTCGTCCGGTACGCCCAGCAGGTCGGGCGGCTCGTTGAGGGTGCGGTGCAGGACCTGCGGTGCGGTGCCCGAGCCGTACGGATTGCGGCCGGTGCTGGACAGGGCGAGCAGTGCCCCGAACGCGAACACATCGGCGGCCGGACCGGCCTCCGCCCCGCTCTCGCCCCCTGCGGTACGGGTCAGCTGTTCGGGGGCGATGAAGCCGAGCGTGCCGACGAGCTCGCCGGTGCCGGTCAGCGGCTCCCCGTGGGCGTCGGCCGCGCCCTTCGCGATGCCGAAGTCGAGGATCTTGGGGCCGTCCCGGGTGATCACCACATTGGCGGGCTTGAGGTCCCGGTGCACCAGCCCGGCGGCGTGCACCGCGGCGAGCGCCTCGGCCAGGGCGGCGCCGAGCGTGCCCAGGGCCGCCGAGTCCAGCGGGCCGAGCGTGCTGATCGCGTCCACCAGGGAGGGGCCCGCACAGAATTCGCTGACCAGCCAGGGCAGCTCCGCCTCGGTGCCGGCGTCCAGGACGGCGGCGGTGTACACGTCGTCGACGGCCCGCGCCGCCGCGACCTCCCGGCGGAACCGTTCCCGGAAGCGCGGGTCGGCCGCCAGGTGCGGATGCACGGTCTTCAGGGCGACCAGCCGCCCTGCGGGACTGCGGGCGAGCTGCACCCGCCCCATGCCGCCCTCGCCCAGCGGCGCCACGATGCGGTACTGCGAAGGCCCGGCTGCGGATGATGCGGCTGCCATGCCCGTGATCCCCTCCCGTTCGCCCGGCCGAACCCGGACGCTCTGTGCGACGCAAGTGAAGGGGCTCGCGGTTGCGGTGTCGCGCGCGTGGTGACGCACTCCACGCCGGCACCGCCCCCCAGCGCCCTCCGCTTCGCCCCCGCCGAAACACTGCCCTGCGTTAATTCCATGGCGTGCACCGGGGTCGTACTCCTAGAGTCATGGACGTGTCCAGGTGCGCAGGCAGGACCTACTTCCGCTACTAACGGGGAGGTCACGGGTTCGAATCCCGTCGCCGGTACTCGTGCCGGTGTAGCTCAGGGGCCAGAGCACCTATGTCGGTTCCGCCGAGTCTGAACTCTGGGCACGCTCAAACTGCATGACTGCACGTCAGTTCACTTCACGCACCTCCCGGTGCGCGGGCCGCGGCTACTTCCTTCTCACCGAACCGCCGCTGCCCACCTTGATCTCGGGAGGCCCCGCGCGAAGAAGAAGGGGTGCCCGGTGCGCAGGCAACGGTTACTTCATCGGATCTGAGGGTTGCGGGTTCGAATCCCGTTCCCGGCCTTGGGCCGGGGTAGCTCAATCGGGTAGAGCATCAGGCTTGTACCGTCGCCGCTCCCGACCTCGGGCACCCCTTCTTCTTCGTGCTGTGCCTCCCCCTTGTCGAATTGTCGAATTCGGGGGAATTCACTCACCATGGCACGCTTCAACGCGCGTAAGCCCGCCGCCGCTTCGGCCGCCGCGGCCTCCGCTTCCGTCTCGGCCGCCGCGAAGGCACGGGCCCGTACCGTCTCGCCCGTCGCGACGACCGGCGCGATCGACGTCAACCACCAGGGCGGCATCGGTCACCTCCGGGACGCGAAGTCCGAGCTCTTCCTGCTGGCCGTCGCCAACTTCGTCGCGCAGAACACCTTCTACGAGACCGGTGAGCACCGCGACGGCCGCTTCGCCACCCTCGTGCGGCAGCTCGCCGTCGAGGACCCCGAGTGGACCGCAGGCCTGCTCGGCTGGCTGCGCGGCGAGGGCCGGATGCGTACGGCCTCGGTCGTCGGCGCCGCCGAGTACGTCAAGGCGCGCCTAGACGCGGGCGTCACCGAGGGCCCGACGAACCGCTCCGTCATCGACTCCGTCCTCCAGCGCCCCGACGAGCCCGGCGAGCTGCTCGCCTACTGGACCGCGGTGTACGGCCGGACCATCCCCAAGCCCGTCAAGCGCGGGGTCGCCGACGCCGTCCGGCGGCTCTACCACGGCAAGTCGCTGCTGAAGTACGACACCGCCTCCAAGGGGTTCCGCTTCGGCGACGTGCTCAACCTGGTGCACGCCGCGCCGGATCCGGCGAAGCCGTGGCAGGGCGACCTGTTCCAGTACGCGCTGGACCGCAGGCACCACCCCGAGGACGCGGTCGAGCCGGTGACGATCCGGACGCTGACCGCGCACCGCGACCTGATGCGGCTGCGCCCGGCCAAGCGGCGCGCCGTGCTGCGCAAGGCGGACGCGGCCGAGCGGCTCGCCGAGGCGGGCATGACCTGGGAGTCCCTCGCGGGCTGGCTCCAGGGGCCGTTGGACGCCGAGGCGTGGGAGGCGATGATCCCGTCGATGGGCGCCATGGCGCTGCTGCGCAACCTGCGCAACTTCGACGAGGCCGGAGTGTCCGACAAGGTCGCGGCCGAGGTCGCCGCGAAGATCTCGGACCCCGAAGTCGTCGCGAAGTCGCGGCAGTTCCCCTTCCGCTACCTCGCCGCGTACCAGCACGCACCGTCGCTGCGCTGGGCGTACCCGCTGGAGCAGGCGCTCGGCCACTCGCTGGCCAACGTGCCGAAGCTGGCGGGCCGCACGCTGGTGCTCGTCGACCGGTCCGGCTCCATGTTCTGGTCGCAGCTCTCCGAGCGGTCGCAGCTCAACCGGGCGGACGCGGCGGCGATCTTCGGCACGGCGCTCGCCCTGCGCGCGGACTCCGCGGACCTGGTCGAATTCGGCTCGAACAGCAACGCGGTCACCTACTCGAAGGGTGAGTCGGTCCTGAAGATCCTGGAGCGCTTCGGCAACCTGGGCGGCACCCACACCGCCGACGCCGTCCGCCGCCACTACGACGGCCACGACCGGGTCCTGATCGTCACCGACGAGCAGACCGCGTACGGCGGCGACACCGACGTCCTCGCGGCGGTCCCGGCGCACGTACCCGCGTACACCTGGAACCTGGAGGGCTACGAGGCCGGTCATGCTCCGTCCGGCACGCCCGGCAGGCACACCTTCGGCGGGCTTACGGACGCGGCCTTCCGGATGGTCCCGCTGCTGGAGGCCGGACGGTCGGCGGATTGGCCCTGGAGGGGCTGACGGGAAGCGTGTGACGGCCCGGACCAGGGAGGCGGCAGGGAGACGGGCATGGCATCTGCCGTCCGGTGGGCGCATACTGAAGGTAATGACAAAGCCAGCCGGAGCCCGGCGACACCTGCCGTCCAGTCCCTTCAACGTCCCGGCCCCGGCCGCCCCGCCCATTGAGAACTACGAGGTGGGAGACCGGGTTTCGCATGATCAATTCGGACTCGGAAGAGTCGTGGGGGTCGAGGGAGACCTCGCCGTCCTCATCGACTTCTCCGGGCGTCAGGGGCGGATCCTCAGCCCCTACTCCAAGTTGACCAAGCTCTGAGCCCCCGCGGCTCCGGGAAAAAACACCTCCGCCCCGTACCCGATCATCACGATTGGGGCACGGGGCGGAGGTGTTTCACGTACTGGGTGAAGATCGGGCATTACGGATGTCAGGCGGCGGGCTCCGTCGTCTCGGTCATCGCGTCCGCCCACTCGACGAGGAGCAGTTCGTACTCCTCCGAGGGCCAGGCCTCGTTCGTCGTCTGCGCGTCCACGAGACGGCGTATCGCCGCATTCGTCTGGTCCGCTCCGGAGGGGGATTCCCCTGCGGCGGACGGAGAAGTGGTGGACATGCTCTTCAGGCTACGTGCGGGGGATGGCGGCCAAACCCCATGTGGGCGTGGTGTCGGTCACGTGCGGCCCCGCCGCCCGGGCGGACGGCGGGGCCCGTGGCCTACAGCGCCTGGCCGGCCGGCTTGACCATGCCCCGGACCGTGCGCGACTTCACGAACTCGCCGAGCGCGGTCATCTCCCACTCGCCGCTGAACTGCTTGATCAGCTTGGCCATCATGACGCCCGTCTGCGGCTCGGCGCCCGTCAGGTCGAAGCGGACCAGTTCCTCGCCCGTCGCCCCGTCCAGCAGGCGGCAGTAGGCCTTGGCGACCTCGGTGAACTTCTGGCCGGTGAAGGAGTTCACGGTGAAGACCAGACCGGTGGCCTCCGGGGGGATCCGGCCCAGGTCGACCACGATCACCTCGTCGTCGCCCGCGCCCTCGCCCGTGAGGTTGTCGCCGGAGTGCTTGATCGCACCGTTCAGAATGGTCAGCTTGCCGAAGTAGCAGCTGTCGATCATCTTCCGGTTGCCGTCGTAGGCGATGACCGAGGCGTCCAGGTCGATGTCCTTGCCGCGGAACGCCGGCTCCCAGCCCAGACCCATCTTGACCTGGGAGAGCAGCGGCTTGCCGCCCTTGACCAGGGAGACGGTCTGGTTCTTCTGGAGGCTGACCCGGCCCTTGTCCAGGTTGATCTTGCCGTTGCCCGGGGCGGGCGCGGCCGGGGCGGCGGCGGGCGGCGCCGAGGGCGCCTGCGGGGCGGCCACCCGGGGGTCGTAGGACGGCGTGGGAGCCGACGGGGGCCCTGCGGGCGCGGCCGGGGCCGCCGGGGCGCTCACGGGGGCCGGTGCGGGCTCCTCCACGCTGACGCCGAAGTCGGTGGCGATACCCGCCAGCCCGTTCGCGTACCCCTGGCCGACCGCGCGGACCTTCCACGCGCCGTTGCGCTGGTAGACCTCGACGACCACCAGGGCCGTCTCGGTGCCCAGCTGCGGGGGCGTGAACGTGGCGATCACGCCGTTGTCGTCGGCGCCGCGCACGGTGGCGGTCGGCTCGATGCCCTGGAAGGACTGGCCCGCGGCGTCCGGGCTCGCGGTGACCACGATCCGCTCGATGCCGGCCGGGAGCGCACCGGTGTCGATCACGATCGCGTCCGGGGCGGTGCCGCCGCCGGAGCGGTAGGTCACACCGGGGCCCTGCGGCTGGTTGAAGAAGATGAAGTCGTCGTCGGAGCGCACCTTGCCGTCGGCGGTGAGCAGCAGGCCCGACACGTCGAGCCGCACCGGAGCGGCAACGTCCACGGCCACGCGGGCGGTGGGAAGCGGAATGTTCGAGCCAGGGGTCATTGCGGTCATGCCGGGGTAACGACCGGGAACGCTTTGCCGTTCCCTTACCTTGCGACCAATTCCCCGAACGCCGGGAATCCGTCTCCCGGCGCGCCGGGGATCAGCGGTTTCGCGGGTGATTGCGGGCCGTGCGCTCATTGCCGAACTTGTACGCACCCGTCCAGCGCGCCATCACCAGCTGCGCGTCCCCCGACCCCACCTCGGCCAGGAACTTCTCCGCCCGGCCGCCGCGCAGCGTGGTCGCCGCGCGCGAGCGGTGGGTGATGGTGACGGTGCCGTCGGCACGCTGTTCGTAACTGAATCCCTGAGGTCTCGGCATACGGCGAATCCTCCCCGGCACCTCCCCGTACCGCGAACCCTTTTCCGCCGTTCTCCGCGCCCCGCGGGTGTCAGTACGGCCACTGCGGCGGGTCCACGCAGAACGCACCGCCCAGCAGGTCGTGGTCCGGGTCCCCGGGCCGCAGCTCGCCGTGCTCGGCCAGCAGCTTCTGGGTGTACTGCTCGGAGTCGTCCTGCGGCAGGTAGCCCAGCGCCTTCGCCGACGAGAGGTCCCAGGGCAGCCGGGTGTTGGCGGAGGAGCCGTTGACCACGGTGTGCCCGACCCCGGGTGCGGTCAGCGCGGCGACGAAAAGCCGGGCCGCGTCGCCCGGACTCAGCCACAGACCCAGCATCCGCACCGAAGTGGGCTCCATGAAGCACGCGCCGATCCGCACCGACACCGTCTCCAGCCCGTCCCGGTCCCAGTACAGCTGCGCCAGGTCCTCGCCGAACGCCTTGGAAAGACCGTAGTAACTGTCCGGCCGGTGCGGGGTGTCCACGGGCACCGGCGGCCCGCCGGACAGCGGGGTGAAGCCGACCGCGTGGTTGCTGGAGGCCGCCACGATCCTGCGCACACCCGCCTCCCGCGCCGCCTCGTAGAGGTTGTACGTCCCCTCGATGTTCGACCGCAGGATCTTCTCGAACGGCGCCTCCAGCGAGATTCCCGCCAGGTGCACCACCGCGTCGACCCCCGCCACCGCCTCGCGCAGCGCCTCCTTGTCCCCGAGGTCCGCCGTCACCGCCGTCGGCTCGCCCTCGATGGGCGTCGCGTCGAAGAGCCGCAGCGTGTACCCGTACGCCGGGAGCAGCCCCCGCATCAGCGTGCCGATGCCACCGGCCGCGCCGGTGAGCAGAAGGGTGCGGGAAGGGTCGGACATGGGAGAGGGCTCCTCGGCAGGGTGCCGTCGTGGGGCCGACGACCGTCGCGACGGTAGGGACAGGGCGGCGTCACGTCAAGTACGGTGCAGAACTGGGCGATTCACCCTGCTGTGGCGTCGTTACGGGGTCCAGACCGCCCGGTCGTGTGCGAAAAGCACCCGCTCCGGGGCGAATTCGGCCAGCCGCTCCAGCCACGGCCGGTGCCCGGGGCCGGGGTGACCGGTCCGGGCGGCCAGCTCGGCGTGCCCGTAGTCGGAGGCGAAGTCGTAGGCCTGCCCGGCCAGTACGACGGTGCCGCCCCGGGCCCGGCCCGACTCCACCACCAGCGACTGGTGCCCGGCCGTGTGCCCCGGCGTCGGCACGACACGCACGCCCGGCCAGATCTCCGCCTCCCCGTCCAGCACCTCGTACGCCACCGGCCGCCCCGGCGGGTCCACCAGCGCGTCGATGGTGTGGCCGCCTGCGCGCGCGAGGGCCAGTTCCCGTGCCTGTACGAAGACGGGGAGCCGGTGGGCGGCGAGGAGCGGGTTGCCGCCGATGTGGTCGAAGTGGAGGTGACAGTTGACGACGGCGGAGAGGTCGCCGGGGGTGACCCCGACGGCGGCCAGCGCGGCCGTCAGCTCCTGCCGCCGGGGCCGGTAGTGGGCATCGGTCTCCGCGCTCCCGGCGCCCAGGCCGGTGTCGAAGAGGAGCAGGCCCTCCGGGCGCCGCACCAGATAGGCGAGGACCGCCTCCACGCGCGCGTGCCCGGTGCCGGTCTCGCTCGCCGGGCGGATGAAGTGGCCGAGGTCCAGCCGGATTGTCGGGCCGTTCTCACTCGTCATCTCCCCATCCTGACATGGGAGTTCGCATGAATCCGGAGCAATTCCCGCGTGCGGCGATGAGTTTTGGCACTGGCTCCGGTCTTCCCTGGTACGGCTCCGTGCGGGGCCTTCCGGCTTCAGGAGAGGGATGTCATGACGACCACCGCGACCGCCGCTTCCACCGCAGTCGTGTTCGACCTCGAACCGGCGGCCCGGCAGGTCGTCCGGCTCCTCGACGGCGTCCCGGACGGGCGCCTGGACGCGCCGACGCCCTGCGCGGGGTTCACCGTACGGGACCTGCTGGCCCATCTGTGGGGACTGGCCACGGCGTTCCGCGACGCGGCGGACAAGCGGACCGGGGAGGAGGCGGAGGGGGCGGAGCCGGCCGACGGGGCGCGGCTGCCCGCCGACTGGCGGCGCAGGCTGCCGCGCCGGCTGCTCGCGCTCGCCGAGGCCTGGCACGGGCGGGACGCCTGGCAGGGCACCACCCGGGCCGGCGGGATCACCCTGCCCGCCGGGGTCGCCGCACAGGTGGCCCTCGACGAACTGGTGCTGCACGGCTGGGACCTGGCGCGCGCCACCGGGCAGCCGTACCGCTGCGACCGCTCCAGCCTCCAGGTGGTGTACGCGCTGCTGGCGCCCGAGGCGGACAACCCGGCGCGGGCCCCGATGTTCGGCCCCGTCGTCGACGTACCGTACGGATCGCCGTTCCTGGACCGGGTGGTGGGACTCGGCGGGCGCGACCCGAAGTGGGTGCCCCCGGCCGTGTAGTGCCCGGCCGAATCCCTCGGGGGGCTGACAACGGGCTCAGTGCCGTGCCTACCATGCGTGGCCGCGACGCGTGCCCCGGCACAGCGTCACCATCCGCCCGAGGGGAATCAGCTTGCGTACCAAGGTACTTCCCAGCCTGTTCTGCGCCGGAGTCATAGCCGCCACCAGCGTGCTCACCGGCAGCGCCGCCACCGCGGCGCCCACCCCGGCGTCCACCGCGAAGGCCGCCGCGGACGCGAACGCCACGAGCATTCGCGAGAAGCTGGAGCGCATCGAAGGACTGCGCATCGTCTCCGAGACGCAGAAGGAGGGCCGCCCCTTCTTCACGCTCACCCTGAGACAGCCCGTCGACCACGACAACCCGCGACGCGGCACCTTCGAGCAGCGGTTCACGCTGTGGCACAAGGCCGAGACCGCCCCGATGGTCCACTACACCGGCGGCTACACCCTGTCCTCCGGCACCCGTGAGATCACCACGCTCCTGGGCGCCAACCAGGTCAGCGTCGAGCACCGCTTCTTCGACAAGTCCGTGCCCGCCGGGAAGGTCGACTGGCGCAAGCTGACCATCCAGCAGCAGGCCGCCGACGAGCACAACATCGTGCAGGCCCTCAAGACGATCTACCGGGCCAAGTGGCTGGGCACCGGCGCCAGCAAGGGCGGCATGACGCAGGTCTACCACGAGCGCTTCTACCCGGACGACCTCGACGCCGTCGTCGCCTATGTCGCCCCCAACGACGCGAACAACCGCGACGACCGCGTCTACGACGACTTCTTCGCCACCGTGGGCACCCCCGAGTGCCGCACCGCGCTGGACGCCGTGCAGCGCGAGATGCTGGTCCGCCGCAAGGCGATCCTCCCGCTCTTCGAGGCCACCTCCAAGGAGCAGGGCCTCACCTTCAAGCAGCTCGGGACCACCGACCGGGCCTACGAGTTCTCCGTCCTGGACCAGGTCTGGAACTTCTGGCAGTCCGGCTCCTACACCAACTGCCCCGGCGTCCCCGACGCCAAGAAGGCCACCGACAAAGAGCTCTACGACTGGTCGCTCGGCCACGGTCTGAGCATCTACTCGGACGCCGACGCGGGCCCCGCCGGCACCGGCCCGTACTACCGCCAGGCCGCCGCCCAGCTCGGCTGGGCCGACCTCAAGTTCAAGCACCTGCGCGACGTCCGCAACTACCCGGACATCTACCAGCCCAACTCCCTGCTCCCCGCCGACATGCGCACCCGCTACAGCGGCTGGGACGCCAAGGACGTCGACCGCTGGGTCAACAAGCACGGCCAGCGGATGATGTTCGTCTACGGGCAGAATGACCCGTGGAGCGCGGAGCGCTACCGCCCCTCGCGCAAGGACTCGCACCTGTACGTGGCCCCGAACACCAACCACGGCGCCCTGATCTCCAAGCTGGTGCCGGAACAGCGGGCCGAGGCCGAGGCGACCGTCAAGCGGTGGGCGGGCGTCAAGTAGCCCTCCCGTCCGGTGAGTTGACCGCCGTGCGTGCCACGGCGGTCAACTCCGCCGCTACTTCCCCAGCGCCGCCTTCATCATCTTCTGCGCCACCGGGGCCGCCAGACCGTTTCCGCTGACCTCGGAGCGGGCCGCGCCCGAGTCCTCGATCATGACCGCCACGGCGACCTCCTTGCCGCTCGACGGGTCCTTCGCGTACGAGGTGAACCAGGCGTACGGCGTCTTGCTGTTCTTCACGCCGTGCTGCGCGGTGCCGGTCTTGCCGCCGACCTCCGCGCCCGGGATGCGGGCGTTGGTGCCGGTGCCCTCCTCGACGACCGTCACCATCGCGCTCTGCAACTGCTTGGCGGTCTGCTCCGAGACGACGCGCTTGGCGCCGTCCCCGTCCTCGAACTTCTCCAGGACGTCGCCGCCCGCGGCCAGCACCTCGGACACCATGTGCGGGGCGGGCATCTCACCGCCGTTGGCAAGCGCCGCCGACACCATCGCGATCTGCAGCGGCGTCGCCGTCACGTCGAACTGGCCGATGCCGGTCAGCGCGGTCTGCGCCTTGTCCATGCCCTTGGGGTAGACGCTCGCGTACGCCCGTACCGGCACGTCCAGCTTGGCGTTGTTGAAGCCGAACTTCTCCGCCATCGCCTTCACCTTGTCCTGGCCCAGGTCCACGGCCAGCTTCGCGAAGACGTTGTTGCAGGAGTACTTGAGCGCCGCGCGCAGCGTCGCGTTCTCGCAGGGCGCGGACCGGTTCTCGTTGTGCAGCACGGTCCGGGTGCCGGGCAGGGTGTACGGGTCGGGGCTGCTGGTGGGCACGTCCACCGAGCCGTAGAGCCCCTCCTCCAGCGCGGCCGAGGCCACCACCAGCTTGAACGTGGAGCCGGGCGGCAGCGGCTGGCGCATCGCCCGGTTGGTCATCGCCTTGTCCTCGTCCTCGCCGGACGTCAGCCGCCGCCACTCCTCGCCGTCGCTCTGCCCGCTGATCTTGGAGGGGTCGTACGACGGGGTGCTGACCATGCCGAGGATCCGGCCGGTCTTCGGGTCGATCGCGACGGCGGCGCCCTTCTTGTTGCCGAGCGCCCGGTAGCCCGCCTTCTGGACGGCCGGGTCGATGGTCGTGACGACGTTGCCGGGCCGGGTGTGCTTGCCGGTCAGCAGGTCGGAGGGGTTCTTCAGCCGGTCGTCGGTGCCGTCCAGGATGTGGCTGTAGACGCCCTCCAGCTGCGTCGAGCCGTACACCTGCGAGCTGTAGCCGGTCACCGCCGAGTAGAGCTCGCCGTCGGTGTAGGTGCGCTTGTAGGCGAGGTCGCTGCCCTCCGTCTTCTTCGATCCGGTGACCGGGGAACCGGCCACGATGATGTTCCCGAGCGGGTTCGCGTACTGCGCGATGATGTTCCGCCGGTTGTCCTTGTGGTCTGCGAGAGCCTTGCCTTCGTACGCCTGCACCCAGGTCACCCGCACCAGAAGGGCGAGGACGAGCAGGAGACAGAAGACCGAGGCGTGCCTGATCGTCTTGTTCATCCTGTGGGGGAGGACGAGCGAAGACCGGTCAGATGTTCCCGTTGTGCCCCACTTCTCATGGTTTCCTCATGAGGGGAGTGGGGCAGGGGAGGCGCGGCGGGGGTACGGCGGAGGCGCGGCGGGCGGTCAGCCGGGGCGGATGAATCCGGTTTCGTACGCCAGGATCACCGCCTGGGTGCGGTCCCTGGCCCCGGTCTTCGCCAGCACCGCAGCCACATGGGTCTTCGCGGTGGCGGCGCCGAAGCCCACGGCGGCGGCGATCTCCGCGTTCGTCAGGCCCTTGGCCATCAGCCGCAGCACCTCCGACTCCCGCTCGGTGAGCCGGTGCACCCAGGGCGGAGCCGCCGCCTCGGCCTGCCGGCCGTACTCGGCGGCCAGCGCCCGGACCGCGGCCGGGAAGAGCAGGCTGTCGCTGCGGGCGACCAGCCGGACCGCCTGCACCAGGTCCTCGGCGGCCGACCGCTTCAGCAGGAACCCGGCCGCGCCCGCGCGCAGCGCGTCGTACACATAAGCGTCGTTCTCGAAGGTGGTGACGACGACGATCCGGGGCGGCGGGTCGAGGGTGGCGAGGATCTGCTCGGTGGCGCGGATGCCGTCGATCTGGGGCATCCGTACGTCCATCAGGACCACGTCCGGGCGCAGCGCACGCACCACGGAGACCGCCTCCGCACCGGTGGCCGCCTCACCGACGACCTCCAGATCGGGTTCCGCGTCGAGGATGACGCGCAGGGCGGTGCGGACCATGCGCTCGTCGTCGGCGAGGACGAGGCGGACGGGAGGGGCGGAGGGAGTGCGGGGCTCGTTCATCGGGTGCCGCCTTCGGTGCGGTCATGGCTGTCGGTACGTGGGCGGGGCGCGAGCGGCAGCCGGGCCGTGAGGCGCCAGACCCCGTCGTGCGGTCCGGCCTCGGTGCGCCCGCCGAGCAGGATTGCCCGCTCCGCCGCGCCGCGCAGACCGCGACCGCCTCCCGGGCGCGCCACGGGCGCGCGGGCGGCCAGTGGGTTCTCCATCACGATGCTCAAGATCCTCGGTTCCCCGTCGTTCGATTCCCCGTCCTTCTCCGATGTGCCGTCCTCCAGGGCGAGACGCAGCGACACGGGTACCCCGCCGCCGTGCCGCAGCGCGTTGCTCAGGCCCTCCTGGACGATCCGGTACGCCTCCCGGGACACCGGCTCCGGCACCTCGGTGAGGTCGCCGTCCCCGGTGCGCGCCACCGCGACACCGCTGCGCGCCACCAGGTCGTCCAGCGCGTCGAGGGCCGGGCCCGCGAGGTCCGCCGAATTCTCCTCGCCCCGGCGCAACACCCCCAGTACGGCGTCGAGTTCACCGACCGTACGCCGGGTGGTCTCCTCGATGGCGGTCAGGGCCTCCCGTACGAACTCCACGTCCGAGGGCCGCCCGCTGTCCAGCACCTTGCGCGCCGCACCCGCCTGGAGCGTCACCGCGCTCAGCGCGTGCCCCACCGAGTCGTGCAGCTCCCTGGCGAGCCGGTTGCGGGCGGCCAGGTCGGCGGCCCGCCGCTCGGCCGCCGCGAGCCGGTCGGTGGGGCTCGGCCCGAGCAGTACGGGTGCGACCCGGACGAGCAGCGCCGCACACGCGGCGCTCGCGGCGGCCAGGAGCAGCATCGACACGACCCCGGCCACCGGGGAGAGCGCCAGCGTCCAGGTCCGGTCGCTGAACGGGGGGACGTCGAACCCGCTGCCCCGCAGCCCCGGCGCGAACGGCAGCACCACTAGCAGCGCCGCGAACGGGGTCAGCGCCAGCGACGCCCCCGCGATGATCCCGCCGAGCCCCAGGTGCAGCACGAACCACCCGGCGGTCCGCACCCGCGCCGCCCGCGTCCCGGCCGCCCCTTCCGCGAGCCCGTCGCCGCCGCCCGGCGCCTCCGGCAGCAGCTTCAGCGAACGGATCGCCGCCACCGAGAACGGCCTGGCCGGAGCGAGCAGCCCGAAGACGGCGATCATCGGCAGCGTGGCCAGGAACGCCCCGAACTGCGTCGGTACGGAGACGAAGACGTTGGGCGCACCGGTCGCGGGCCCCACCACCACGACCGCGACCAGGTAGAACGGCATCAACAGGGCACCGCCCACGACCAGATGGAGCCAGCCCGCCCGGGCCGGGCGGCCGAACAGCCGCCCCCGCAGCACGCGGATCATGCGCGGTGCACGGTTCACGCGCGGTGCACGGTTCATGCGCCGAGCCGCCGCCCGCCGTGCCGCCGCCCCAGGAAGAACGCGGTGCCGCCGCCGAGGGCGAGAAGACCGGTGATCATCTGGACAGCGTAGGACAACGCCTGCACGGTGGCGGGCCGTTCCCCGTCGAAGCCGCCGATCGTCCAGCTGAGCAGCAGCCAGCCGCCCCAGCAGCCGAGCGCCCCGCCGCTGACCCAGGCCACCGCCAGGGGTGCCTTCAGCGGCAGCCCGCCGCCGATCCGCAGCACGAGCACCAGCAGGCTCGCGGCCAGGGCCAGCGCGAATCCGGCGTGCGCACCGGCGACGACCCGCGCACTCACCGGCAGGGCGCCGCTCCCGTCAGGACCGTCGCCCAGCCCGAACCGTTCCGCGGCCCCGACCGCCCGCAGCACGCACGGCACGGCGGCGAGCACGGCCAGCGCGGCGGCCGTCAGGGCGGTGGTCCGCAGCCCGCCACCGAGCGGCGCGAGCGTGCCGACCCGGCCCTGCCACAGGTGGCCCCACCGCTCACGGGCGTACGGCACGAAGAGCGATCCCAGCGTGACGCCCTGGAGGATGAAGCCGCCGTACACCACCATGAAGACCCACTCCTGAAGGAACGGCGCACTGTCCGAGGGAGTGGGCGCGCCCCCGGCGAACGCCTCCACCGCCAGCTGGAGCGGGAACCCCGCCATGATCGGCGCCAGCAGCCCGATCGCCGCCCACATCGGCAGGAGCAGGAACACGGCGGGGACCCGGCGGCCCCACCCCTGCGTGAGCAGCAGCGCCAGCACGATCACGCACGCGTCCATCAGGACGGTCAGCGCGTTGCCGACGGCCATCATCTCCGGGCGGTCCAGCAGGACACTCCCGTCGGGAATGCCCAGTCGGCCGCCGCCGATCCAGCTGACCTTGAGCGCCAGGTACGGGACGCAGGAGGCGATGGCCACGGCCCGCAGGACGTGGCGGGCGGGGGAGAGGGGCCGGGGGAGGGCGAGCTCCGGGGCGGCCGCGGCGCGTGCGGTGAGCGGTGTGTGTGCCATGCCCCTCAGGCTTCCGGGCGGGCGGCCGCGCCGCGTCCTGCCGGGCGACGATCCGCCTCCGCCGTGCGGGGGAGCGGGAATGGAACGCGGGTCCGCCCCGTTGCCCTCTTTGTTGAGACTTGTACTTGTGCGAATCGAGAGAAGAAACCCATGGTCACGCCCGCCCCCGCCGCCCTGCGCGTGGAAATCTGGTCCGATATCGCCTGCCCCTGGTGCTACGTCGGCAAGGCCCGCTTCGAGAAGGGCCTGGAGGCGTTCGCGCACCGCGCGGACGTCGAGGTCGTGCACCGCTCCTTCGAGCTGGACCCCGGCCGCGCCAAGGGCGACGTCGAGCCGGTGATCGACATGCTGGCCAAGAAGTACGGGCGGACCCGCGAGCAGGCGCGGGCGATGGAGGAGACCGTCGCCTCCCAGGCGCACGCCGAGGGGCTTGGCTACCGCACCGAGGGCCGCGACAACGGCTCCACCTTCGACATCCACCGCGTACTGCACCTCGCCAAGGCGCGCGGTCTGCAGAGCGAACTGCTCGACCTGGCCTACCGGACCAACTTCGCCGAGGAGACCTCCGTCTTCGACTCCGAGGTACTGGTGGGGCTCGCGGTGCGGGCGGGGCTGGACGAGGCGGAGACGCGGGCGGTGCTGGCCGACCCGGAGGCGTACGCCGAGGACGTGCGCGCGGATGAGCGCGAGGCGGCCGAACTGGGTGCCAACGGCGTCCCGTTCTTCGTCTTCGACCGGCGGTACGGGGTTTCCGGCGGGCAGCCCGCCGAGGTCTTCACCCAGGCGCTGGAGCAGGCCTGGCAGGGGCGGGGGCCGCTGATGACGATCGCCGCGTCCGACGCTCCCGCCGACGGCGCGAGCTGCGACGTGGACGGCAACTGCTCCTGAACGAAACGCTGTGGACGGGGAGTTGACGCACGCGGCACAGTGGCCGCATGACGACTTCTCCCCTCCACGGCCTCGCCCCGGAAGAGTTCGCCCCGCAGGCGACGTACCTCAACACCTCGTCGTACGGGCTGCTGCCGCGCCGCACCGTCGACGCCGTCAAGGCCCTGGCCGAGCGGAGCGCCACCGGGACCTCCGCCAACCCCGGGTCCTTCGAGTCCTTCGAGCGGGCGCGTGAGTCCTACGGGCGGCTGGTGTCGGTGCCCGGCGAGCGGGTCGCCCTGGGCTCCTCGGTCGCGGCCCATGTGTCGCTCGTGGCGGGCGCGCTGCCCGCCGGGGCCGAGGTGCTGATCCCCGAGGGGGAGTTCTCCTCGCTGGTCACCCCCTTCTCCGTACGGGACGAACTGAAGGTGCGGTACGTCCCGTTGGAGGAGCTGGCCGCCGAGGTGCGCCCGGAGACGGCGCTGGTGGCCTGGACGGCCGTGCAGTCGGCGGACGGGCGGCTCGCGGACGACGCGGCGATCCGGGCGGCCGCCTCGGCGCACGGGGCGCGGACCCTGGCGGACCTGTCGCAGTCGGCGGGCTGGCTGTCGTCCTCGGCAGGGGAGTACGACTACACGGTGGCGGCGGGCTACAAGTACCTGATGTGCCCGCGCGGGGTGTCGTTCCTGACGGTGTCCGAGGAGGCACAGGAGTACACGCTGCCGGCGCAGGCGGGGTGGGCGGCGGCGGCCGACCCCTGGGCCAGCACATACGGCCCGGTCGCCGAACTCGCCGACTCCGCACGGCGGTTCGACGTGTCCGTGCCGTTCCTCTGCTACGAGGGTGCGGTGGAGTCGCTGGCGCTGGTGGAGGAGCTCGGGACCGAAGCGGTCCGGGCGTACGACGTGGCCCTCGCGGACCGCTTCCGCGCGGGCCTGGCCGACCTGGGCCACGTCCCGGTGCCCTCGCCGGGTTCCACGGTGGTGGCGATACCCGGCCTGGGCGGACAGGCGGAGCGGCTGGCCGAAGCCGGAATCCGGGTCTCCGCCCGAGCGGGAAACCTCCGCGCCTCCTTCCACCTCTACAACACCACGACGGACGTCGACCACCTCCTCAACACCCTCTAACCCCACCCCGCCCCCGCCGGGCGGCGGTGCCGCGCGCCGAGCCCCTGGGCGGCGGGGCCGCCCCTGCCCCCACCCCCCCCAGCCCCCTTGGGCGGCGGGGCCGCCCCCCGGGGGCGGAACGGGCGGGCAAGGGGGCGGCCCCCGGCGGAGCCGCACAACTCGCCCCGCCCGCCCTCCGCCCCCGCCCCGCGCCCTACGCCCCCGCCCTCCCCCTACGCGCCAGCACCACCGCCCCGGCCCCCGCCGCCAACAGCACCACGCCACCCCCCACCAGATACGGCGTCACCGAACTCCCCCCGGTCTCCGCCAAGTTCACCGCCCCCTGCGGCTCCAGCTCCGCCGGAGCAGCAGCCGGTGCAGCAGCCGGAGCCGGAGCCGGAGCCCCAGCCATAGGAGCCCCTCCCGCAGGCACCGGCCCCGCCCCCACCGTCCGCACATCCGGCACCGTGCACCCAGCCTCCGCCACCGTCACCACCCCCTCCACCTCCGCCACATTCAGCTTCAGCGGATTCACCGACACCTTCAGCTCCAGCGCGGCCGCCGCCGCACTCCGCGTCGTCGTGTGCGTCTTCGACAGGGTCAGCGCGACCTCGCCCACCCCCGGCACCGCCACCCTCGTCCGCCCGCCCGCCGTGAGCGTGACCCGCTTGCCCAGCACGGTCACCCGTCCCAGTACGTTCGCCTCCGCCACCGGCCTGGCCCCCGCCACGCACACCGCCTTCGAGGTGACCTTCTCCAGCTCGATCAGCGAGAGCAGCGGCAGTCCGGGCACATGCACCCTGGCGTGCGCCAGCTCGGAACGCCCCTCGGCCCGGTCGCCCTCGACCGTCGCTTTTGCGGTGGCGACGTCCGCCCGCAGCAGCGACACCGGCCGTCCCTTGTCGACACCGTCGACCGTCACGGTCAGTGCGGTGCGTCCGGCGCTCGCCGGTGCGTGCACCTCGTTGAGGGACGCCCGCACCGGCACGTTCACCGTCTTGTTCAGGAGCGACACGTCGAGCCCGGCCCGCAGCACGGACGCGTTCGCCTTCCCCGGGTCACCGCCGGTGGCCGAGGCGGTTCCCGCCGACAGGAGCACCACGGGCCCGGCGGCCAGGACGAGCGCCGCCGCACCCGCGACGGAACGGCGTGCGGGCATGCGGAAGAGAGAGCTGTTCAAGGTGGTGGAACCCCCACAGGAGAAAGGGACCGCCGGACAGGCACCCGCCACGGGGGACACCGTGGGTGCAGCCGGACGGCCGGGACACGGGGAATCTTTACGCACTGAGGGTGAATGGACAGTCACCTGACGTCAGTTCACCCCAAAGGGGTGTTTCCGGCCCTACGTTCGGATCTCCAGGCACGGACGTTCCCCGCAGCCCCACCCCGCTCACCCTCCCGAGGGGCGCACCCGCGAATCCGGCGCGCGCACTACCCCGCTCAGCCCCCCACCCCGCTCAACCCACTACCCCGCTCAGCCCACCACCCGCCCGTTCAGCACCACGTGCCGAGGCGCCCCCAGCACCCGTACGTCCGCCCTCGGGTCCGCCTCGTACACCACCAGGTCCGCCGGAGCCCCCTCCTCCAGGCCCGGCCGCCCCAGCCACTCCCGCGCCCCCCACGCGGTCGCGTTCAGCGCGTCCCGTACCGGAATGCCCGCCTTCACCAGCTCGGCGACCTCCTCGCCGACCAGTCCGTGCGCCAGCGAACCCCCGGCGTCGGTGCCGACGAAGATCGGGATCCCGGCGTCGTAGGCCGCGCGCACCGTGTCGTAGCGGCGGGCGTGCAGCTCCCGCATGTGGGCCGACCAGCGGGGGAACTTGGCCTCGCCGCCGTCCGCGAGGTGCGGGAACGTCGCGATGTTGACGAGGGTCGGGACGATCGCGACGCCGCGCTCCGCGAACAGCGGGATGGTGTCCTCGGTCAGGCCCGTCGCGTGCTCCACGCAGTCGATGCCCGCCTCGACCAGGTCCCGCAGCGAGTTCTCCGCGAAGCAGTGCGCGGTCACCCGGGCCCCCAGCCGGTGCGCCTCGGCGATGGCCGCCTCGACCTCGCCGCGCGGCCAGCACGGCGTCAGGTCACCGGCTTCGCGGTCGATCCAGTCGCCGACCAGCTTCACCCAGCCGTCGCTGCGCCGCGCCTCGGCCGCCACGTACGCGACCAGGTCGCCGGGCTCGATCTCGTGGGCGTAGTTGCGGATGTAACGGCGGGTGCGGGCGATGTGCCGGCCCGCGCGGATGATCTTCGGGAGGTCCTCGCGGTCGTCGATCCAGCGGGTGTCGGCCGCCGAGCCCGCGTCCCGCAGCAGCAGCGCTCCCGCGCCCCGGTCGGTGAGCGCCTGCTTCTCGCTGGTCTGCGCGTCCACCGCGCCGTGCGCGTCGAGCCCCACGTGGCAGTGCGCGTCGACCAGGCCCGGCAGCACCCAGCCCTCGACCACCGCGAAGCCGTCGCCGGGGGGCCGTTCGAAGGTGATGCGGCCGTCGACCGCCCAGAGTTCCTCCCGTACGTCCTCGGGCCCGGCGAGCACCCGCCCCTTCACGTGCAGCACTTCGTGATCGCTCATGTCCAGCACTGTACGAGCGGGGGCTACCCTCGGCCGAGCAGCACCGAACACCGAGCACCGAACACCGATCCGAAGAACCGATCCGAAGATCCGAAGAGAGCGCACCCGTGACCCACCCCCTGCTGGACCTGCCTCCCGTCACCGCCGCGGACTTCGCCCGCATCGAGCGGAAAGTCGCCGCCCTGCTCGGCACCGAGCAGGACGTCGTGATCATGCAGGGCGAGGCGCTGCTGCCGCTGGAGGCGTGCATCCGGGCCGGCGCCCCGCGCGGTTCGAGCGCGCTGAACATCGTCACCGGTCCCTACGGGCAGACCTTCGGCAACTGGCTGCGGGACTGCGGTGCCACCGTGACCGACCTCGACGTGCCGTTCCACACGGCGGTCACCGCCGACGCGGTGCGTGAAGCCCTCGCCGCCCACCCGGAGATCTCCTTCGTGTCGCTCGTGCACGCCGAGGCGGCCACCGGCAACACCAACCCGGTCGCGGAGATCGGTGAAGTGGTGCGCGCGCACGGGGCGTTGTTCTACCTCGACGCCGTCGCCTCGGTGGGCGCGGAGCCGGTCCTCCCCGACGCGTGGGGCGTCGACATGTGCGTCATCGGCGCCCAGAAGGCGATGGGCGGCCCGGCCGGGGTCTCCGCGGTGTCCGTGAGCGCCCGCGCCTGGGAGCGGTTCGCCGCCAACCCGGACGCGCCCAGGGCCTCGTACCTCTCGCTGCTCGACTGGAAGCAGCGGTGGGTCGACGGCGGACGCAAGGCGCTGATGTTCGCCCCCGCGCAGCTGGAGATGCTGGCGCTGGAGGCCTGCCTGGAGCGGATCGCGGACGAGGGCATCGACTCCGTGACCGCGCGGCACGCCGCGGCAGCCGCCGCGGCCCGGGCCGGTGCGCTCGCCCTGGGCGGCGGGATCGAGCCGTTCGTGTACGAGGCGAAGGACGCGGCGCCCGTCGCCACGACCCTGCGCGTCACGGGCGGGCTCGACGCGTCCGAGGTGGTCGCGAAGGCGCTGGCGCTCGACCCGGCGGTGCCGCTGATCGCGGGCGGCGGGGCGCTCGCCAAGGAGATGATCCGGGTCAACCACTACGGGCAGGACGCCACCGCCGACGTCGTACGGGCCTCGCTAGCGGCCCTGGGCGGGGCGCTGGCCGGGCTCGGACGGAGCGCGGACCTCGCTTCTGCCCAGCAGGCAGTGACGGAAACCTGGCCCGCCGAATAATTCGCAGAGGAATTACAAAGGAAATCCGAGTACCACACCGGAATTCACGGAAAACGGGAAGCTGCTTATTCGGCGCAGCTTCCCGTTTTCTTATGCCCGCTTCTTCCGAGGCTAAACGCTAAGTTTTCGATAAGGGAGAATCGTGCAATTCGGGCACGTCTCGCAGGAGTTACGAGCCTGTGACCGACCCCACATGGAAGGAGATTTGCCCGGTAATTTCCGGGCAAATCAGCTTGATTTGCGACCGGAGTCGGACGGTTTCGCGCCCGCGCGATATCACAAGCGCGGATTTCGCCCAACCCTGGCCCACGATGCATTTTTTGAATTTGCTCGGTAAATTTCATCGACATGACTGCCGCACAAGCAGACCTACCGACCGCAACCCTTTTGCCGAACGACAGCCTGGAGATCGACAGCCCACGAGTGGAGGACGGAGCCGCGATCTGGCGCATCGCCCGCGACTCCGAGGTCCTGGACCTCAACTCCTCGTACAGCTACCTCCTGTGGTGCCGCGACTTCGCCGCCACCTCCGTCGTCGCCCGCGACCGGCCGGGCGGTGACCCCATCGCGTTCATCACCGGCTACGTACGCCCGGAGCGCCCGGAGACGCTGGTCGTCTGGCAGGTAGCGGTCGACGGCGAGCACCGCGGCCGGGGCCTGGCCGGAACGCTCCTCGACGCACTGACCACGAAGGCCGCCGCCAGCCACGGCATCAGCACGGTCGAGACGACCGTGACCCCGGACAACGTCCCGTCCGACAGGCTGTTCACCTCCTACGCCGAGCGCCGTGGCGCGGAACTGACCCGCGAGGTCCTCTTCGACGGAGCGCTCTTCCCCGCCGAGTCCGGCGACGCGCACCTGCCCGAGGTGCTCTACCGGATCAGTCCGGTAGCGGCCGGCTGACGTCCCGCCGCCCCGCCCCCCCCCGCGCACGACGCACACGTACATCCGCCCTCTCCCCATCCCAGGAGATCGCTGTGACCATCACGCCCCCCGCACTGAGCGTTTTCGAAACCCTTGAGTCCGAGGTCCGGAGCTACTGCCGCAGCTGGCCCGCCGTGTTCGACCGCGCGCAGGGCTCCCGCATGTTCGACGAGGACGGCCACACCTACCTCGACTTCTTCGCGGGCGCAGGCTCGCTCAACTACGGGCACAACAACCCGGTCCTCAAACGCGCCCTGATCGACTACATCGAGCGCGACGGCGTCACCCACGGCCTGGACATGGCGACCACCGCCAAGCGCGCGTTCCTGGAGACCTTCCAGAACGTGATCCTGCGCCCCCGTGACCTGCCGTACAAGGTGATGTTCCCCGGCCCGACGGGCACCAACGCGGTCGAGTCCGCGCTGAAGCTGGCCCGCAAGGTCAAGGGCCGCGAGTCGGTCGTCTCCTTCACCAACGCCTTCCACGGCATGTCGCTGGGCTCGCTCGCCGTCACCGGCAACGCCTTCAAGCGGGCCGGCGCAGGCATCCCGCTGGTGCACGGCACCCCGATGCCGTTCGACAACTACTTCGACGGCCAGGTCCCGGACTTCCTGTGGTTCGAGCGCCTCCTGGAGGACCAGGGCTCGGGTCTCAACAAGCCCGCCGCCGTGATCGTGGAGACCGTGCAGGGCGAGGGCGGCATCAACGTCGCCCGCGCCGAGTGGCTGCGCGCGCTCCAGGAGCTGTGCCACCGCCAGGACATGCTGCTGATCGTCGACGACATCCAGATGGGCTGCGGCCGTACCGGCGAGTTCTTCTCCTTCGAGGAGGCGGGCATCCAGCCGGACATCGTCACCCTCTCCAAGTCCATCAGCGGCTACGGACTGCCCATGTCGCTCTGCCTGTTCAAGCCGGAGCTGGACGTCTGGGAGCCGGGCGAGCACAACGGCACCTTCCGCGGCAACAACCCCGCCTTCGTCACCGCCGCCGCCGCGCTCAACGCGTACTGGGCCGACGGCCAGATGGAGAAGCAGACCCTGGCCCGCGGCGAACTCGTCGAGCGCGCCCTGCTGGCCATCGCCGACGAGAACGCCGAGGCCGGCGTCAGCTTCCGCGGCCGGGGCCTGGTCTGGGGCATCGAGTTCACCGACAAGGACCGTGCCACCGCCGTCTGCCGCCGCGCCTTCGAGCTCGGCATGCTCCTGGAGACCTCGGGCCCGGAGAGCGAGGTCGTGAAGCTGCTGCCCGCGCTCACCATCTCCGCCGACGAGCTCGACGAGGGCCTGCGCATCCTGGCCCGCGCGGTCCGCGAGACCGCCTGACGCACCACCGGCACGTCATTACCGTTACGTAGGAGAAGGGCTCAAGTCACCGTGATCGTCCGCTCGTTCAAGGACATCGAAGGAACCGACCGCCATGTGAAGGCGAAGACCGGAACCTGGGAGAGCAAGCGCATCGTGCTCGCCAAGGAGAAGGTCGGCTTCTCCCTCCACGAGACCACCCTCTACGCGGGTACGGAGACCCAGATGTGGTACGCCAACCACATCGAGGCCGTGCTGTGCGTCGAGGGCGAGGCGGAACTCACCAACGACGAAACGGGCGAGACCCACTGGATCGAGCCCGGCACCATGTACCTGCTGGACGGTCATGAGCGCCACACCATGCGCCCCAAGACCGACTTCCGGTGCGTGTGTGTCTTCAACCCTCCCGTCACCGGACGGGAGGACCACGACGAGAACGGCGTATACCCGCTGCTGACCGAGGAGGCCTGAACCATGACGGACGTACTCACCAGCCCCACGGGCTCCGCGACCGGCGACCTCTATCCGACGCGAGGCGCCACCGAGGTGACCACCCCGCGCCAGGACCCGGTCGTCTGGTCGGCGCCCGGGACGGAGGGCCCGATCACGTCGAGTGATCTGGCGGGGTTCGAGCGGGACGGCTTCCTGGCCGTCGACCAGCTGATCGCGGACGACGAAGTGGCCCTGTACCGGGCCGAGTTGGACCGGCTGATCGCCGACCCTGCGGTACGGGCCGACCCGCGTTCCATCATCGAGCCCAAGTCGCAGGACGTCAGGTCCGTCTTCGAGGTCCACCGGCTCAGCACGGTCTTCGCCCAGCTGGTGCGCGACCCCAGGGTGGTGGGCCGGGCCCGCCAGATCCTCGGCTCGGACGTCTACGTCCACCAGTCGCGGATCAACGTCAAGCCGGGCTTCGGCGCCTCGGGCTTCTACTGGCACTCGGACTTCGAGACCTGGCACGCCGAGGACGGCCTGCCGAACATGCGGACCGTGTCGGTGTCCATCGCCCTGACGCCGAACCTCGACACCAACGGCGGGCTGATGATCATGCCCGGTTCGCACCGGCACTTCCTCGGCTGCGCGGGTGAGACGCCCAAGGACAACTACAAGAAGTCGCTGCAGATGCAGGACGCGGGCACCCCGTCCGACGAGGCGCTGACCCGGATGGCCGACGCGCACGGCATCAAGCTCTTCACGGGGCGGGCCGGTTCGGCGACCTGGTTCGACTGCAACTGCATGCACGGCTCCGGCGACAACATCACGCCGTACGCCCGCAGCAACGTCTTCATCGTGTTCAACAGCGTGGAGAACGCGGCGGTCGAGCCCTTCGCGGCGCCCGTGCGGCGGCCGGACTACATCGGCGCGCGGGACTTCACGCCGGTGCGGTAGGGCTGTTGGTACGTGAGTGGGGGCGGGACTTCTCGGAGTCCCGCCCCCACTCGTCGTGCTGCCCGGTGCTACTTGGCGAGCGCCGGGTAGTCCGTGAAGCCCTGCTCCGTACCGCCGAAGAAGGTGGCCGGGTCGGGGGTGTTGTACGGGCCTTCCGTCGCGAGCCGGGCGGGCAGGTCCGGGTTGGCGAGGAACAGCGCGCCGAAGGCGAGCACGTCCGCCGTGCCGTCCTCCAGCAGGCCGAGCGCGCGGTGGTCGGTCGGTCCTTCGGTGACCGGGTTGAGGACGAGGGTGCCGGTGAACTTCTCCCGGAACAGCTCGGTGAACTCCCGCTGCTCCGGCGCGTTCTCGGCGGCGTGCAGATAGGCGAGGCCGAGCGGTGCTATCGCCTCGACCACCGCCGTGTACACGGCGTGGACCTCGTCGCTCTCGGTGATGTCGTTGAACGGGTTGCCGGGCGAGAGCCGCAGGGCGGTGCGGGCAGCGCCGATCTCGGCGGCGACGGCCTTGACGGTCTCGATGGCGAACCGAGCCCGGTTGGCGGCGGAGCCGCCCCACTCGTCGGTGCGGAGGTTGGCGTTGCCGGAGAGGAACTGGTGGATCAAGTACCCGTTGGCGCCGTGCAGTTCGACCCCGTCGAAGCCCGCGTCGACGGCGTTGCGGGCGGCGCGGGCGTAGTCCCGTACCGTCTCGTGGATCTCGTCGGAGGTCAGCTCGCGGGGCTCGGTGAAGTCCGCCATGCCGGTGCCGGTGAAGAGCTGGCCGGCCGGGGTCACGGCGGACGGGGCGACGGGGGTGAGCCCCTCGGGCAGCAGGTCGGGGTGGCCGATCCGGCCCGCGTGCATGATCTGCGCGAAGATCACGCCGCCCTCGGCGTGCACGGCGTCGGTGACCTTGCGCCACCCGGCGACCTGCTCGTCGCTGTGCAGCCCCGGGGTCCACGGGTAGCCCTGCCCGACCACCGACGGCTGGACGCCCTCGGTGACGATGAGCCCGGCCGAGGCGCGCTGGGCATAGTACTCGGCGACCAGCTCGGTCGGCACCCCGCCCGCACCGGCCCGGCTGCGGGTCATCGGGGCCATGGCGATGCGGTTGGCGAGGGTGGTGCCGGCGAGGTCGTGGCTGGTGAAAGCGGTGCTGGACATGGCGGGGCTCCCAGGGCGAGCAGGTAATGTTTGGTCGGCCAAGTAACTGGCGTCGGTGTCACTGTAGCGCATTAATTGGCCGACCAAGTTAAAGTGTGGGAAACGCCTGAAGCACCCGAAGAAGCACGAGGAACTCCTGATGTCGCAAGAGCCCGCTTGTCCCGGCCTGACCGCAGGCGGTCCGGTCAGCCACTCCCTGTCGGTGGTGGCCCGGCTGCACCGGATCGCCGCGGGGCGGGTGCTGCGCGAGCTGGGGCTCTACCCGGGGCAGGAGTTCGTGATGATGCTGCTGTGGGAGGCGGGCCCGATGCGGCAGTCGGAGCTGATCAAGGCGGTGGCCCTGGACCCCTCGACGGTCACCAAGTCGCTCCAGCGCCTGGAACAGGCGGGCCACGTACGCCGCAGCCCGGACCCCAAGGACCGCAGGGCGTCCCTGGTGGAAGCCACGGACAAGAGCTGTGGCCTGCGCGCACGGGTGCGCGAGGCATGGGCGGAGCTGGAGGGGACGACGCTGGCGGGGCTGACGGACGAGGAAGCGGGCCAGCTGCTGACGCTGCTGGAGAGGGTACGGGGAAACCTGTGCCCGCTGGCGGGCGACGAAGCGGGGGAGTGCGGCTGAGGGGGCGGGGCGGCGGAGGGGACGGTGCCGCCGAGAGGGCGGGGCGCTCGGGGCGGGCGTGGTGGTCAGGACGGGAGGGTCCCGCGTGCCTCCGTCAGTGCCCGCAGGAAGCGGTCCGTCGTGGTCCGGTCCCGTACCGCCACCCGCAGCCAGCGCTCGTCCAGCCCCGGGAAGGTGTCGCCGCGCCGCACCGCGAAGCCCGCCGTGCGCAGCAGCGCACGTACCCGGGGCGCCTCGTCCAGCCGCAGCAGTACGAAGGACGCCCGCGCCTCGCCCGCCACGTGCACGCCCTCCTGACCCGCCAGCCCGGCGAGCAGGTGCGCCCGGTCCAGGTCCAGCGAGCGGGCCGCCTCCTGGGCCTCCCGCAGCCCGCGCGCCGACACGCAGGCCTCGGCCGCCACCAGCGCGGGCGTGGACACCGGCCACAGCGGCTGGGCCCGCTCCAGCAGGGCCACCGTCTCCGGCGCGGCCGTCACGTAGCCGATCCGCAGCCCCGCGAGCCCCCACGTCTTGGTCAGGCTGCGCAGCACGATCAGACCGGGCACGTCCGTCCGCCCCGCCAGCGCCTCCGGCTCGCCCGGCACCGCGTCCATGAACGCCTCGTCCACCACCAACGTCCGCCCCGGCCTGGCCAGTCGGGCCAGCAGGGCGGCCGGGTGCAGCACCGAGGTGGGGTTGGTGGGGTTGCCGATCACCACCAGGTCCGCGTCCTCGGGCACCGCCGCCGGGTCCAGCCGGAACCCGTCCGCCGCCCGCAGCAGCACCCGCCCCACCTCGTGCCCGGCATCGCGCAGCGCCGCCTCGGGCTCGGTGAACTGCGGGTGCACGACCACGGGCCGCCGCGCCCGCACCGCCCGCGCGATCAGCACGAACGCCTCCGCCGCCCCCGCCGTCAGCAGCACCCGCTCCACCGGCAGCCCGTGCCGCGTAGCCACCGCGGCCCGGGCCGCCCGCCCGTCCGGGTACGCGGCGAGGTCGTCGAGGCTGGCGGCGATGCGCTCCTTGAGCCAGCCCGGCGGGGTGTGCGAGCGGACGTTGACCGCGAGATCGGTCAGCCCGGCCGCCGCACCCCGTACCTCGGCATCACCGTGATGCCGGAGGTCGTGCACCGGCGAAGCGCCCGCCGCCTCCGCTTCCCCCACCGGTTCCGCCACCGGATCTGCTGCCCGCACGTCCACGCTCATCGTCCCCGGCCCTCGCGCTCGTCGTCCCGTCCCCGTACCCGGGCCACCGCGCATGTCGCCATGGCAGGCCTGCCCGCAGGGCTCGACTTCCTCTTCGGTACGAGGAGTTCCCCCGCACCACTCGTCCCACCGGTCCCGCCGGCCGTGCTCCCCGCCAGCGCCGCCGCCTCCGCCACCGAAGGCGTGCCCACCGCGGCGAGCGCCCGCCCGGACGGATGGGGCACCGTCACCCGGGCCAGTTCCGCCGCCCCGTACGCCAGCACCGGCACCCCCAGCCGCCGCCCGCACTCCACGATCGCCCGCTCCGCCGCCTTGACGTCGACGGTCGCGAGCGCGCCGACGGCCGCCAGCGGCAGCCCGGCCTCCGCGAGGGCGTCCGCGACCAGCTCGTACAGCTCGTCGACGGGCGCGTCCTCGCACGCCCCGACGCCCACCACGACCCGCCCCACCGGGCCCGAAGGACTCACCGAAAGACTCAACGGACTTCCCTCCGCACGGCGAACCGGCCCAGTTCGAGGTGCGCCACCCCGCGCCCATCGGCTAGCAAGGGCGCATGGCGTACACGGCGCTCCTCGTCGCGCTCGGCGCGTTCCTGATGACGTTGTTCGGTGGCTGGGTCGCCCAGCGCGTCACCGACCGGCGGCACCTCGTGCTGGGCCTCGCGGGCGGGCTGATGCTCGGCGTCGTCGGCCTGGACCTGCTGCCGGAGGCCCTGGAGGCGGCCGGCCGGGAGGTCTTCGGCGTACCGGAGGCACTGCTTCTGTTCGTCGGCGGATTCCTCGCCGCGCACGTCGCCGAGCACCTGCTCGCCCGCCACCAGGCGGCCCACGGGGCCGACCCCGGCGAACGCGTCCCCGAGGTGGGCCTGGCCGCCGGCTCCGCCATGGTCGGCCACAGCCTGATGGACGGCATCGCGCTCGGCGCCGCCTTCCAGGTGGGCGGCAGCATGGGCGTGGCGGTGGCGCTCGCGGTGGTCGCACACGACTTCGCCGACGGCTTCAACACGTACACGCTGACCCGCCTGTACGGGAACGCCCGGCGCAAGGCACTGGCGATGCTGTTCGCGGACGCGGCGGCTCCGGTGGTCGGTGCCGCGACCACACTCCTGTTCACCCTGCCGGCCGAACTGCTCGGCAGCTATCTCGGCTTCTTCGGCGGCGTACTCCTGTACCTGGCGGCGGCCGAGATCCTGCCCGAGGCCCACCACGACCACCCGGCCCGCTCGACCCTGCTGTGCACGGTCGCGGGCGTGGGCTTCATCTGGCTGGTGGTGGGCATCGCGGGCTGAGCGCGGGACTCCTTTGCGCACGGCCGTCCGCACTCCTCCGCGCACGGCTGTGCGCACTCCTCTGCTCACGGCTGTGCGCACCGCTCCACGAACCGGTACGCCATCTGCGGGGCTGCTGCCCAGTGCGTGTGCAGATAGCTGGCGTGCACACCGTCCTGTACGAAACCCTCGACGCGGCGCTGCGGATGCGTGAACCCCCAGGCGGGGGCGGCCCCGGCACCCGGTTCGAGCACCGTCCGGTGGAACTCGTGACCGCGCAGCCGCGTACCTGCCCCGGCCAGCGCACTGTCCCCGATCGCGACGGCCTCCCGGTAGCCGAGCGTCAGCTTCTCCGACATCCGCGCCTCGGCGTCGAGCACCCCGCACATCGGCTGCCCGTCCAGCGACCGGGCCAGGTACAGCAGCCCCGCACACTCGGCGGCGATGGGCGCCCCGCTCCGTGCGAGCTCCGCCACGGCCTTGCGCAGCGGCTCGTTCGCGGAGAGCTCGGGCGCGTACACCTCGGGGAACCCGCCCCCGATGACCAGCCCGGCCGTCCCCTCGGGCAGCCCCTCGTCACGCAGCGGGTCGAACGGTACGACGGTGGCCCCGGCAGCGGCCAGCAACTCCGTGTGCTCGGCGTACGAGAACGTGAACGCGGCCCCGGCGGCGACCGCGACCACGGGGCCGCCCCCACCATTGCGGGCGGAACCGCCCCCGGCCGGGCTCCACGCCGCACTCCCGGGGCCGCCGCCCGCCCCGCGCGCCAGCCCGAGCACCGCCTCCAGGTCCACCCCGCCGCGCACCTGCTCCGCCAGCGCCGCGACGGCCTCCACCGCCTCGGCCTGCCGCTCGGCGACCGGCACAAGACCGAGGTGCCGGGACGGCGTGCGCACCTGCCTGGCCCGCCGCAGGGCACCCAGGACCGGTACGCCCGACCCGTCCAGGGCCTCCCGCAGCAGCTCCTCGTGCCGGTCGGAGCCGACCTTGTTCAGGATCACGCCCCCGATCCGCACCTCCGGGTCCCAGGACGCGAAGCCGTGCACGAGCGCCGCCACCGACCGCGACTGCGACGACCCGTCCACCACCAGCACCACCGGTGCCCGCAACAGCTTGGCGATCTGCGCCGTGGACGCCAGCTCGCCCTGCCCGGCGGCCCCGTCGTACAGCCCCATCACGCCTTCGACGATCGCCAGGTCGCAGCCGGCCGCCCCGTGCTCGAAGAGCGGAGCCACCTGCTCGGGCCCGCACATGTAGGCGTCCAGGTTCCGCCCCGGCCGCCCCGTCGCCAGTGCGTGGTACCCCGGATCGATGTAGTCAGGACCCACCTTGTGCGGCGAGACCCTCAGCCCGCGCTCCGTGAAGGCGGCCATCAGCCCCGTCGCGACAGTGGTCTTGCCACTGCCCGACGACGGCGCGGCCACCACGATCCGTGCTACCACTCGATGCCCCGCTGACCCTTCTGACCCGCGTCCATCGGGTGCTTCACCTTCGACATGTCCGTCACCAGATCGGCGGCGTCCAGCAGCGCCTGCGGAGCGTTGCGGCCCGTGATCACGACGTGCTGCGTGCCAGGACGGTCACGCAGCACCTGCACGACCTCCTCCACGTCGATCCACCCCCAGTGCAGCGGGTACGCGAACTCGTCGAGCACGTAGAACTTGTAGGTCTCGGCCGCCAGGTCGCGCTTGACCTGCTCCCAGCCCTCCCTGGCCTTCTCCTCGTTGTCGACCTGATCGTCGCGCTGGACCCAGGACCAGCCCTCGCCCATCTTGTGCCAGGCGACGGTGCCGCCCTCGCCCGTGGCGCCGAGGGCCTTGAGCGCGTTCTCCTCGCCGACCTTCCACTTCGCCGACTTCACGAACTGGAACACCCCGATCGGCCAGCCCTGGTTCCAGGCCCGCAGCGCCATCCCGAAGGCCGCCGTCGACTTCCCCTTGCCGATGCCCGTGTGCACCATGAGCAGCGGCCGGTTGCGGCGCTGGCGGGTGGTGAGCCCGTCGTTCGGTACGGATTCCGGCTGTCCCTGCGGCATTACGCGGCCTTCCTCGAAGTGCTCCGTGAACCCTGACCCTGAACGTCCTTGACGAGTCCGGCGATCGAATCCGCCCGCAGCTCGTCCAGCGTGACGGCCGTGCCGCCCAGCTCCCTCGCCAGCTCGCCCGCGAGACCGAGCCTGACCATCCCCGACTCGCAGTCCACCACCACCGAGGCGATGCCCTCCGCCTCGTGCAGCCGCGCCGCCCGCCCGGCCAGCGCCACCGGCTCGGGACCACCGGTCGCCCGCCCGTCCGTCACCACGACCAGCAGCGGCCGCCGCGAGGGATCCCGCAGCCGCTCGATCCGCAGCACCTCGTGCGCCTTGAGCAGCCCGGCGGCCAGCGGAGTGCGCCCACCGGTCGGCAGCGTCTCCAGCCGGGCCGCCGCCGCGTCCACCGAGGACGTCGGCGGAAGGGCGACCTCCGCCTCCTTCCCCCGGAAGGTGACCAGACCGACCTTGTCCCGCCGCTGGTACGCGTCCAGCAGCAGCGAGAGCACCGCGCCCTTCACCGCGCTCATCCGCTGCCGGGCCGCCATCGACCCCGAGGCGTCCACCACGAACAGCACCAGGTTCCCCTCGCGCCCCTCCCGCGTCGCCTGCCGCAGATCGTCCCTGCGCACCACGAGCCCGCGCCCGGCCCGCCCGCGCGCCCGCTGGTGCGGGGCGGCGGCCTGCACGGTGGCGGCCAGGTGCAGCTTGGTCAGCGCACCCCGGGGACGTACGGCACCGGTCGTACGGCCGTGCTCGGTACGCGCCCTGGACCTGCGCCCGGCCGCGCCCTCGCCGAGGCCCGGCACGCTCAGCATCTTCGTGCGGAACGGCTCCGCCGCCTTCGCGGCGGGCTGCTCACGGGCGCCGGACGGCGCGCCCTGCGCGGGCTCCTGCTCCTGCGGGGCGGGCGGTTCGGGCGTGTCGCCCTGCTCCGTCCCGCCCTGCTGCGGCGCGTCGGGGGCGCCGCCGCCGTCGCTGTCGCGCTGCGGCGGAAGGCCGCCGCCACCGGGCCCGTCGGGGTCCGTGTCCGGGTCCGTGCCGGGGTCGGGGTCCGGGCCCTCGCCGTCGTCCGCCGGGCTGTTCTCGGCCAGCGTGTCGTCGAGCTTGTCCTCGTCCAGCCCCGGTGCGTCGAAGGGGTTGCGGCGCCTGCGGTGCGGCAGCGCGAGCAGCGCCGCCTGCCGTACGTCCTCCTCCCGTACGTCCTCCCGGCCCGCCCACGCGGCCAGCGCGGTCGCGGTGCGCGCCATCACGATGTCGGCCCGCATCCCGTCGACCTCGAAGGCGGCGCAGGTCGCGGCGATCTGCCGCAACGCGTCGTCGCCCAGGCGGACCTGGGGGAGCAGCGCCCGCGCGGCCACGACGCGCTCGCGCAGATCGGCCTCCTCGCCCGCCCACTTGGCGGCGAAACCGGCCGGATCGTCGTCGTACGCCAGCCGGCGGCGCACCACCTCCACCCGCTGGTCGGTGTCGCGGGACGCGGCCACCTCCACGGTCAGCCCGAACCGGTCGAGCAACTGCGGCCGCAGTTCGCCCTCCTCGGGGTTCATCGTCCCCACCAGCAGGAACCGCGCGGCGTGCCGCACGGACACCCCCTCGCGCTCGACGTACGACGCGCCCATGGCGGCGGCGTCGAGCAGCAGGTCGACCAGGTGGTCGTGGAGGAGATTGACCTCGTCGACGTAGAGGATTCCCCGGTGCGCGTCGGCCAGCAGCCCCGGCTCGAAGGCCTTCACGCCCTCGCTCAGCGCCCGCTCGATGTCGAGCGCGCCGACCAGGCGGTCCTCCGACGCGCCGACCGGCAGCTCCACCATGCGGGTGGGCCGGGTGACGCCGTCGCCGGGCTCGTGCGGCCCGTCCGGGCAGTGGGGGTCCGCCGCACCGGGAGCGCAGGAGAACCTGCACCCCTCGACGACGTCCATCGCGGGCAGCACCGCCGTGAGACCACGCACGATCGTGGACTTGGCGGTGCCCTTCTCGCCCCGGACGAGCACCCCGCCGATGGCCGGGGACACGGCGTTGAGCAGCAGGCTCAACCGCATGTCGTCCATCCCGACGACTGCGGTGAACGGATAAGGAGCCGTGGCCATTAACGGGTTCCCCTTTCGAGGGAGGTGTGGTGATCCGCTGAGAAGACGCTTTCCGTACGGGCGGAGGCGGGGCATCCGCCGGGGGGTCTCACGGCGCCCCCGGCGGCACGAACGGCAGCCCCGCCGGCGCGCCGGACTCGATCAGCCGCCACAGCCCGTCCGTGTCCGCATGGTGCTCGATCAGGTCGCCCAGCTTGTCCAACTGCTCCTCGCGCAGCGCCTCGAAGCTGGTGTCGGGCGCCGGTACGAAGCGACGCCCCGCGGCGGCGGCGACCTCCCGCAGGAAGGCGCGCCGGAACGCGTCGCTCTCCAGCGACCCGTGCCAGTGCGTCCCCCACACCGAGCCCACCCGGCAGCCGTCCAGGAAGGCGTCGCCGCCCAGCACTTCGGCGACACCGTGATGGATCTCGTACCCCGTCACCGTCTCGCCCAGCGCCTCGCCCACCGGGCGCGCCAGGGTCTTCTCCCGGGCGAACCGCACCCGCACCGGCAGCAGTCCGAGCCCGTCCACCGTCCCGGCGCGCGACTCCACCTCGTCCTCGATGCGCTCGCCGAGCACCTGGAAACCGCCGCAGATCCCCAGCACCGGCCGCCCCTCGGCCGCCCGCCGCACCAGGGCGTCGGCGAGTCCGCGCTCCCTGAGCCACTCCAGCGCCTTCACCGTGCCCCGGGTGCCCGGGACGACCACGAGGTCCGCGTCGGCGAGTTCCTCCGCCCGGTCCACGAACCGCACCACCACACCCGGCTCGGCCGCCAGCGCGTCCACATCGGTGAAGTTCGACATCAGCGGCACCGCGCACACCGCGACGCGCAGCACGTCCTCGCCGACCGGCGGCGCCACCACGGACTCGCGGACGGCGCCGCGCAGCGACACCCGCAGTCCGTCCTCCTCGTCGATGCCGAGCCCGTGCGCGAAGGGCAGCACCCCGTACGTCCGGCGCCCGGTGAGGTCCTGGAGCATGTCCAGGCCCGGCTCCAGCAGCGACACATCACCCCGGAACTTGTTCACCAAGTAGCCCGCGACCAGCCGCTGGTCCTCCTTCGCCAGCAGCGCCGTCGTCCCGAAGAACGACGCGAAGACCCCGCCCCGGTCGATGTCGCCGACCACGACCACCGGGAAGCCGGCGGCCCGCGCGATCCCCATGTTCACGATGTCGGTACGCCGCAGATTGATCTCGGCGGGGCTCCCGGCGCCCTCGCAGATCACCGCGTCGTACTGGCCGCGCAACTCCGCCAGGCACTCGGTGACCGTGCCGAGCAGCGCCTCGCGGTGCCCGCCCTGGACGCCCTTGCCGTACTCCTTGCCGCCCGCCGTGCCGAAGAAGCCGCGCGCGCTCATCTCGCCCACCGGCTTGCCGAGCAGCACCACCTGGCTGGACCTGTCGCTGCCCGGCTTCAGCAGTACGGGGTTCATCAGCGCGGTCGGCTCGACCCTGGCCGCCTGCGCCTGCATCGCCTGCGCCCGCCCGATCTCCGCGCCCTCACGGGTCACGAACGAGTTCAGCGACATGTTCTGCGCCTTGAACGGGGCGACCTTCACCCCCTGCCGCACCAGCCACCGGCAGATCCCCGCCGTGACCACGCTCTTGCCCGCGTCCGACGTGGTCCCCGCGACCAGCAGTCCACCGCCGCTCATGACGTACGTCCCTTCACTCGGCCCGCCAGCACGCGCCCCGCCGCACACACGGCCAGCGCCAGCACACCCACCCGGCGCGACAGCCGCACCGCACGTTCGATGTCCGCCGTGGCGACGGGCCGGCCCGCCGCCCCGTTGAGCACCGCCCGGTGCTCCACCCGCCCGGCGTACGACAGCGTCCCGCCGAGCCGCACCCCCAGCGCACCCGCGAACGAGGCCTCGACCGGGCCCGCGTTGGGGCTCGGATGGGCCGCGGCGTCCGTACGCCAGGCACGCAGCGCACCGCGCCGGTCCTCCCCGGCGAGCACCGCGAGCGCGGCCGTCAGCCGGGCACCCGGCCAGCCCGCCACGTCGTCCAGCCGCGCCGAGGCCCACCCGTAGCGCCGGTAGCGCGCCGACCTGTGCCCGACCATCGCGTCCAGGGTGTTCACCGCGCGGAACGCCACCAGCCCCGGCACGCCCCCGACCGCCCCCCACACCAGCGCGCCCACCACGGCGTCGGAGGTGTTCTCGGCGACGGACTCCACCACGGCACGCGCCATCTGCTGCCCGTCCAGGGCCTGCGGGTCGCGCCCGCACAGGTGCGGCAGCCGCTCGCGGGCCACGTCGAGGTCCCCGGCGGCCAGCGCCCCGCCGATCGCACGGGCCTCGCGCCCCAGCGACGTACCGCCGACGACGGACCACGTGACGGCGGCGGTCAGGGCGACGGAAGCGGCGGGGGAGCGGCGCACGGCACGCGCGGCGAGCGCGGCGGCCCCGGCGGCCCCGCCGACGCACAGGAGGGTGTGCAGGGCGCCCCGGCCCCGGTCGTCGCGCCACAGGGCCTTCTCCACGGCCCCGGCGGCACGGCCGAAGGCGGCCACCGGATGGCCCCGGCGCGGATCGCCGAGCAGCAGGTCGCCGAGGAGGCCGGCGGCGGCACCGTACGCGAAGACATGGGCAGGCGAAACAGCTGAACCGCGTGGACCGCAGCCGGGCATGGCGAAGTTGTCCTCACTCAGGGTCCGCGCCCTGGTTCGACGTGACGAGCGGCTGGGAGTTCCTGGCTTCGTGACGACCAAAGGTCGCACGTGACAGTGGCGGGACCGCGCCGGATTCGCACCGGCTTCCTCTCCATGCCGCCGTATTGGCTCGGGCAGTCCACCATGCGCCGCGAACAACCGTCAACCTGGGGTTGACCTGCAGGAGGCGGCGCACGGAAGCACCGCCCCGCACACGACGGACCGCCCCGCGCACGGGGCGCGGGGCGGTCCGGGGGAGATGCGTGCGTCAGGCGACGATCAGGAAGATCCCGTACGCGACGGCCGCCGCGCAGAGCGCGAAGCAGGCGTACGCGCCGGTGCGCGCCATGGTCGCGGAGCCGCCGGAAGCGGCGGCCGCCTCCTGCTTGGAGAGGCCCACGATGCCGAGGGTGAAGAGGCCCACCAGGCCGACGGTGGCCACGAGGCTGACGCCGAAGACGGTGCCGAGAGCTGCCCAGTCGATGTTCATGTCGTCGCTTCCTTAGACCGAGGCGGCCGGGCGGGCCGGTTCGGCGGAGGCCCCGGAGGGGGAGTGGAGGGTGGCCTTTATGTCGTCGGTGGTGAGCACACCGGCGGGCGGCGGGGTGACGGCCGCGATGGCCGTGGTGACCACACCGGCGGGCTCGGCGGCGGCGCCGGTGGCCGCTGCCTGGGGCGCGGTGCCGGTCGAGTCGAGGTCGTCGGCGGTGACCGGCTTGCGGCGCGACAGCGCCCAGATCACGGCCGAGCCGCCCACCAGCAGGATCGCCACGGCGGTGACGCCCCAGGTGCCCTGACCGGTGAGGAACTCCGCGGCGGCGGCGACCAGTCCGGCGGCCGGCAGCGTCAGACCCCAGGCGACGAACATCCGGGTCGCGGTCGACCAGCGGACCACGCCGCCCTTGCGGCCGAGACCGGCGCCCATCACGGAGCCGGAGCAGACCTGGGTGGTGGAGAGCGAGAAGCCGAGGTGCGAGGAGGCCAGGATGACCGTGGCCGCACCGGTCTGGGCGGCGAAGCCCTGCGGCGGCCTCAGGTCGGTGAGGCCGGTGCCCATGGTGCGGATGATGCGCCAGCCGCCGAGGTAGGTACCCAGCGCGATGGCCACACCGGCCGAGACGATGACCCACATCGGCGGGTTCGCGCCGGGGGCCAGCACGTTGCCGGTGACCAGGGCCAGGGTGATGACACCCATGGTCTTCTGCGCGTCGTTGGTGCCGTGGGCGAGCGAGACGAGACCGGCGGAGGCGATCTGACCGGCCCGGTAGCCCTTGGCGGTGGCCTTCTCGTCGGTCTTGTCCGCCAGCTTGAAGGTGAGCTTGGTGGCGAGGTACGCGGCGGCACCGGCCACGATCGGCGCGGCGATCGCGGGCAGCAGCACCTTGGTGATGACGACGCTGCCGTTGACGCCGGAGGCGCCGACCGACATCAGGGTGGCGCCGATGAGGCCGCCGAAGAGTGCGTGGGAGGAACTGGACGGCAGGCCGATCAGCCAGGTCATCAGGTTCCAGAGGATCGCGCCGACGAGCGCCGCGAAGATCACTTCCGTGGTGATGCCGCTCTCGTTGATGAGTCCACCGGAGATCGTCTTGGCGACCTCGACGGAGAGGAAGGCACCAACGAGGTTCAGCACGGCGGACATGGCCACCGCCGTTTTGGGCTTGAGTGCGCCGGTCGAGATGGTGGTGGCCATCGCGTTGGCAGTGTCGTGGAAACCGTTCGTGAAATCGAACACGAGTGCGGTCACGATCACGATTCCGAGAAGGAGCGTGATGTGTTCCATTTACCCAGGCAATCGTTTGAGGTCAGTGGCTGTTGGAACGTAGGTAACCCGAGTGAACGGAAGGTGAACTGGGAAGGGCGTTGCGGTGACCCGGAACGCGGCACTGCCGTTCCGGTTCTCACCGGAACGGCAGCGGGGCCGGGCCACCAAAGGGTCGTCAACGGCGCGTGAACGCGCTCAGCCGCCCGAGCGACCCGTTGAAGAGATTCTGGTCACCCGGAAGTGAACCCCGGGCGTTGTTGAACTGCCAGAAGGTCCAGTACGACCAGCCGGCCGGCAGCGGCCCGGGCGAGGAGTTGTACCGCGCCAGCCACAGCGCGTGGTTCCCGCCGAACGCCCGGCTCTTCCCGGTGCACTCGTTCCACCACAGGGTGGTCGTGTAGATGACCGGGCGGCGCCCGGTCCTGCGGCGCACCTCGTCGCTGAAGGACCTGATCCAGGACACCATCCGGTCCGGCTTCAGCCCGTAGCAGCGGTTCTTCCCGTTGGTCTTGCCGTACGGGTTGTTCTCCAGGTCGACGGCCGGCGGCAGAGTCCACCCGTCGGCCCGCCAGCCCCCTCCGTTGCGTACGAAGAAGGACGCCTGGGTCCGCCCGGACGACTGGTGCGGCAGCGCGAAGTGGTACGCGCCGCGCGCGATGCCGGCCCGGCGAGAACCGTTGTACTGCCGGCCGAAGTAGGGGTTGCGGTAGGTGTGGGACTCGGTGGCCTTGACGTAGACGAAGGTCGCGCCCTTCTTCCTGGCCTTCCGCCAGTCGACGTTCTTCTGGTGGCTGGAGACGTCGTGCCCGCGCGGCTTGGCCGCGGCGGCCGCCTCCGTACCGCCGAGGAGGACCGTCGTCCCCAGGGTCAGTACGGCGGTGGCACCCGCGGCGGCGGACAGTGCGCGGGCCCGGACGCGGGCGTGCCGCAGGGCCTGGCGCGAGGCGTGGTGAAGGGACGGTTTGTGATCACGGGCCATGTTTCCCCCCGATGGCTACGTGCATGACAAATCTGGGCAGACGCTACTGGAAGATCGTCAGAAGCCGGTCGATCTCCGGCCAATTCCGGCACGGGTGGGAGGCGAGGGGCCCGAGGGCTTACGGAGCTTTTGCCTCCGGGCTACAGTGCGCCGGGGCCGGGCCGGGTCCGGGGCCCGGCTGGCAGGATGCGGCCCATGACGAGCGATGCGGCGGACGCGGCGTACGGAACGGGCACGACCGGAATGGGCACGACCGGCGGTGCCGGGGCGCCCGGAACCCGGGACGCGGTGGCCCGCGCCTGGCGGGACCTGGTGGACACCGCCCGGCGGTCGGTGGCGGACGGCCTGGTCGTCGGCACCTCGGGCAACGTCTCGGTCCGGACCGGCGCACTGGTGCTGGTCACCCCGAGCGGCGTCCCCTACGACAGGCTCGGCCCCGCCGACGCCGTCGGTGTCGACCTGGACGGTCGGCAGGTGCTCGGCGAGCTCACCCCGACCAGCGAACTCCCCCTGCACCTCGCCGTGTACCGGAACACCCCGGCGGTCGCGATCGTGCACACCCACGCCGTGCACGCCACCGCCGTCTCCACCCTGGTCGACCGGCTGCCGCTGGTCCACTACATGGCGGCAGCCCTGGGGGGTCAGGTGCGCACGGCGCCCTATGCGACGTACGGGACCGAGGAGTTGGCCGAGAATGTGCTGCGGGCACTGCGTGAGCGCACCGGCTGCCTCATGAGGAACCACGGCACCCTCACCTACGGCGACACCCTCGACCAGGCGTACGACCGCACGGCCCAACTGGAGTGGATGTGCCGGCTGTGGATCACCGCATCGACCGTTCCCGGCCATTCTCCGAGCCTGCTGTCGGACTTCCAGCTCGACGAGGTCAAGGAGCGGCTGCGGGGCTACGGCCAACAGGGGTGAACGGCGGTGCGGCCGGGGCGCCTGGCATGCCTCCACCGGCCCCCGCCCACTGGCCGTCGCCGCCCGCTGTACGGACACTGAAGCGGTGCACCCGGCTAAAGCGACGGCAGCGGCCGTCACCACTCTGATCGGCATCGGCGCCGCTGCGGTCGCAGCGGCCCGGTACGCCGGCGACGCCGCACTCAAGGCATCGCCCGGCCGGCCGTTGCCCAGCGACCCCCGCGTCACCGTGCACGCCACGGCCCCCGGACAGGTCACCCTGACCCGGGGCCTGGCCACGCTGCGGCCCGGTGTGTACGGACTGGAGGGCGAGGGCGTCCACGCGGTCGTCGGCCCCGTCCTGGAGGCCGCACCGCACGAGGCGCACACGGTCGTACGCCGCCTGGACCGGGTCGACCGGGGCTCCCTCGAACCGGGCGCCAAGGTCCGTCTGACCCCGTACGTCCACACCGGCGACCCGGGCACCGCCCTGGGCCTCGACTTCCAGGACGTCGAGATCATGGGCGAACTCGGCGCGCTGCCCGCCTGGTTCGTGCCGGGCAGCCGCAACACCTGGGTGATCACCGCCCACGGCCTGGGCGCCACCCGCGAACACCCCCTCAACGTGATGGGCCTCCTGCACCGCTACCGGCTGCCGGTGCTCGACCTCGCCTACCGGGGCGACCCCGGCGCACCCCGCTCCCCGGACGGCCTCGGCCACCTCGGGGACTCCGAGTGGCGCGACCTCGACTCCGCGATCCGCCACGCCGTACGGCAGGGCGCCGAGCGGGTCATCCTCTACGGCTGGTCCACCGGCGCCGCGATGGCCCTGCACACGGCGACCTCCTCGGCCGTCCGCCACCTGGTGCGCGGACTGATCCTCGACTCCCCGGTCCTCGACTGGGAAGCCACCGTCCGCTCCCTCGCCTCGGCACGCGGCACCCCGGCGGCGATCCTGCCGCTCGCGGTCCGCGCCGCCCAGGGCAGCACGGGACCGCACGGCGACCGGCTGCGCGAGGCCGCCGCCCCGGACGGCCTCCGCGTGCCCGCCCTGATCTTCCACGGCCCCGGTGACACGGTCGCCCCGTGGGCCCCCTCCCGGGCCCTCGCGGACGCCCGCCCCGACCTGGTCACCCTGCACACGGTCCCGGACGCCTCCCACGCCGCCATGTGGAACGCGGACCCGGCCGGCTACGAGGAAGCCCTCCGCCGCTTCCTCACTCCCTTGATGTAATCCGCGCCACAGCCGCCGCCGTAGTCCCTGTCACACTCCCCGCCGTCATCCCGTCAGGCGGCGGGGGGAGCGGTTCCGTTTGGGCTTTCGGGCGGTGAGCGGAGACACTGCTCCACGTGACGTCCCGTACACCGCGCGACTCCAGGCTCCGACTTGTCCGCCCGCGACCCCTCGCCACAGCCCGCCGTGCCGTGACGAACCGGCGTACCCGCCCGGCACCCCGCCCTCCCGAGGGCACCCCCGCCCAGGCGGAACTGGCACGTCACGCCAGGGCCGTCCTTGCCGACGCGGCCCGTGTCGCCCGCTGGGCCGACACCGAGCGCGCCCGTGGGGCGGCACCCCGCCCCGGCCAGGCCGGCACCCTCTCCGACGCCTCCGCCGAGCGCGCCGCCGAAGCGCTGCGCCTGACCGAGGCCCAGGTCCGTGCGGGCTGGGACCGCGCCCGCCTCGCCGGACTCGTCGAGATCCACGGCGCCAACGCCCGCCCGGGCTGGCGGCTGCGCGCCTGGGACCGCGACGACGCCGCCGTGCTGCGCGGCTGGGTCGCCCTCTTCGACGCCTGGTCGATCGTCCACCCGGCACCCGAGGGCATCACCCCGGTCACCGTCGCGGAGGTCGTGGAGTCCGTCCCCCAGGTGCTCTCCCTCCTTCAGCTCTCGGCGGGCCCCGTCCTGGTCCCCGCCCTGCTCGACCTGCTGGAACAGCGCGTCGCCGAACTGCACGAGGAGCGCTGCGAGGTGCCGCCGCACCTGCACGGCATCCCCGCCCAGTCCACCCCGCACGTCACCCCCGTCCCGCTCTCCTCGCTCCTGGACTGGGCCCTCGCGGGCCTCGCCTCCGTCGGCGCCCTGACCCTCGGCGAAGGGCAGGCCACCCTGACCCCGCTCGGCAGCTGGGCGGTCTGGGTCAAGCTGGAGCAGATCTGCGTCGCCGCGCAGAGCCCCGCCGGGAACATCGAGCAGTCCGCCGACGCCATGCTGGCCGGCTGCGCCCGGCTCACCCCCGGCCCCGCCCGCGCCGAGTACCGGGCCTGGCTGGCCGCCCGCACCATCGGCACCGCCGTCCTGGAACTCCTTGAGGTCGCCCGCGGCGAGGACGCCCTCCTGCGCGGCCTCGCCTTCGAGGCGCTCCGCGTCGTCGGCGCCCCCGCGGAGGCCGAGGTGCGCGCCGCCGCCGACGAGGTGGCCCTGCGCCCCTACGCCCTGCTCTGGCTCGCCGAGCACGAGGGCATCGACCCCGAGGACGCCCACGACCGGCTCACCCGCGACGAGTCGACCTGGCTCTGGGTCGACACCGCCGCCGCCGTCGCCGACCACGGCGAGAGCGAACTCCTGGTCCGCCACCTGGAATCGGCGGTCCAGGGCACCGTCCCCGCCCTGCTCGACGCGGTCCGCGCGGTCGGCCACCCGCGCACCGTGCAGGTACTGGTCGCACTCGCCGCCGCCCACCCGGACCCGGCCCTCGCGAAGGCCGTGCGCCGCGCCGCGTTCCAGGTGCACACCGGCGGAGCCTGACCGGCGGGGGCTCAGCCGTGCGCCGCGGCCGGTCCCGCCCGCCGCCGGGGGCTCAGCCGTGCGCCTCCGGTACATACGTCCCGAAGGACCAGATGTTGCCCTCGGCGTCCTGCGCCATGTAGTCCCGGGCGCCGTAGTCCTGGTCCGTCGGCGGCATCAGGACCTTCACCCCGTGCGCCGCGCCGTGCTCCACGGTGTGCCGGTGGTGGGCGTCCACGTCCGCGACCACCACGAACACGCCCGAGGGTCCCGCACCCGCCATCGCCTGGTCGAAAACGCCGCCCCGGCCCTTGCTGCCCAGCATCACCGTGCCGTTGCCGTAACTGAGCTCGGCGTGCTGGACGAGGCCGTCGTCGCTCTCGTACACCGCGCCCTTCACGAAGCCGAAGGCCTCCGTGAGGGCGGCGATCGCGGCCTGGGCGTCCTTGTACAGGAACGTCGGGTACATGCTCGGTGCGTTGCTCATGCCGCTCATCCCTTCACTCGTACGAGCCACCGCTGTGACCCACGACACAAGTCTTGCAGCCGGCACTGACAATCGCCCTGACCTGCGCGAACGCCGAAAAAGAGGGGGATGCGGGCTCAGCGGAAGGTGTTGCACTGCGCCATGTCGCCAGACTTGAAGCCGGTGTAGAACCACTGCTGCCGCTGCGCCGCCGACCCGTGCGTCCAGGACTCCGGTGTCACCCGCCCCTGGAACTTCTCCTGGATCCGGTCGTCACCGACCGCCGCCGCCGCGTCGAGACCGTCCCGGATGTCCGCCTCCGTCAGCTGGGTGATCAGCGGCTTCCCGGTCTTCTCGTCCGGCGTACGGGTCGCGTGCCTGGCCCACACCCCGGCGTAGCAGTCCGCCTGGAGCTCGACGCGCACCGCGTTGCTGTTCGCGCCCTGCCGGCCGTCCTGCGACCGGGACAGCGTGCCCATCCGGTTCTGGATGTGGTGCCCGTACTCGTGCGCCACCACGTACGCCTGCGCGAAGGGCCCGCCGCTGGACCCGAACTTGGTCCGCAGCTCGTTGAAGAAGCCCAGGTCCAGATAGACCTGCTTGTCGCCGGGGCAGTAGAAGGGGCCGACCGCCGAGGACGCCGCGCCGCACGCCGTGTTGACCCGGTCGGTGAAGAACACCGTCCTCGCGCCCTCGTACCTCGCGCCCCGCCGCGCGAACTCCTGCCGCCAGAAGTCCTGCACGCTGTTGACCACGCCGAGGATCCGGCAGTCGTCCTTGGTGTTCGCGTCCCGGCCCGTGCGGCAGGACTGCTGCACCTGGGCCTGCGAGGACGCCGACACGGCCGGTTCCTCCTCGCCCGAGGAGAGCCCCAGCTGCTCCGGGCCCACCCCGAACAGCACGCCCATGATCAGCGCGATGAAGCCGACGATGCCTCCGCCGATCGTGGCCTTTCCGCCGGGAATGCGGCTGCCGCGTACGTCCCGGACCTCCGATGAGTCCAGATTGGCGTCGTCGTCGAACTGCACGGGGCCACACCCACCCTCTGCTGGTGCTGACTGCGACGGGAATCCACCGCTTTGCGCCGAGTATCGGCCAATTCCTCCCGATACGCCCTTTGCCCGCTTCGCGGGTGTGCCGCCGAACGGGGGACCGGCCGCGTCCCGCCCCGCCGTGTCGCCCTGCCTCCCGCCGCCTCCCCGTCCCCGGCGCCGATACGTTCCGCTGCATGTCCCGCCGCACGCCCCGCCGCCCGTTCCGCCTGCCCCGCCGCCCGTCCCGCCCGGCCCGGCTGCTGCTCCCGGTCCTCGCCGCGGCCCTTGCCGTCCCGCTGCTCACCGCCGCCCACCAGGCCCGCCCCACCCCCTACGGCGACCGCCTCGGCACGCACGCACCGGGTGCCGCCCCCGACCCGCCGCTGCGGATCCGGGGCGCTGCCGTCGAGGCGTACGACAGGACGAACGGACGCATCCGCTGGACGTACACCCGGACGGGGCGCCGCCCGCTCGCCGTCCGCCCCGCGCCCGGTCACGCCTTCGTCCTCTGGGACGACGGACTGTTCACCGACACCGTCCGCGCCGACGGCCGCGCGGTCCGCTGGCACCGTGCCATCCCCGGCTTCGACGGCCGCGCCACCGGCGTGCTCCAGCCGCTGGACCCGGCCGCCGCCGTGCTCGCCGTCGTCACCCCGCGCCACATCGCGGGCTACCGCACCGCCGACGGCGACCTCCGCTGGGTGCTGCCGGCCCGCCCGGGCTGCTCCTTCGCCGCCCCCGGGACGGTCCGCAGGACCTTCGGGGCGTCGTACACCCTCCTCGTCGCCCAGCCCTGCGCGGAGCCCGTCGCCTGGACGGAGCAGCTGATCGCCGTCGACCGCCTCGGCCGCGTCACCCCGGACCGCACCCCGCTCGGCGAGGGGCGGACGGCCGGGCACCGCGCGGCAGGCACCGGCACACCCCGAATTCGGCTTGCCCGGGCCCGTTAGACTGGGCCGTATGGCTCTTCTCCTTGCGCATTAGCGGCGTCGAAGCAGTAGTCCGCCCACCCCCACTCTTCCGTCGTCAGACCCGCACAGGAGTACTTCCGTGATCACCGCCTCCGGCATCGAGCTGCGCGCCGGCGCCCGCATCCTCATCGAGAACGCGTCCTTCCGCATCGCCAAGGGCGACCGCATCGGCCTCGTCGGCCGCAACGGAGCGGGCAAGACCACCCTCACCAAGTGCCTCGCGGGCGAAGGCACCCCCGCCGGCGGCACCATCACCCGCTCCGGCGAGGTCGGCTACCTCCCGCAGGACCCGCGCACCGGCGACATGGACGTCCTCGCCAAGGACCGCATCCTGTCCGCCCGCGACCTCGACTCCGTACTGCGCAAGATGCGCGAGAACGAGCAGAAGATGTCCACCGGGCAGGGCGCCACCCGCGAGAAGGCGATGAAGAAGTACGAGCGCCTGGAGACGGAGTTCCTCACCAAGGGCGGATACGCCGCCGAGGCCGAGGCCGCCACCATCGCCGCCGCGCTCGGTCTGCCCGACCGGGTGCTCGGCCAGCCGCTGCACACCCTCTCCGGCGGTCAGCGCCGCCGCGTCGAGCTCGCCCGGATCCTCTTCTCGGACGCCGACACCCTGCTCCTCGACGAGCCGACCAACCACCTCGACGCGGACTCCATCGTCTGGCTGCGCGACTACCTGAAGACCTACCGCGGCGGCTTCATCGTCATCTCCCACGACGTGGAGCTGGTCGAGACGGTCGTCAACAAGGTCTTCTACCTGGACGCCAACCGCGCCGCCATCGACGTCTACAACATGGGCTGGAAGCTCTACCAGCAGCAGCGCGAGGCCGACGAGAAGCGCCGCAAGCGCGAGCGGCAGAACGCAGAGAAGAAAGCCGCGGCCCTCAACTCGCAGGCCGACAAGATGCGCGCCAAGGCCACCAAGACCGTCGCCGCCCAGAACATGGCCAAGCGCGCCGACCGCCTGCTCGCCGGTCTGGACGCGGTCCGGGTCTCCGACAAGGTAGCCAAGCTGCGCTTCCCGGAGCCCGCGCCCTGCGGCAAGACCCCGCTGATGGCCGAGGGCCTGTCCAAGTCGTACGGCTCGCTGGAGATCTTCACCGACGTCGACCTGGCCGTCGACAAGGGCTCCCGGGTCGTCATCCTCGGCCTCAACGGCGCGGGCAAGACGACCCTGCTGCGGCTGCTCGCCGGGGCCGAGAAGCCCGACACCGGCGAGGTCATCGAGGGCCACGGCCTGAAGATGGGCTACTACGCGCAGGAGCACGAGACGCTCGACCCGGAGCGCACCGTCCTGGAGAACATGCGCTCCTCCGCCCCCGACCTGGACCTGGTCGAGGTGCGCAAGACGCTCGGCTCGTTCCTCTTCTCCGGCGACGACGTCGACAAGCCGGCCGGGGTCCTCTCCGGCGGCGAGAAGACCCGACTGGCCCTGGCCACGCTGGTCGTCTCCTCCGCGAACGTCCTGCTCCTCGACGAGCCCACCAACAACCTCGACCCCGCGAGCCGCGAGGAGATCCTCGGCGCGCTCCGTACGTACAAGGGCGCCGTCATCCTCGTCACCCACGACGAGGGCGCCGTCCACGCGCTGGAGCCGGAGCGGATCATTCTGCTGCCCGACGGCGTCGAGGACCTGTGGGGTCCGGACTACGCGGACCTGGTGGCCCTGGCATAGTCCGGCGGCAAAGACCCTGGCCATGGCCCCGGAAGATGCCCCGTTCGATCGGCTCTCTGATCCACTTCGGCTGGATCATTCGGCCTACGCGTGATCCTTCATCTGAGTGAGTGCCTCTCGTACCCCGGCGCGCCGCACGACATCGAAGGGCCCGCCCCGCACCGGGGCGGGCCCTTCGCGCACCACTGATCGTTTTACGGCGCTGACCTGGTCATTCCCGGGGGTCACCGGATTCCGGTATGGCGAAGGACACGCGGAATCCGGCATTCAGGGCCCGGTTCGCACTTCCTCCACGGGGAACCTTGTTGTACGGACCTTGCCGAATGGGTGGCCAGGAAGCCCGCAAGGGGTGATCATGAGAAGTCCAGAGCGCACTTCCTTGAGGAGGCACGGGTGGCCGAGACTCTGAAGAAGGGCAGCCGGGTAACCGGCGCCGCGCGCGACAAGCTCGCGGCAGACCTGAAGAAGAAGTACGACTCCGGTGCGAGCATCCGGGCGTTGGCCGAAGAAACCGGCCGCTCCTACGGATTCGTCCACCGGATGCTCAGTGAATCCGGCGTCACGCTGCGGGGACGCGGCGGGGCGACGCGCGGCAAGAAGGCCTCGGCCTGACCGTCGCGTCCACGGATCCACCGGCATTTCGCGCATTACCTGCATTACGTGCATTACCCATACCGCATGAGGCGTACGGCTCTTCCTGTACGCGCTTACGCGGGCAGTTGCGTGGTCGCAGTGTGTGGGGCCGGTCGTTCGCGCGGCCGGCCGGGTGGTTACTGTGCAGTCACTTAGCTGGTGACGGCATACGTAACCGAACCCGGAGGCACCCCATGGCTTCGCTCGACCCCGTACTCGACAAAGACGGCGTGCAACTCACCGTCGAGGACGCCGTAGCCACGGTGACCCTGGCCAACCCGGCCAAGCGCAACGCCCAATCTCCCGCTCTGTGGCGGGCGTTGACGGCGGCCGGGAAGGCTTTGCCCGGGAATGTCCGGGTGGTCGTGCTGCGCGGAGAGGGCAAATCCTTCTCCGCCGGCCTCGACCGGCAGGCGTTCACTCCGGAGGGCTTCGACGGTGAGCCGTCCTTCCTCGACCTCGCGCGTGGTTCCGAAGCGGACCTCGACGCGGAGATCGCCGTGTACCAGGAGGCATTCACCTGGTGGCGGCGCCCGGACCTGATCAGCATCGCCGCAGTGCAGGGCCATGCCATCGGGGCCGGTTTCCAGCTCGCCCTCGCCTGTGACCTGCGGGTCGTCGCCGAGGACGTGCAGTTCGCCATGCGCGAGACCAGCCTCGGTCTGGTGCCCGACCTCACCGGCACGCACCCCCTCGTGGGTCTCGTCGGCTACGCCCGCGCGCTGGAGATCTGCGCCACCGGGCGGTTCGTCCACGCGCCGGAGGCCGAGCGCACGGGCCTCGCCAACCTCGTCGTACCGAACGACGAACTCGACGGTGCGGTGCGCGACCTGACCGCCGCCCTGCTCGCGGCGCCGCGCGACGCGGTCATCGAGACCAAGGCGCTGCTCCAGGGTGCCTCCGGCCGCAGCTACGAGGACCAGCGCGTCGCCGAGCGCGCGGCACAGGGCCGCCGGCTGCGGGACCTCGCGGGCCTCTCCGACTGACCCACCCCGCGCAGGCAGCGCGACAACCCCACACCTCGGCACAGCGCACGGCGCTCCCCGGCAACCGCCCGTCCGGCACGGACCCGCGGCCCGGGGGGCGCCGTGTCGTCGTGGTGCCCGCGGCCTGCCCGGCAGAGCTCGCCCGCCCGGCCGCATCCCCGGCGCGACATCGGGTAATCCGACTTAATGTGGCAACGGAGTCCAGTACCGCGTACCCCCAGGAAAGGGACGAACGGCGATGGCTGACACCGAACGACAGAACTCCCCCCGGCCCGGTGGCCTGGACAAGGAAGTTGCCGGCGGCGGACGGAACGCCGCCGCCTCCGGCGCGAGCAGTCCACAGCGCGGCGGCGGTGATCCCGGCTCCCGCGGCAAGACCACCATCGCGGACGGCGTGGTCGAGAAGATCGCCGGGATGGCGGCCCGCGAAGTGCTCGGCGTCCACGCGATGGGCGGCGGCCTCTCCCGCACCTTCGGCGCGGTCCGCGACCGGGTGCCGGGCGGCGGTGGCACCAAGTCCGTCAGCCGGGGCGTGAAGGCCGAGGTCGGCGAGGTGCAGACGGCACTCGACCTGGACATCGTCGTCGAGTACGGCGTCTCCATCGCCGATGTCGCACGTGCGGTACGGGAGAACGTGATCTCCGCCGTCGAGCGGATGACGGGCCTGGAGGTCGTCGAGGTCAACATCGCGGTCGGCGACGTGAAGCTGCCCGACGAGGAAGAGGACGAGCCGGAGCCGAGGCTCCAGTGACCCCGGCCTCCGGGCGCACCGGCCCGGCATCCGGCGGCACGCGGCGGATCGGCCCGTGGCGGGCGGCGGACGACGGATGCCGCGCGGCCGGCCGCCCGCACGCGGGCCAACGGCGTACCACCTACTTCGCAACGACGAGAGTGAGGACGGTTCGATGAGTCTGTCCGTGGTCGGCCTCGGGGTCGGCATCGCGCTGGGATTCGCCGGGTACTTCGGCGGGTTCGGAGCATTCGTGATCGTCGCCGCGCTCGGTCTGATCGGGTTCCTGGTCGGCCGGTACCTGGAGGGCGATCTGGATCCCGGTGACCTCTTCCGCCCGCGCGGGCGCGACCGTGACGAGCGGCCCCGGTCCAGGCCCCGGCCGCGGTGACCCCCGTGGTGGCCGCCGGTGAGGCGGTTTCCGGGGCGGCGGCGGCCCGCGCCGCCGTGCCGCCCGGCGAACGGGGCGCGCTGCGGATCGCGGACCGGGTCGTCACGAAGATCGCCGAACAGGCGGTCCGCGAGGCGCTCGGGGGGCCGCCCAAGGGGGGAGGGGGGGCAAAAGAACAGGGGGGCCCGCGTTGCAAAATGGAGCAAGGAAAGGGGGGAGACGCAACCTCCCTCCCCTCCTGCAGGGGTAG
>NZ_JBVIMX010000014.1:0-47788 GCF_055579625.1 Streptomyces sp. NPDC032721 | reverse complement strand
AAGTGTCCACCTTGCGCCCGACAACCTGTTTCCCCAACACCCCCCAAAACCATCCTTCCCGAGACTCCCCTCCCCCCCCCCCGGAGGAGGCTGCCCCCCCCCCCGCCGAGGTGGCCGTGCGCGACGACGTGGCGACGGTACGGGTGAGCGTCGAGCTCGCCTTCCCGTCGGACGTGGCCGGGCAGTGCGCCCGGGTGCGCAGCCAAGTCGCCGCGCGGGTACGGGAGTTGGCGGGCATGGAGGTGTCCGTGGTGACGGTGGTCGTCGAACGGCTGCACCGGGAAGCCCCGGAGAGCGGGAGGACGCGGTGAGCGAGCACGTACCCACGCTGGGGCCCGAACAGAAACCCGGGACCGGGGCTCGCGGCGCCACCCCGGGCAAGCGGTTCTGGTCCGCGCGGCGCGTCCCGGCCGCACTCGCCGCCGTCGTACTGCTGGGCGCCTTCGGCCTGCTGCTGTACGACGTGCTGGCGGTACGGTCCGGCCGGCCCGGTATGCGCTGGCGGCGCGAACTCGCCAAGGAACTGGCCCAGCGCCCGCTCGACCAGGCGTGGGTCCAGGTCGGCGCCGGACTGGCGGTCGCGCTCGGCCTGTGGCTGGTGGTGCTCGCGGTGACCCCGGGGCTGCGCTCGCTGCTCCCGATGCGCGCGGACGCCGCCGAACCGGACGTACGGGCCGGTCTCCAGCGGGGTGCCGCCGCGCTGCTCCTGCGGGACCGGGCAATGGCAGTGTCCGGGGTGCAGGGCGCCAGAGTGCGGGTCGGGCGCGGCCGGGTGACGGTGCGCGCGGTCTCGCACTTCCGCGAACTGGACGACGTACGCGAGGACTTGGGGGAAGCGATGCGGGCCGGGGTCGAGGAGCTCGGACTGGCCCGCGAACCCGCGCTCGCGGTGCGGGTGGAACGGGTCACGCCGGGCGGAAAACGGTGAACGGGGTGGATGCGTCGTGCTGACCAAGGTGAACCGGGTGCTGCTGGGCCTGCTGGGACTGGTGCTGATCGCGCTGGGCGGTGCGGCACTGGCGGCCGGACTCGGGGCGGACGTGCCGTCGTGGTGGCCCTTCGCGGGCCGGGACGACGTGGTGCTGAGCACGGCGGAGCGGACGCGGTGGCGTGCCGAGGGCTGGTGGTGGCCCGTGGTGATCGGCGGGCTGGTGGTGTGCGTGCTGTTGGCGCTGTGGTGGCTGGTGGGGCAACTGCGGCGGGGGAGGCTGGGCGCGGTGCGGGTGCCCGGCGCCGACGAGGACGCGGTGCTCGTCCGTGGCCGGGCCCTGGAACGGGTCCTCGGCGAGGAGGCGGAGGCCGTGCCCGGCGTCGAGCGGGCCGAGGTCTCGCTGACGGGCCGGCGGGACGCGCCCCGGGTGCGCGTGGGGGTCACCCTGGCCGAGTCGGTGCCGCCCGCCGAGGCGGTGGCGGAGCTGGCGAGGGTGGGGGTGGCGCGGGCCAGGGACTCGGTCCGGCTGACCCGCCTCCCGGCGGAGGTACGGGTACGGGGCAGGAGCCACCGCGCCCGACGGGTGCTCTGACCGGGCCACCGCGCCCCACGCCGACCCCCGCCCCCCCCCGCCGGGGTCGGTCCTGCGGGACCGGCGTCAGAAACCGTGCCGTGCACCGCCGTCCACCGGCAGCATCGTCCCCGTGAGGTAGGACGCGGCGGGGGAGAGCAGGAACGCGGCCGTGCGGCCGAACTCCTCCGGGGTGCCGTAGCGGCGGAGCGGGATCAGCGACTCGCTGTGGGCCCTGGCCGCCGCCGGGTCGGGGGCCAGGGCGTCCAGGGAGCGGACCCGGTCCGTGTCGATGCGGGCGGGCAGCAGGCCGACGACGCGGATGCCCCGGGGGCCCAGCTCGTCGGAGAGGGACTTGGCGAACCCGGCCAGGCCCGGGCGCAGACCGTTGGAGATGGTCAGGCCGGGGATGGGCTCGTGGACGGAGCCCGAGAGGACGAAGCCGATGACGCCGCCCTCGGTGAGGGCGGCGGCGGCCGTGCGGGCGAGGCGGACCGCACCCAGGAAGACCGACTCGAAGGCGTCCCGCCACTGGGCGTCGGTGTTGTCGGCGGCGGAGCCGGCCGCCGGACCGCCCACGCTGATGAGGATGCCGTCGAAGCCGCCGAAGCGGGCCCGTGCCTCGGCGATCAGGCGTTCCGCCGTCTCCGGGTCCGCGTTGTCGGCCGCGAACGGCTCGGCGTTCGGGCCGAGCTCGGCGGCGGCCTTGCCGAGGGCCTGCTCGTCGCGGGCGGTCATGAGTACCTTCGCGCCGTCCGCCGTCAGCTCGCGGGCGGAGGCGAGGCCCAGGCCCCGGCTCGCTCCGGTGACGACGTACACGCGGTCCTTCAGTCCAAGATCCATGCCGCTATCCTGCACCCTCCGCCTCGCGCGCCTCGTGCCGGGCCAGTGCCAGCGCCGTGCCCACCAGACCGATGTGGCTGAACGCCTGCGGGAAGTTGCCCAGCTGGCGGCCGGCCGCCGGGTCGTACTCCTCGGCCAGCAGCCCCACGTCGTTGCGCAGCGCCAGGAGCCGCTCGAAGAGTTCGCGGGCCTCCTTCACCCGGCCGGTCAGCAGCAGCGCGTCGGCCAGCCAGAACGAGCAGACCAGGAACACGCCCTCGCCGCCGGGCAGCCCGTCCACCCGGTGGCCGTCCGCGCCCCTGTCCGCGCTGTAGCGGCGGACGAAGCCGCCCTCCCGGCCGAGTTCGGCGCGGACCGCCTCGACCGTGCCCACCACCCTCGGGTCGTCCGGCGGCAGGAAGCCCACCTGGGGGATGAGGAGGGTCGCGGCGTCGAGTTCGGCGGAACCGTAGAACTGGGTGAAGGTGTTGCGCTCCGGGTCGTAGCCCTTCTCGCACACCTCGCGGTGCACCTCGTCGCGCATCGCCCGCCAGCGCGCCGCGTCGCCCGGCAGCGAGGGGTCCTCCTCCAGGGTGCGCACCGCCCGGTCGGCGGCGACCCAGGCCATCACCTTGGAGTGCACGAAGTGGCGGCGCGGGCCGCGCACTTCCCACAGGCCGTCGTCCGGCTCGCGCCACCTGCTCTCCAGGAAGCCGAGCAGGCTGAGCTGGAGGTTCCAGGCGTGCGGCTGGGCGGCGAGCCCCGACTTGCGGGCCACGTAGAGGGAGTCGATGACCTCGCCGTAGACGTCCAGCTGGAGCTGGTCGGCGGCGACGTTGCCGATACGGACCGGGGCGGAGCCCTCGTACCCGCGCAGCCACGGCAGTTCCAGCTCCGGCAGCCGCCGCTCACCGGCCAGCCCGTACATGATCCGCAGGTCCGCGGGGTCACCGGCGACGGCCCGCAGCAGCCAGTCGCGCCAGTCGGCGGCCTCGTCCAGGTACCCGGCGGAGAGCAGTGAGCCGAGGGTGAGGGTGGAGTCGCGCAGCCAGCAGTAGCGGTAGTCCCAGTTCCGGACGCCGCCGACCTCCTCGGGCAGCGAGGTGGTGGGGGCGGCGACGATGCCGCCGGTGGGGGCGTAGGTGAGGGCCTTGAGAGTGATCAGGGAGCGGCGTACGGCGTCCTGGTAGGGCCCCGCGTACACACAGGTGTCCGCCCACTTCTCCCAGTCCTCCAGGCTGTGTTCCAGCGCCTCGTACGGGTCGATGAGACCGGGGCGGGGCTCGTGGGACGGGTGCCAGGTGAGGACGAACGCGACCTGTTCGCCCTCGCGGACGGTGAAGGAGGAGCGGGTGCTGTACTGCTGCCCCCACGTCTTGACCTTGACCTCACAGGGCCGGGAGACGGTGCGCAGCCAGACCGCGTCGGGGCCCGCGACCGCGACCCGGTGGCCGTCGGTGCGGCGCACCCAGGGGACGATGTTGCCGTAGTCGAAGCGCAGCCGGAGGGTGGAGTTCATGGTGACCTCGCCGGACAGGCCCTCGACGATGCGCACCACATCGGGTGCGGCGTCGCGCTGCGGCATGAAGTCGGTGACCTTCACCCGGCCTCCCGAGCCGGTGCCGGAGCGGGTCTCCCACACCGACTCCAGGACCAGCGAGTTGCCCCGGTAGGAGCGGGAGGTGCACTGGCCGGCGCCCTCGGGGGCGAGACGCCAGTGGCCGTTCTCCTCGTCGCCGAGCAGCGCCGCGAAACAGGCGGCGGAGTCGAACCGGGGCAGACAGAGCCAGTCGAGGGAGCCGTCGCGGCCGACCAGGGCGGCGGTCTGGAGATCGCCGATGAGCGCGTAGTCCTCGATGCGTTGGGTCACGCTCAGGCGTCTTCCCGAAGTCGGCCGGGATTAAGCGGTACGACCGAGGGGCGGGCGCGTGCGCCCCAGAGGCGGGGCTCCGGCCGCCCCCGCGGCAGGGGTTACGCCGAGGTGGGCGCGGGCTCCTCCGCCGCCGGTGCCGCCGCCGCGTCGGCGGCCAGGCCCGCTGCTGCCGCCTCCCGGTCGCGCTTCTCGCGTCGTACGAGAATGACCCAGCCGACCGGCACCGCCGCCGCGAACAGCCACCACTGGATCGCGTACGCCATGTGCGGACCGATCGACTCCGAGTCCGGTTCGGCGATCGTCTCGGGGGTGCCGCCCACCGGGGCGGGGTCGGTCAGTTCGACGTAGCCGCCGAGGACGGGGCGGCCGAGCAGCTTCGACTGCTGGGCGCTGTTGACCAACATGACGTTCCGGGGCGGCAGTCCCGCGAGGTCCTTGATGCCGCTGCCGGAGGTCGTCTCGTCGGCCTTGAGGCGCCCGGTGACGGTCACTTCGCCCTTGGGCGGGGCCGAGATGTGCGGGAAGGTCTGCTGGTCGGAGCCGAACGGCACCCAGCCCCGGTTGACCATGACGGTGCCGCCGCCCTTGAGGTCCAGCGGGGTCAGTACGTGGTAGCCGACCTTGTCGTCCGTCGACGTCCGGCGCCGTACGACGACCTCGTGCCGGGTGTCGAAGGTGCCGGTCGCGGTCACGGTGCGCCAGTAGTCGGCGCGCGGGACGGTGTGGCCGGGCGAGGTGAGTTCGCCCACCGGCTTGGGCTTCGCCTTGAGGTTCCCGGCGATCAGCTCGTTCTGGGCGACCTTGTGCTCATGACGGTGGAACTGCCAGAAGCCGAGTTCGACCATCGTGGGAACGAGGACCAGGACCAGGAGGGTGAGGATCACCCACTGCCGGGACAACAGGAAGCGGTACACGCTTTGACGGTACCTGGCGTGGAAAGGCCCCCGGTGGGCGGGTTGCCCGTCGGGGGCCGGGGGAGTGAGGTGCGGGGAGGTGCGGGCGGTCAGACCTTGTCGACGATGCCCACCTTCCCCTCCGCGCGGCAGCAGTGCGCACCGCAGTACCACTGGCCCTCGACCTCCACGCCCTGGCCGATGATGCGGCACCGGCAGTGCTCGCAGATCGGGGCCATCCGGTGGATGGCGCAGGAGAAGCAGTCGAAGACGTGCACCGCGCCCTGCGCGTGCACCTCGAAGGACATGCCGTAGTCGTTTCCGCAAACCTCGCATCGTGCCATGCGCCACAGGGTGCAGTGCGGGGTGTCGCGGGGCGTGCAGGGCACGCCCGTCGGCCACCCGTCAGTCACCCGTCCGACGGTGCGCCCTTCGCCGAGGGCGCCACGTCGCGCAGCAGATGCGTGTACGCGGCCTCGTCGACGACGGGGGTGCCGAAGGACTTCGCCTTCAGCGTCTTGGAGGTCGCCGAGTCCGGGTCGTTGGTGACGAGCAGACTGGTGAGCCGCGACACACTCGACGCGACGTGCAGTCCCGCCTCGACCGTACGGTCCTCAAGGAGGTCGCGGTCGACCGAGGTGTCGCCGGAGAACGCCACCCGCATCCCCTGCATCAGCGGCTTGTCCGACTGGTAGCGGCCGGGGTTGGGGTACGGGCAGGCAGGACGCTTGCGGGACGGCCGCCAGCTCGCCGGACCGCCGCCACCGCTGCCACCGCCGCTCCCGCCGTACCCGGCCTGGTAGCCGATCCGGGGCTTGGCGGGCGCGTCCGACCACTCGGTCAGCGGCCGGCACTCCAGCAGCGGCAGCCGCACCCCGCCCTGCGCCGCCGCGTGCAGGCTCGGCCGGAACGCCTCCGCGAGCACGCGCGCGTCGTCCAGCGCGTGGTGCGCGTGCTGCTGTACGACGCCGAAGTGCGCGGCCAGTGAGGCCAGCTTGTGGTTGGGCAGCGGCAGCGCCAGCTCCTTGGACAGGGCGATGGTGCACAGCCGCTGCCGCACCGGGGCGGTGTGCCCGGCCCTCGCGTACTCCCGGGCCAGCATCGACCAGTCGAACATCGCGTTGTGCGCGACGAGCACCCGGCCGTCCAGTCGCGCGGACAGCTCGCCCACGATCTCCGGGAACAGCGGCGCGCTCTGGAGTACTTCGCTGGTCAGCCCGTGGATCCAGGTGGGCCCGGGGTCCCGCTCGGGGTTGACCAGGGTGTACCAGTGGTCGACGACGTCGCCGTGCGCGTCCAGCCGGTAGACGGCGGCGGAGATTATCCGGTCGTCACGCGAGAGGCCGGTGGTCTCCACGTCGACGACCGCGTACCCGTTCGGGTAGGCGGTCGGCCAGGTTGCTGCCGCGGTGGTCTGGTCATCGAGCATGGTCACAGAGAATACGGGCCGGGACTGACAGTCCCCTATTCGCCCAGGTCTGCCCCGCGTGCGAGGGGCGTGACGTACGTCATGCAGCGCTCCCGGGGTCCACCGGACCGTTCTCCAACAGCGCGTCGACGAGCGCCCGTACCGACACGACGAACAGCTTCTCCGTGTCCACGGGCCGGGCCAGCGCCCGTGCCAGACCCGGGTCGCGGTCGGCGGTCCGCGCGTCCCACAGCTCCTCCTCGGCCGGGTGCTGGGCGGGGGCCCGCTCACGGTTGCGCTCCACCAGGACGTACCCGACGACCTGGAACTGGACCGCCCGTACGACCTCGGCCGCGCGCGCCCCGCGCAGCCCCGCCGCGTGCACCTCGCGGGCCAGGGCCTGCTGGGCGGGCAGGAACATCCGCTCGGTGAGCCCGCGTTCGTGGACCATCGCCACCAGGTGCGGGTGCGCGCGCAGGTCGCGGCGGAGCGCGCGGGCGACGGAGACGATGCGCTGCGCGGGGGTCCGGCCGCGCGGGCGGATCTCGCCGAGTTCGCGCACGGTCCGCTCGACGAGCGCGTCCAGGAGCGATTCGCGGTTGCCGACGTGCCAGTAGATGGAGGTCACGGCGGTGCCGAGCTCGGCGGCCAGCTTGCGCATGGTCAGGGTCTGCGGGCCGTGCTGCACCACCAGGCGCGCCGCGGCGTCCAGGACCTCTTCCCGGGTGAGCGTCCCTCTGGCCATGTGATCCCCCAACTCTCTTTCCCGCAAGGCTCTTTACCCTTCATCGCCGCTGCTGTAACAGTGTTACAGGCACCGGCACGACCCACGAAGGCACGTCCGACGAAGGGTGGTACGGCATGGCACGCGTACGGTACGGACCGCGCACGGAGACCGAGATCGCGGCGGCGCGCACCAAGAGCACCAAGCTCCCCGACATCTGGTCCACCGGCGTACTCGCGGTGTGGGAGAGCGACCCCGACGCGGTGGCGGCCGTCCTGCCGCCGCCCCTCAAGCCCACCGGGCGCCCCCTGGTCCGGGCCAGCATGAGCAAGGTCGACCTCCCCGGCTATCCGCTCGGCGCGGGCTCGGTGGCGGTCGCCGCCCACTACGGGGGCATCGAGGGCTGGTACCCGCTGGTCATGCCGATGACCCACGAACGCGCCCTGATCGGCGGCCGCGAGGTGTTCGGCGAGCCCAAGAAGCTCGGCGAGGTGACCGTCGAGCGCGACGGGCTGGTCGTCAGGGCCGCACTCGCCCGGCACGGCATCGCCTTCGTCGAGGTGCGCGGCGCGGTGAGCGAGGAGCTGCCGGTCACCGGGGAGGCGGTCGAGAAGTTCGACTTCTACTTCAAGTTCCTGCCCGCCGTCGACGGGCGCGGCTTCGACGCCGACCCGGTCCTCGTGCAGTGCACCCGGCACGAGAAGGTCCGCAAGCTGGAACGGATCTCCGGCGACGTGGTGCTGCGCGAGTCGATGTACGACCCGGTGGCCGACCTCCCCGTACGGCGCCTGGTCGAGATCACCATCGGCGAGAAGACCAGCGACCAGAGCGGCAGGGTGGTCGAACGGGTCAGCGCGCAGGCCCTGTTGCCGTACATCCACCAGCGCTACGACGACCCCCAGCAGATCCTGGACGGCCCGCCGGAAGGGAGCGTCTGATGGAGCTGCGCGAGGGGCAGGTGGCCGTCGTCACCGGGGCCGCCAGCGGGATCGGGCTCGCGATGGCGCGCCGGTTCGCCGACGAGGGGCTCAGGGTCGTCCTCGCCGACGTGGAGGAGGGTGCGCTGGAGAAGGCGGCGGCCGGGCTCCGCGAGGACGGCGCACAGGTGCTGGCCCGGGTGACCGACGTCAGCGAGCGCGACTCCGTACGCGAGCTGGCGGACGCGGCGTACGACGCCTTCGGCGCGGTGCACGTGCTCTGCAACAACGCGGGCGTCGGCTCCGGCGCCGAGGGCCGGATGTGGGAGCACGAGCCCAACGACTGGAAGTGGGCCTTCGCGGTCAACGTCTGGGGCGTCTTCCACGGCATCCAGGCCTTCGTCCCGCGCATGCTCCAGGGCGGCGACGCCGGTCACGTCGTCAACACGTCGTCGGGGGACGGCGGCATCGCCCCGCTGCCGACCGCGTCCGTGTACGCCGTCACCAAGTCGGCCGTCGTCACCATGACCGAGTCGCTGTACGCCCATCTGAAGGCGGAGCACGCGCGCGTGGGCGCCTCCGTGCTCTTCCCCGGGCCGCACATGCTGCGCACCGGACTGTGGGAGTCGCACCGCAACCGGCCCGACCGGTACGCCAAGGAACGCCCGCGCAGGACCCCCTACCGCAGCCTCGACCAGTGGGAGGCGGCGATGAAACAGGCCGGGCAGGAGATCGAGTTCACCCCGGTCGAGGACGTCGCCGGGGAGGTCGTCGACGGCATCCGCGCCGACCGGTTCTGGATGCTCCCGGCCGGTGAGCACAGCGACCGGCAGATCCGGGCGCGCGCGCAGTCGATGCTCGACCGCGCGAACCCGGCGTACCTCGAAGAATTCATCCTCGACTGACTCGACCGAGGGACAGATCCGATGCAGAACGATCCGCTGCGAAACGATGCACATGACCCGTACCTGATCATCTCCTCCGACTGCCACGCCGGACTCCCCACCGAGCGCTACCGGCCCTATCTGGACCCCGCCTACCACCGCGACTTCGACGAGTTCCTCGGCCAGCGCGACGCCCGCCGCGAGTCGATGACCCGGCTCGGGGTCCGCAACGAGGCCTTCGCCACCAAGTGGTTCACGGACAACGAGGAAGGACTGCGGGGCGGCTGGGACACCGCCCAGCGGCTCAAGGAACTGGACGGCGACGGGGTGGCGGCCGAGGTCGTCTTCCCCGACGCGGACGCCGTCGACAGCCAGACCGCGGCCCCCTTCGGGGTCGGCCTCGGACTCTCCGGGGACCAGGACCCGGCGCTCGGCATGGCGGGTGCGCAGGCGCACAACCGGTGGCTCGCCGAGTTCGTCGGCGAGAACCCCGAACGGCACTGCGGGGTCGCCCTGCTGCCCATCACGGGCGCCGTCGACAAGGTCGTCGCCGAGGTGCACCGGGCCAAGGAGTCCGGGCTCGGCGCACTGATGATCCCCTCGATGTGGGTGGACAAGGCCCCGTACCACGACCGGCGTTACGACCCGGTGTGGGCGGCCGCAGCCGAGACGGGGATGCCGCTGGTCACCCACTCCGGGGCGGCGCCCCACCACGAGTACGGCGACCACCTGGGCATCTACGTCAGCGAGGTCACCTGGTGGCCGTCGCGCCCGCTGTGGTTCCTGCTCTGGTCGGGGGTCTTCGAGCGGCACCCCGGGCTGAAGTTCGGCATCGCGGAATCGGGCTGCTGGTGGCTGCCCAACCAGCTGTGGTTCATGGACCGGCTCTACCTCGGCGCGCACGGCGGCAAGAAGCTCTCGCCGTTCGCCGAGCTGAAGCGCCCGCCGAGCGAGTACCTGGACCGGCAGGTCTTCATCTGCGCCACCAACACCAAGCGCCGCGAACTCGCCCAGCGCTACGAGATCGGCGTCGACAACATCCTCTGGGGCAGCGACTTCCCGCACCCCGAGGGCACCTGGCCCAAGACCCGCGAATGGCTCAGGAACACCTTCCACGACATCCCGGTGGCGGAGACCCGCCGGATGCTGGGCCTGGCCGCCGCCGACGTCTTCGGCTTCGACACCGACAAGCTGGCCCCGCTGGCCCGCCGGATCGGACCCACCCCCGAGGAACTCGGCCAGAGCGAGGACCAGGCGGGCGTCGAACTCAGCTGGTCCACATCCCGTGAGGTGGGCCGCCACTGGCTGACCGGCCACGACTTCCCGCGGCTGGGGGTGGAGTGATGGACCGGAACCCGGACCGGGCCGTGACGTCTCACTACACCGTCATCTCCGCCGACTGCCACGCCGGCGCCGACCTCCTCGACTACAGGCCGTACCTGGAGAAGAAGCACCACGCCGACTTTGACGCCTGGGCGGCCACCTACGTCAACCCCTACGAGGACCTCCTCGCCGACACCGCCGACCGCAACTGGAACTCCGCCCGCCGGCTCGCCGAGCTGGAGGCGGACGGCATCGTCGCCGAGGTCGTCTTCCCCAACACCATCCCGCCGTTCTTCCCCGCCGCCTCCCTGCTGGCCCCGGTGCCCACCCGCGCCGAGTACGAGCAGCGCTGGGCGGGCCTGCGCGCCCACAACCGGTGGCTGGAGGACTTCTGCGCGGACGCGCCGGGCCGCCGCGCGGGCGTCGCGCAGATCCTCCTCAACGACGTCGACGAGGCGGTACGGGAGATCCGGCGCACCAAGGAGGCAGGGCTCACCGGCGGTGTCCTGCTGCCCGGGGTGCCGCCGGGATCCGGCATCCCGGAGCTCTACTCGGCGGTGTACGACCCGATATGGGCGGTCTGCGCGGAACTGGAGGTCCCGGTCAACCACCACGGCGGCTCGGCCTCCCCGCCACTGGGCGACGAACCGGCCGCCCGCGCCGTCTTCATGGTCGAGACCACCTGGTTCTCGCACCGGGCGCTCTGGCACCTGATCTTCGGCGGCGCCTTCAAGCGCCACCCGGGGCTCAGGCTGGTCCTCACTGAGCAGGGTTCCGGGTGGATCCCCGGCATCGTCGAGATGCTCGACTACTACCACTCGCGGCTCGTCTCGGCGGCGTCGAAGGCGGCCACCGCGGAGTCCAAGTTCGGGGCGGGCCTCGCCGCCTCGATGGGCGCCAGTCCCACCGAGGTCTGGCGGGACAACTGCTTCGTCGGCGCCAGCTTCATGCGCCCGCACGAGGTGCCGCTGCGGGACCGGATCGGCCTCGACAAGATCATGTGGGGCAGCGACTACCCGCACGACGAGGGCACCGCCCCCTACTCCCGCGAAGGCCTGCGGATCGCGTACGCCGGGCTGCCGCCCCAGGAGGTCGCCGCGATGGTCGGCGGCAACGCGGCCCGGGTCTACGGCTTCGACCTGACGGCCCTCGACGCCGTCGCCGCCAAGGTGGGCCCGACCGTCGAGGAGATCGCCCGCCCCCTGGAGCAGGTCCCGGCCGACGCGACCAGCCCCGCCTTCGCCCCCGGTGGGTCGGTACGCGTCTGGTGACCCGCCACCTGGCATCGTCCCCGCCATGACGGACGAATCCAGCAAGGACAGCGGCACGTTCGAACCGCACCACCAGGACCTCGGCTCCCGCCTCAACTGGCTCAGGGCCGGGGTCCTCGGCGCGAACGACGGCATCGTCTCCACCGCAGGCCTCGTGGTCGGCGTGGCCGGTGCGACCGACTCCCGTGAGACCCTCCTGACCGCCGGTCTGGCCGGGCTGCTCGCCGGGTCCCTGTCGATGGCGGCGGGGGAGTACGTCTCGGTGTCCACCCAGCGCGACGCGGAGAAGGCCGCCATCGACCTGGAGAAACGCGAACTGCGCGAACAGCCCGAGCAGGAACTCGACGAGCTGACCGAACTCCTCGAACACCGGGGCCTGGCCCCCGACCTGGCCCGCGACGCCGCCCAGCAGCTCACCGAACGCGACGCGCTGCGCGCCCACGCGCGCGTGGAGCTCAACATCGACCCCGACGCCCTCACCAACCCCTGGCACGCCGCCTGGGCCAGCTTCATCGCCTTCACCGTCGGCGCCCTGCTGCCGCTGCTCGCGATCGTCCTGCCGCCGCAGACCTGGCGGCTGCCGGTGACCGTGCTCTCCGTGCTGGCGGCACTGGCCTGCACGGGCTGGGGCAGCGCCCGCCTGGGAGCGGCCCCGCCGCGCCCGGCGGTGTGGCGGACGATGGCGGGCGGCGCGGTCGCGATGGGAGTGACGTACCTGGTGGGCACACTGCTGGGCTCGGTCGGCGCCTGAGGGCACGGCCGCACACCGGAGCCGGGGCGGTCCGCACGGTTCCGCCACGGCCCCGGTTCGGCCACCATGGGACGTATGCCGAACCACGAGCGAAACGAGACAACTCCCCACCCCACCCCGCGATTCGACGCCCTGGTCGCCGAGGCCGGCCGGATAGCCGTCGGCCTCGGACACCGTCACACCGGGGCCGAGCACCTGATGCTGGCGCTGCTGCGCGACCCCGACGCCGTACCGACCCAGGTGCTCTCCGAGATGGCCGACCCCGCCCAGATCGACAAGCGGCTGCTCGACCTCGTCACCTCGCCGACGTACCACGAGAACCGGCACACGGACCGGCCACGCTCCTGACGAAATCTCTTACATACTTGTCGGTAACAACCCCTAGTCGGGCCCCCGCCCGCGGCTCTATCGTCTGGGCATGCCGAACCTGCCCGATGTCGTGCTGTGGTCGATACCGGCCTTCGTCCTGCTCACCGTGCTCGAAATAGTGAGCTACCGCCTGCACCCCGACGAGGACGCCGAGGGGTACGAGACCAAAGACGCCGCCACCAGCATCACCATGGGGCTCGGCAGCATCGGGTTCGACCTCCTGTGGAAGATCCCGATCGTCGCGATCTACACCGCGGTGTACGAGCTGACGCCCGCCCGCATCCCGGTGCTCTGGTGGACGATCCCGCTGATGCTGCTCGCCCAGGACTTCTTCTACTACTGGTCGCACCGGGGCCACCACGTCGTCCGCATCCTGTGGGCCTGCCACGTGGTCCACCACTCCAGCCGGAAGTTCAACTTCACCACCGCGCTGCGCCAGCCCTGGACGTCGCTCACCGTCTGGCCGTTCTACCTGCCGCTGATCGCCTGCGGCGTCCACCCGGCGGCGCTCGCCTTCTGCTCGTCGGCGAACCTCGTCTACCAGTTCTGGGTGCACACCGAGCGGGTCGGCAAGCTGCCGCGCCCCTTCGAGTACGTCCTCAACACCCCCTCGCACCACCGCGTGCACCACGCCTCGCAGGGCGGCTACCTGGACCGCAACTTCGGCGGCATCCTGATCGTCTGGGACCGCGTCTTCCGCTCCTTCGTGGCCGAGGACGAGCGCCCCGTCTACGGGCTGACCAAGAACATCGGCACCTACAACCCGCTGCGCGTCGCCACCCACGAGTACGCCGCCATCGCCCGCGACGTACGCAACGCGAAGACCTGGCGCGAGCGCGGCGGACGGGTCTTCGGCGGACCGGGCTGGCAGCCGAAGGAGACGGCGTCCGCAGGGCCGGCGGAGACCGCTCCGGCCGGGCCGGCGGAGACCGCTCCCGCCCAGCAGCCGGAGCCCGCCGCATGAGCGCGCCCACGCCTCCGCCCGCGATCCCGGACACGGCTTCGGCCCCGGCGCGCCGCGAGCGGCTGGTCCGCCCCCTCCTCGTCGCCTTCCTCGTCGCCACGGCCGTCGACCTCGCGGGCCTCCTCTCGGGCGTCTGGACGGTGCACGCCGCCGCCAAGCCGCTGCTGATGCCGCTGCTCATCGGGTACGTCGCCGCACGCGGCGGCCCGCGCCTGCTGATGGCGGCGCTGTTCTTCGGCTGGGGCGGCGACCTGGCGCTGCTCTTCGACGCGGACCCGGCGTTCATGATCGGCATGGGCTCCTTCGCCGTCGGCCACGTCTGCTACCTGCTCCTCTTCCGGAGCGCGGCGATGAGCCGCCCGCTCGGCGGCGGCTACGCGGTCGCGCTCGTCGCGGTGGTGACCCTGCTGTGGCCCGACCTCCCCGCCGAACTGCGCGTCCCGGTCGCCGGGTACAGCCTGCTGCTGACCGTCATGGCCTTCCGGTCCGGCGGGCTGGGGCGCCTGGCGGGTATCGGCGGAGCCCTCTTCCTGCTCTCCGACACCCTCATCGCGACCGGTGTCGCCGAGTGGCCGCAGCTGCCCGCGCCGGACTTCTGGGTGATGGCCACCTACGCCGCCGCCCAGCTCCTGCTCGCCCTCGGCGTGCTCGGGGCGGCGTCGGCCCCGGCCGCCGGGACCCGCCGCGCCGAGGTGCCGACCCAGGCGTACGGTGAACGGAGCACTGCCCTCTGACCAGCAAGGACGCACCTCATGCGGGCCACCGTCATCCATGCCCCCGGCGACATACGGATCGAGGAGGTGCCCGATCCGCGCATCCAGCTGCCGACCGATGTGGTCGTACGGGTGCTGCGCGCCTGTATCTGCGGCAGCGACCTGTGGGCGTACCGGGGCGAGTCCGCCCGGCAGCCCGGGCAGCGCATCGGGCACGAGTTCCTGGGCGTGGTCGAGGAGGCGGGCCCCGAGGTACGGGCCTTCAAGGCCGGTGACCTCGTGGTGGCGCCCTTCGTCTGGTCGGACGGAACCTGCGACTACTGCGCCGAAGGGCTGATGACCTCCTGCCCGCAGGGCGGATTCTGGGGTTCCGTCGGCTCCGACGGCGGCCAGGGCGAGGCAGTCCGGGTACCGCTCGCCGACGGCACCCTCGTCGGACTCCCCGCCGACGCCGCCTCCGACGACCGGCTGCTGACCGCGCTGGTCACCCTCGCCGACGTCATGGGCACCGGACACCACGCAGCCGTCGGCGCCGCCGTGCGCCCCGGTGCGACCGTCGCGGTGGTCGGCGACGGGGCGGTGGGCCTGTGCGGGGTGCTGGCCGCCAAGCGGATGGGCGCCGACCGGATCATCGCGATGGGCCGCCACCGGACCCGTACCGACCTCGCCCGCACCTTCGGCGCCACCGACGTGGTCGCCGCGCGCGGCGAGGAAGCGGTCGACGCCGTACGGGAGTTGACCGGCGGCGAGGGCGTGCACTCGGTGATCGAGGCCGTCGGCACCGAACAGTCCATGCACACCGCCGTCGCCATCGCCCGCGACGGCGGCGCGATCGGCTACGTCGGCGTCCCGCACGGCAGCGCCACCGGGCTCGACCTGGGCGTCATGTTCGGCCGCAACATCGCGCTGCGCGGGGGAGTGGCGCCGGTCCGCGCGTACATCCCGGAACTGCTCGCCGACGTGCTCGACGGCACCATCGACCCCTCGCCCGTCTTCGACCTCACCGTCGGCCTCGACGGAGTGCCGGACGGCTACAAGGCGATGGACACACGGACCGCACTCAAGGTGCTGGTCAAGCCGTAGCCCGCGGAGGGACGAGGGAGGGGCCGGCCGGCGTGCTGCCGGTCGGCCCCTCTTCCTGCTGATACCGCCTAGCGGACCGCGCGCAGGGCGTCGATGATGCCGGCTCCGTAGAAGCCGTTGTCGTTGGTCGAGCCGTCGCAGACGGCGTCGATCTTGCCGTCCTTGTTGATGTCGTACGGCTCACCGCACGGCACGCTCTCGGCCTGCGTCGTCAGCATCCGCTCCAGCTGGCGCGGGGTGGCGTTCGGGTGCGTCGACTTCAGCAGCGCCAGGACGCCCGAGACGTGCGGGGACGCCATCGAGGTGCCGCGCTTGTAGCCGTAGCCGCCGCCCGGCAGGGTCGACAGGATGTTGCCGTCGACCGCGGGGCCTTCCGGCGCCTGGTACTTGGTCTGGTCGCCGCCCGGGGCGGTGATGTCGACGACGCCCTTGCCGTAGTTGGAGTACGACGACTTGATGCCCTTGGCGCCGGTCGCCGAGACCGTCACCACGTCATCGAGCTGCATCGGGATGTCGAGGCACTTCTTCGGGTCGATGGTCCGGGGGACCGGCGTCCCGTCGTTGGGGCTCGACTTGTCGACGAACTCCTTGTCGAGGTCGAAGTTCGAGTTGCCCGCCGAGGCGACCGAGATGGTGCCCTTCTTGTACGCGTACCGCTGGGCGCGGTCGACGGCGTCCACCAGGGCGCCCTGGTCCGGGTCGTCCTTGCAGTTGAACATCCACGGGTCGACGAAGTAGCTGTTGTTCGTGACGTCCGCACCGTGCTCGGCGGCGTACATGAAGGCACAGACGACGGCCTCGGTGTAGAACGAGCCGCTCGCGTCGGCGACCTTGATGCCGGAGACCCGGACGTTCGGGGCCACGCCGGTGACGCCGACACCGTTCTTCGCGGCGGCGATGGTGCCCGCCACGTGGGTGCCGTGGTCGGACTCGCCGGTCTTCGGGCGCCAGGTGCCGGGGGTGGTGTCCGCGACGCCGCCGACGCAGTTCGCGGAGCCCTTGGCGTCGAAGTTCGGCGCCAGGTCCGGGTGGGTGTCGTCCACGCCGGTGTCGATGACCGTGACGTTGACCTTCTTGCTGCCCAGCGTCTTCTGGTGGGCCTTGTCCGCGCGGATCGCGGGCAGCGCCCACAGCAGCGGCTCCAGCGGATCCTCGGCCCTGGTGGCCTTCTTGGCCGCGGCCTGCGCCTCGCTCGCCGTCAGGCGGTCGGTGGCGCCCTCGTCGGTGGTGGCGGCCACCGTCATCGGCTTGGTGCGGGTCGCGCCCGCCGACTCCACGCCCCGTACCTGGCGGATCTGCTTCCCGAACTCCGGGTTCTGGGAGGTGGCGACGATGACGCCTATCTTGTCGTAGCTGATCACGATGGTGCCGCCGGCCTTGGCTATCGCCTTCTTGACCGACTTCGCCGAGCCGCCCTCGACGTTCACGACGTACGACAGCTTCGGGCCGTCGGCCCGGGGCGCGGGAGCGGCGGACGGGGCGTCCGCCGCGGGCGCGGCCGTCGCCGAGGTCATCGGCAGGAAGCCGAGCGAGGCAGTCAGTGCCAGACCGACGGGCAGCGCCAGTGCGCGCGACCGTCTGGTTCCCAGATGAGCCATGGGTTCTCCACATCATCCGTGCCGAACGTCCCACCGCACAGCTGCGGTTGGACGGGTACATGACCAGCGAAGTTATCTCTGATCAGGGCACCGCATCAATGAGTTCGGAAAAGAAAACGCGTCGGCTGAACCGAGTCGCCGCGCGCGCCGTGCCGTTGTCAGGGGGAGGCAGCACCATCCACCCCTTCCAGTGAGGTCATTTTGCCGAGCCCCACCACCACACCCACGTCGCGAGGAGAGTCCGTGACCAGCGATGCACCACCGCCCCAGGGCGGCCCGGAGACCAGCCCGGCCGGGCCCACGACGGAGCAGTTCGTCGAGGTGCAGGAGAGCGCGGAATTCGGCGAACTGCGCCGTGCCCACCGCTCCTTCGCCTTCCCCCTCACCATCGCGTTCATCGCCTGGTACCTGCTGTACGTACTGATGTCGAACTACGCCGGCGGCTTCATGGGCACCAAGCTCTTCGGCAACATCAACGTGGCGCTCGTCTTCGGACTCGCCCAGTTCCTGACGACCTTCCTCATCGCCTGGTTCTACTCGCGGCACGCGGCGACCAAGCTGGACCCGAAGGCCGCAGCGATCAAGTCGCGCCTGGAGGCCGGAGAATGAGCACGCAGAACATCGGCCGGCAGGTCATCGCCCCGGACGGCACGCTCTGGCAGCTGGCCGCCGACGGCGGGGCCGGCGAGCACCGCGGCCTGATCATGACCCTCTTCGGGCTGTTCGTCGTCGCGACCCTCGTCATCACCGTCTGGGCGGGCAAGCAGACCAAGAGCGCGTCCGACTTCTACGCGGGCGGCCGGCAGTTCACCGGCTTCCAGAACGGTCTGGCGATCTCCGGCGACTACATGTCCGCCGCGTCGTTCCTCGGCATCGCCGGATCCATCGCCCTCTTCGGCTACGACGGCTTCCTCTACTCCATCGGCTTCCTGGTCGCCTGGCTGGTCGCGCTGCTCCTGGTCGCCGAACCGCTGCGCAACTCCGGCCGCTACACGATGGGCGACGTCCTCGCGTACCGGATGAAGCAGCGCCCGGTCCGCACGGCGGCGGGCACCTCCACCATCGTCGTGTCGATCTTCTACCTGCTGGCCCAGATGGCGGGCGCGGGCGTCCTCGTCTCGCTGCTGCTGGGCATCACCAGCGACGGCGGCAAGATCGCCATCGTCGCCCTGGTCGGCGTCCTGATGATCGTCTACGTCACCATCGGCGGCATGAAGGGCACCACCTGGGTGCAGATGGTCAAGGCGGTGCTGCTGATCGCGGGCACCGTGCTGATCACCTTCCTGATCCTGCTGAAGTTCAACTTCAACGTCTCCGAGCTGCTCGGCGCCGCCGCCACCAACAGCGGCAAGGGCGCCGCCTTCCTGGAGCCGGGGCTGAAGTACGGCGTCAGCGGGATGTCCAAGCTGGACTTCCTCTCGCTCGGCATCGCCCTGGTCCTGGGCACCGCCGGACTGCCGCACATCCTGATCCGCTTCTACACGGTGCCCACCTCCCAGGCCGCCCGTAAGTCCGTGAACTGGGCGATCGGCATCATCGGCGCCTTCTACCTGATGACGATCGTGCTGGGCTTCGGCGCCGCCGCCCTGCTCAAGCCGGGCGACATCACCGCCTCCAACAAGGCGGGCAACACCGCCGCCCCGCTCGCCGCCCTGGAGATCGGCGGCGGCTCGGGCTCCACCGGCGGTGCGATCCTGCTCGCCGTGATCTCGGCGGTCGCCTTCGCGACGATCCTCGCGGTCGTCGCCGGACTCACCCTCGCCTCGTCGTCCTCGTTCGCGCACGACATCTACGCGAACGTCATCCGGCGCGGCAAGGCCACCGAGAAGGAGGAGATGAAGGCGGCCCGCTGGGCCACCGTCCTGATCGGCATCGTCTCCATCGCCCTGGGCGCGCTCGCCCGCGACCTCAACGTGGCCGGCCTGGTCGCGCTGGCCTTCGCGGTCGCCGCCTCCGCCAACCTGCCGACGATCCTCTACAGCCTGTTCTGGAAGAAGTTCACCACCCAGGGCGCCCTGTGGTCGATCTACGGCGGTCTCTTCGCCTCGGTCTTCCTGGTGCTCTTCTCGCCGGTCGTCTCCGGCAAGCCGACCTCGATGTTCAAGGGCGTCGACTTCGCCTGGTTCCCGCTGGAGAACCCGGGCCTGATCTCGATCCCGCTGGGCTTCCTGCTCGGCTGGCTCGGCTCGGTCCTCTCCAAGGAAACCGCCGACAAGGGCAAGTACGCCGAGCTGGAGGTCAAGTCCCTCACCGGAACCGGGGCGCACTGACCGGATCCGTTCGTACGTCTCTCGTACGTCTCCTCCAGGGCCGCGTCGTAGAGTCCTACGACGCGGCCCACTGGTGCCTCGTGGCAATCGGCCCACGAACGTTGTCAGTGCGGTCGCGTAGTGTCGAAAGCAACAGTCACCTATCGGGGAGGGGGCCAGAAGTGCTCATCGACACCTACGGCCGGGTCGCCACCGACCTGCGCGTTTCACTCACGGACAAGTGCAACCTGCGCTGTACGTACTGCATGCCCGAAGAGGGCCTCCAGTGGCTCGGCAAGCAGGAGCTGCTCTCCGACGACGAGATCGTGCGCCTGATCCGCATCGCCGTCACCGACCTGGGCATCACCGAGGTCCGCTTCACCGGCGGCGAACCGCTGCTCCGTCCCGGCCTGGTCGGGATCGTCGAGCGCTGCGCCGCCCTGGAGCCCCGCCCGAGGATGTCGCTGACCACCAACGGCATCGGCCTCAAGCGCACCGCCGGCGCCCTCAAGGCGGCCGGCCTGGACCGGGTGAACGTCTCCCTGGACACCCTGCGCCCCGACGTCTTCAAGACCCTCACCCGCCGTGACCGCCACCAGGACGTCCTGGACGGCATGGCCGCCGCCCGCGAGGCGGGCCTCACCCCGGTCAAGGTCAACGCCGTACTGATGCCCGGGCTCAACGACGACGAGGCCCCCGACCTCCTCGCCTGGGCCGTGGCGAACGACTACGAGCTGCGTTTCATCGAGCAGATGCCGCTGGATGCCCAGCACGGCTGGAAGCGCGACGGAATGATCACCGCCGGTGACATCCTGGCCTCGCTGCGCACCCGCTTCACCCTCACCGAGGAGGGCGAGCGCGAGCGTGGCTCCGCACCCGCCGAGCGCTGGGTGGTGGACGGCGGGCCGCACCGGGTCGGTGTGATCGCCTCGGTGACCCGCCCGTTCTGCGGGGCCTGCGACCGCACCAGGCTCACGGCCGACGGCCAGGTCCGCACCTGCCTCTTCGCCCGCGAGGAGTCCGACCTGCGGGCGGCCCTGCGCTCGGACGCCACCGACGGGGACATCGCCGAGCTGTGGAAGACGGCCATGTGGGGCAAGAAGGCGGGCTCGGGCCTCGACGACCCGACGTTCCTCCAGCCCGACCGCCCGATGTCGGCGATCGGCGGCTAGGGCTTCTCAGAGCCCTCGGGCTGCTCCCACTCGGCGAACGGCACGACGTCCTTCAGGAAGCCCCGCAGGTCCAGGAAGTGCGACAGGTGCTCGCGGTGCTCCTCGCACGCGAGCCACGTCTTGCGCCGCTCCGGGGTGTGCAGCTTCGGGTTGTTCCAGGCCAGCACCCAGACCGCGGGCGCACGGCAGCCCTTGCCGGAACAGATGGGGGTTTCGTCACTCACAGCAGATTTCCCAACAGGGGCCACCGGAAAAAGGGCCCTCACAAAGGCGACGCCGAGCAGCCACGGGGGGAGCTGCCCGGCGTCGGTCCGTCGCTCCGACGGGGGATGCGGAGCGCCTACGAAGTATGTCACGGGGTGCGGGGTGTCGTGCACCGGAACTTCATGATTGATCTGAGCTTTTCTTGAGCTTGGGTGGAGCTAAGTAGTCCGCCCCTGGGGCTCGTTGACCGACTCGGCGGGCTCCGGGTCCATGATCCGGCCCTCCAGCGGCGGCCCCAGCGCAGGTCGTACGGGAGCGGGAACGAAGGTCGAGGGCAGCGCCTTCACGGTCTCCCGTCCGGCGTTCGCGATCACCACCGCGACGTACGGCAGCAGCACGCCCAGCGCGAGCGCCACGATCGCCACATGCCGTTCCACGTTCCACAGCACCGCGGCGGCGATGACCGCGACGGTCCTGATCCCCATCGAGATGATGTAGCGGCGCTGCCTGCCCCGCACGTCATCGGCGAGTCCCTGCCGTGCCCCGGTGATCCGGACGACCTCGGCTCCGCGCAGCTTCCGCATACGATCCACCACCCGATTTTTCCCGCCGGACACTCCCCGGTCCGGACCTGGTCCACCGTACGCCCGTGCTCCGACGCGCGGCAGAGCGGGGGCGGCCCGGTGCGACCGGACGTGGACCGGCGTACCGCGTACGGCGGTGTCCGACATGCGCCGTACGGGGGACGCCCCCAGACTTGATCACAGCGCACATCCGCGCCGCTACGAGGAGGCGACATGAGTTGGTTGTGGGCAATCATCGTCGGGCTGGTGCTCGGCCTGATCGCCAAGGCGATCATCCCGGGCAAACAGCAGATCCCGCTCTGGCTGACGACCGTCTTCGGCATCATCGGAGCCGTGGTCGGCAACTGGCTGGCGACCAAGTTCGGCATCAACGAGACCCGGGGCGTCGACTGGGGCCGGCACGCCCTCCAGCTGGTCGGAGCCGTGGTCGTGGTCGGGGTCGGCGATGCGATCTACGCATCGCTGCGCGGCGGCAAACGCAGAACCACCTGAGCACCCGCCCCGTACTCACGGCCGTGGGGGGGGGGGGGGGGGGAGGGGGGGGGGTGGGGGGGGGGGGAGGGGGGGGGGGGGGGGGGGGGGGGGGGGGGGGGGGGGGGGGGGGGGTAGGGGGGGGGGGGGGGGAGCCTCGCGGAAGACGCAAAAACAAAAAAAAAAACACATCAACCCCACCCTCTCTGTCCGCGTGGTATCGCTCCGTCCCCCCCTCCCCCCCCCTCCCCCCCCCCCACGGCCGCGTGCGTCCGGGGTTGGGTCAGGCGCCGGGGTCAGGCGCCGGTGACCTCGATGGCCGCCAGGTTCTTCTTGCCCCTGCGCAGCACCAGCCAGCGGCCGTGCAGCAGCTGGTCGGCGGTGACCTCGGCGTCCTCGGCGGTCACCTTGACGTTGTTCACGTAGGCGCCGCCCTCCTTGATGGTGCGCCGGGCGCCGCCCTTGCTGGGCGCCAGGCCCGCCGCGATCAGCAGGTCCACCACCTGCCCGGGCCCGGCGACCTGCGCGTGCGGCAGCTCGGAGAGCGCCGCCTTCAGCGTCGGCTCGTCGAGGTCGGTCAGCTCGCCCTGCCCGAAGAGGGCCTTGGACGCGGCGATCACCGCGGCGCACTGGTCGGCGCCGTGCACCAGCGTCGTCAGCTCCTCGGCCAGCGCCCGCTGCGCGGCCCGTGCCTGCGGGCGCTCCTCGGTCTGCTGCTCCAGCTCCGTCAGCTCCGCCTGGCTGCGGAAGCTGAGGATCCGCATGTACTTGGAGACGTCCCGGTCGTCCACGTTCAGCCAGAACTGGTAGAACGCGTACGGCGTCGTCATCTCCGGGTCCAGCCAGACGGCCCCGCCCTCGGTCTTGCCGAACTTGGTGCCGTCCGCCTTCGTCATCAGCGGGGTCGCCAGCGCGTGCACGACCGCCTCGGGCTCCACCCGGTGGATCAGGTCGAGACCGGCGGTGAGGTTGCCCCACTGGTCGCTGCCGCCCTGCTGGAGGGTGCAGCCGTGCCGGCGGTAGAGCTCCAGGAAGTCCATGCCCTGGAGCAGCTGGTAGCTGAACTCCGTGTAGCTGATGCCCTGTTCGGACTCCAGACGGCGGGCCACCGAGTCCTTGGTGAGCATCTTGTTGACCCGGAAGTGCTTGCCGATGTCCCGCAGGAACTCGATCGCCGACAGACCGGCGGTCCAGTCCAGGTTGTTCACCATCGTGGCCGGGTTGTCGCCCTCGAAGTCGAGGAACGGCTCGATCTGCGAGCGCAGCCGGTTCACCCACTCCTTGATGGTCTCCGGGTCGTTCAGCGTGCGCTCGGCCGTCGGCCGGGGGTCACCGATCTGCCCGGTCGCCCCGCCCACCAGCGCCAGCGGGCGCAGACCCGCCTGCTGGAGCCTGCGCATGGTGAGCACCTGCACCAGGTGCCCGACGTGCAGGCTCGCGGCGGTCGGGTCGAAGCCGCAATAGAACGTGACGGGGCCGTCCGCGAGCGCCTTGCGCAGTGCGTCTTCGTCCGTGGACTGGGCGAAAAGGCCGCGCCACTTCAGCTCGTCGACGATGTCCGTCACGGTTCTCGTATCTCCTCAAGATGTACGTATTGCTTCGCTGACCGAGGTTAGCCGACCGGGGCCGTACGCCTCGCGGCGATACGGCCCCAGGACCGGAGGAACCGTCGGCCGCTACACGCCCCGGCTGACCGAACTCATGTTGAAGTCCGGCACCCGCAGGGCGGGCATCGCCGCCCTGGTGAAGTAGTCGGCCCACTCGCGCGGCAGCGTCTTCTCGGTGCGCCCCGCCTCCGAAGCACGGGACAGCAGGTCCACCGGGGACTCGTTGAAGCGGAAGTTGTTCACCTCACCGACCACCTCGCCGTTCTCGACGAGATAGACGCCGTCCCTGGTCAGACCGGTCAGCAGCAGCGTCGCCGGATCGACCTCGCGGATGTACCACAGGCAGGTCAGCAGCAGTCCGCGCTCGGTGGAGGCGACCATCTCCTCCAGCGATTTGGTGCCGCCCGCCTCCAGGACCAGGTTCCCGACGTCCGGCGCCACCGGCAGCCCGGTGAGGGCCGCCGAGTGCCGGGTGCTGATCAGCCGCTCCAGCCTGCCGTCCTTGATCCAGTCGGTCGCGGCCAGCGGCAGCCCGTTGTCGAAGACGGAGGAGTCGCCGCCCGAGGAGTGCGCCAGCACGAACGGCGCGGACTCCAGACCGGGCTCGTCCGGGTCGCTGCGCAGCGTCAGCGGCAGCTCGGAAAGGGTGTCGCCGAGCCGGGTCTTCCCGCCGGGCCGGGAGAACACCGTCCGGCCCTCCACCGCGTCCCGCGCCCCCGACGACCACTGCTGGTAGACCAGCAGGTCGGCGACCGCGCTGGGCGGCAGCAGCGTCTCGTACCGCCCGGCGGGCAGGTCGATCCGCCGCTCGGCCCACCGCAGGCGGCGCGCCAGCTCCTCGTCCAGGACCGCCGGGTCGACGTCCTTGAAGTCCCGGGTGGAGCGGCCCGCCCACGCCGACCTGGTGCGGTCGGGCGACTTGGCGTTCAGCTCCAGGGTGCCGTTCGGCTGGTCGTGGCGCAGCCGCACACCGGTCGACGTACCGAGGTAGCTGGTGGTCATCTCGTGGTTCGCGAAGCCGTACAGCTCCCGGCCACCGGCCCTGGCGCGGGCGAAGGCCTCGCCGAGCGCGGGCGCGAACGCGTCGAAGACCGCCGAGGACGTCTCGCCGGGCGCGTCCCGGAAGTCCGCCGACACCGGCACCCCCGACACCAGCGGCTGCGCGTCCTCCGCCGGACCGGCCGCCCTGGCGGCCGCCTCGGCGGCCCGCACCAGCGGCTCCAGCTCGTCCGCCGTCACCGCCGACCGGGAGATCACGCCCGACGCGGTGCCCTGCGCCCCGTCGACGGTCGCGATCACGGTGAGGGACCGGCCCCGGGTCACCCCGTTCGTGGTGAGCGCGTTGCCCGCCCAGCGCAGATTGGCCGACGACTCCTCGTCGGCGATCACCACGCACCCGTCGGTGCTGGACAGCTCCAGCGCCCGCTCGACGATCTCGTACGGCTTGCTGCTCGCGCGGCTCATCGCCCGGCCTCCTGCGTGGTGTTCAGAATGTTGACGCCCCGGAACAGGGCGGAGGGGCAGCCGTGCGAGACCGCCGCGACCTGACCCGGCTGGGCCTTGCCGCAGTTGAAGGCACCGCCCAGGACGTACGTCTGCGGGCCGCCGACCTGCTCCATGGAGCCCCAGAAGTCGGTGGTCGTCGCCTGGTAGGCCACATCGCGCAGCTGGCCCGCCAGCTTCCCGTTCTCGATGCGGAAGAAACGCTGACCGGTGAACTGGAAATTGAAGCGCTGCATGTCGATCGACCACGACCGGTCGCCGACCACGTAGATCCCGCGCTCCACCCCGCCGATCAGGTCCTCCGTCGCCAGACCGCCCGGGTCGGGCTGCAGCGACACGTTCGCCATCCGCTGCACCGGGACGTGCCCGGGGGAGTCGGCGTAGGCGCAGCCGTTGGACCGCTCGAAGCCGGTCAGCCTGGCGATCCTGCGGTCGAGCTGGAAGCCGACCAGGGTGCCGTCCTTCACCAGGTCCCAGGACTGCGCGGCCACGCCCTCGTCGTCGTACCCGATCGTCGCGAGGCCGTGCTCGACGGTGCGGTCACCGGTGACGTTCATGATGTTCGAGCCGTACGCCAGCTTGCCGAGCTGGTCGAAGGTCGCGAAGGAGGTCCCCGCGTAGGCGGCCTCGTACCCCAGTGCCCGGTCGAGCTCGGTGGCGTGCCCGATCGACTCGTGGATGGTCAGCCACAGGTTCGACGGGTCCACGACCAGGTCGTACGCCCCTGCCTGCACGCTCGGCGCCCGCATCTTCGCGGCGAGCAGCGAGGGGATCTCCTCCAGCTCGCCGTCCCAGTCCCAGCCGGTGCCCGTCAGGTACTCCCAGCCGCGCCCGGCCGGCGGGGCGATCGTCCGCATCGAGTCGAACTCGCCGGACGAACCGTCCACCGCCACCGCCGTCAACTGCGGGTGCAGCCGCACCCGTTGCTGCGTCGTCACCGTCCCCGCCGTGTCGGCGTAGAACTTGTTCTCCTGCACGGTCAGCAGCGACGCGTCGACGTGCGCCACCCCGTCCGCCCGCAGCAGCCGGGCGCTCCAGTCGGCGAGCAGCGCCGACTTCTCCTCGCCCGGCACGTCGAAGGGGTTGATCTCGTACGAGGAGACCCAGGTGCGGTCCTCGTGCACCGGCTCGTCCGCCAGCTCCACGCGCTCGTCGGAGCCCGCCGCCTTCAGCACCTTCGCGGACAGCTTCGCCATCGCCACGGCCTGCCCGGCCACCCGCGCCGCGGCGTCCATCGACAGGTCGACACCCGACGCGAACCCCCAGGCCCCGCCGTGCACCACCCGCACCGCGTACCCGAGATCGGTCGAGTCCGATGACCCGGAGGGTTTGGCGTCCCGCAGCCGCCAGGAGGCGCTGCGCACCCGCTCGAACCGGAAGTCGGCGTGCTCGGCCCCCAGCGCACGGGCCCGCGCGAGCGCGGCGTCGGCGAGGGCGCGCAGCGGCAGCGCGAGGAACGAGGGGTCGATGTCGTGGGGGGACTGCGAGGGGTGGGGCGAATGGAGCGGCACGGATGTCTCCTGTCGTCGAGACGAGGTCGACCCGATCATGTCCTGCCGGGGCCCGGTATGCCCAGCGCCTTTCTGTAGGGACCCGACAGCGGTCGGCTGGTGGCGCTGTCAGGGGCCGATTCCCCGTATGAGCCCGGATACCGATAGTTTCGATCAGGACCAGACCGCTATCGAAAGGGTGATCCGTTGAGCCGCTCGGTTCTCGTCACCGGAGGCAACCGGGGCATCGGCCTCGCCATCGCCCGCGCTTTCGCCGACAACGGCGACAGGGTCGCGATCACGTACCGCTCGGGTGATCCGTCGGACCTTGAGAAGGCGGGCTTCCTCGCCGTCAAGTGCGACATCACCGACACCGAGCAGGTGGAGCAGGCCTACAAGGAGATCGAGGAGAAGCACGGTCCCGTGGAGGTGCTGGTCGCCAACGCCGGCGTCACCAAGGACCAGCTCCTGATGCGCATGTCCGAGGAGGACTTCACGTCCGTCCTCGACACCAACCTCACCGGTACCTTCCGCGTCGTGAAGCGGGCCAACCGCGGCATGCTGCGCGCCAAGAAGGGCCGTGTCGTGCTGATCTCCTCGGTGGTGGGCCTGCTGGGCTCCGCCGGGCAGGCGAACTACGCCGCGTCCAAGGCCGGTCTGGTCGGTTTCGCGCGCTCGCTCGCCCGCGAGCTGGGTTCGCGCAACATCACGTTCAACGTAGTCGCGCCCGGGTTCGTCGACACCGACATGACCCAGGTTCTCTCGGAGGAGCAGCGCAAGGGCATCGTCGCCCAGGTGCCGCTCGGCCGTTACGCGAAGCCGGAGGAGATCGCCGCGGCGGTGCAGTTCCTCGCCTCCGACAACGCGTCGTACATCACTGGAGCCGTCATCCCGGTTGACGGCGGATTGGGCATGGGTCACTGATCGCCATGAGCGGAATCCTCGAAGGCAAGAACATCCTCATCACGGGTGTCCTGATGGAGTCCTCCATCGCCTTTCACGCGGCCAAGGTGGCACAGGAGCAGGGTGCCAACGTCATCCTGACCGCCTGGCCCCGCCCGACGCTGACCGAGCGCATCGCCAAGAAACTGCCGAAGCCGGCGAAGGTCATCGAGCTGGACGTGACCAACCAGGAGCACCTGGACCGTCTGGAGGGCCTCGTCCGCGAGGAGCTCGGCGGACTGGACGGCATCGTCCACTCCATCGGCTTCGCCCCGCCGGGCGCCTTCAACTTCCTGGAGGCCACCTTCGAGGACGTGTCGACGGCGATGCACGTCTCCGCGTACTCCCTGAAGTCGCTCACGATGGCCTGCCGCCCGCTGTTCAGCGACGGCGCCTCGGTCGTCGGTCTCACCTTCGACGCGCAGTTCGCCTGGCCGAAGTACGACTGGATGGGCCCGGCCAAGGCCGCGCTGGAGGCCACCAGCCGCTACCTCGCCCGTGACCTGGGCAAGGAGGAGATCCGCTGCAACCTGATCTCCGCGGGCCCGCTCGGCTCCATGGCCGCCAAGTCCATCCCGGGCTTCAACGAACTCGCGGACATCTGGAACACCCGCTCCCCGCTGAACTGGGACATGGGTGACCCGGAGCCGGCCGGCAAGGGCATCGTCGCCCTGCTGTCGGACTTCTTCCCGAAGACGACGGGCGAGATCATCCACGTCGACGGCGGCGTGCACATCATGGGCGCCTGAGCGACAACCCCTGTCGTACGGCCGTGGCCCGGTCCTCCTCCCCCGTACGGGGCGGGGGCCGGGCCACGGCCGCGTCCGGCTACTGCCCGGCATGCTCCCCGTCCCCCGCCGCCAGCCGGTGCAGGCGCAGCGCCAGCTGGATCTCCAGGGCGCGCGCCGGGCTGTTCCAGTCCGGGCCGAGCAGCCGCCCGATCCGCTCCAGCCGCTGCACCACCGTGTTCACGTGCACGTGCAGCGCGTCCTTGGCCCGGGACGGACTCCCGTCGTGCGCGAAGTACGCGTCCAGGGTGCGCAGCAGCTCGGTGCCGCGTTCCGTGTCGTAGTCCCGTACGGGGCCCAGCACGCGCGCGGTGTACGCCGCTACGTCCGCGCGGTCGCCCAACAGCACGCCCAGGAAGCCCAGTTCGGCCAGGTCGGCGCCGTCGCCGGTACGCCCCAGGGCGTGCAGGGCGCGCAGACAGCGGCGCGCCTCCAAGTGTGCGCGGGGGAGCTCCCGTACGCCGGTGACGGGCCCGGCCGCCCCCACGGTGACGGGCGTGCCCAGCGCCGTCGTCAGCTCCCCGGCCAGCTCGCGGGCCGGTGTCCCGGGTCCGGCGGGCGCGACCAGCACCACCAGACCGTCCCGCGTCCCGGCCAGTCCGCCCAGTGCGCGGGCCCGCCGTGCGACGTCCGCCGCCAGCCGGGAACGCACCGGCGGATCGCAGTCCAGTACGGCCACCGCGTGGGGCGCCGCCGGGTCGACGCCGAGCCGCTTGGCGCGCAGCGCGAGACCGGCGCCGGTCCGCCCGCCGGGCGGGGACTCGGACAGCAGGTCGTCGAGCAGCTCGCCGCGCACCCGGTCCTCGGTCTCCGCGACCGAACGGTGCAGCAGCAGGAGCAGCGCGGTGACGAGCCCGGCCCGCTCGAAGAGGCGGAGGTCGGCGTCGGAGAGGGGAGTGGTGCGGCCCGTCAGAACCAGGCTGCCCAGGAGCTCCGCACCGGCGAGGACCGCACAGGTCCAGGCGCCCTCCGCGTACACCGCACGGCCGTGGGTGCGGGATTCGGCGAGGCCCCGAACGGGCGGGGCGGCCGGGCCCTCGCCCACCCGGGCCAGTTCGCTGCCGTCCGTGTCGTGGATGCTGAGCCCGCCCTCCAGGAGCGCCGCGATGGCCGCCGCGACCTCGCCCACCTCGCCGCCGCGCAGCACCAGTTCGGTCAGCCGGTCGTGGGCGTCGGACGCCCGGCGCAGGGCCTCGCTGTGGGCGCGGGCGGTCGCGTTCGCCGCCTCCAGACCGACCAGGGCCGCCCTGGTCTCCTCCATCAGCCGCGCCCCGTCGATGGCGACCGCCGCGTGGTCGGCGAGCGAGCCGAGCAGCGCGATGGCGTCCGGGGTGAAGTCGCGCGGCGCCCGGTCGGCGGCGAACAGCACCCCGATCACCTGCGCGCCCAGCCGCAGCGGCACTCCGAGGATGCCGCGCAGCCCCTCCTCGCCGACCCCGTGGTCGATGGCGTCGGTGTGCCGGAAGCGGTGGTCGGTGCGGTAGTCCCGGCTGGCGTACGGGCGGGCGGTCTGCGCGACCAGCCCGCCGAGACCGTCGCCCATGCCGAGCCGCAGCTGCTGGAAGGCCGCGGAGACGGAGCCGTCGGTGACGCGCATGTAAGTGTCGTGCGCCGCCGGGTCGTTGAGCGTCAGGTACGCGACGTCCGTACGCAGCAGGGTCCTGGCCCGCCGCACGATGGCGCGCAGCACCGCGTCCGGGTCGCGCAGCGCCGCGAGGTCCCCCGCCGTGTCGAACAGGGCGGCCAGTTCCGCCTCGCGCCGCAGGTGCTGGTCGAGGGTGCGGCGGATGGACACGGCGGTGCCGGTCGCGTCGGCGAGCCAGGCCGACTCCGCGGGAGTGCCGGGCACGGCCCGCGCGGCGGGCCCGGCGAGGAGCTCGGCGGGGGCCCCGGCCGCGAGCAGCTCCAGCAGCTCGCGCAGGACGGCGGCGGGAGAACCGGGCGGGGGCGCACCTGGCGCGGGGGCGTCGGGGGAGGGGCGGTCGGACATGGCGCGGGGCTCTCCTCAGTGGTCGGCGCCCGGAGACTCGGCCCGGCGGATCCGGCCCGGACGGCCCCAGCCTGCCGTCTTCCGCCCGCGAGCGGCAGACCGGGGTCCGGTCCGGCTCCGATCCGGGCCCGTGCCCGGGCCCGAAGTCCGTGCCCGGGCCCGAAGTCCGTGCCCGAGTCCGGGCCGTGCCCGAGTCCGGGGCCGGGCCCCTGCCCGGGGGGCCGTGCCCGTGCGCGTGCCCGGGGGTCCGTGGCCGCGCCCGCGCCCGGGTCCGGGTCCGGGTCCGGGAAGAATCCCCCGCGGTCAGGTGCGCTCGGAGGCGGTGGCGCTCACCGCGGCGGAATCCGGCACGACCTTCCTCCCGGCACCGCCACCCGCACCGGCCGCGTCCCGCGTCAGGTCCCGCCCCCTGGTCTCCCGTATCACCGCCACCGTCACCGTCGTCACCACCGCCGCCGCACACAGGTACAGGCTCAGCGGCACCGAGGAGCCGAAGTCCTTCAGCAGCTCGACCGCGATGATCGGCGCCAGCGCCCCCGCCACGATCGACGCCAGCTGGGAGCCCATCGACGCCCCCGAGTACCGCACCTTGGTGTCGAACATCTCCGAGATGAACGCCGCCTGCGGCCCGTACATCGCGCCGTGCAGCAGCAGTCCGACCGTCACCGACACCGTGATCACCAGGAACGACCTGCTGTCCAGCAGCGCGAAGAAGGCGAACGCCCAGGCGGCCATCCCCACCGAACCGATCAGCGTCACCGGCCGCCGCCCGATCCGGTCCGACAGCGCGCCCCACAACGGGATCGTCACGAAGTGCACGGCCGAGCCGATCAGGACCGCGTTGAGGGCGGTGCTCTTGGGGAGCCCGAGGTGGGTGGTGACGTACACCAGGAGGAAGGAGGTGAGGAGGTAGTACGAGATGTTCTCGCCGAAGCGGACCCCGATCGCCGCCAGCACCTCGCGCCAGCTGCGCCGGAACACCTCGACCACCGGCGCCTTCTCCTCGACCGCCTCACCGCGCGCGGCCCGTGCGTCCGCCTCCGCCTTCGCGGCCAGGAAGACCGGCGACTCCGACACGGACACCCGTATCCACAGCCCGATCACCACCAGCACCCCGGACAGCAGGAACGGAATCCGCCACCCCCACGACAGGAACGCCTCCTCCGACTGCACGGCCGCCAGCAGCGCCAGCACACCGGTCGCCAGGAGGTTGCCGCCGGGCGCTCCGGCCTGCGGCCAACTCGCCCAGAAACCACGGTGCTTGTCGCCGCCGTGCTCGGAGACGATCAGCACCGCCCCGCCCCACTCGCCGCCGAGCGCGAAGCCCTGCACCAGCCGGAGCACGGTCAGCAGGACCGGGGCGCCGACGCCGATGGACCCGTACGTCGGCAGCAGACCCATCGCGAAGGTCGCGCCGCCCATCAGCAGCAGGCTGACGACCAGCAGTTTCTTACGGCCGATCCGGTCGCCGAAGTGCCCGAAGACGATCCCGCCGAGCGGCCGGGCGGCGAAGCCGATCGCGTACGTCACGAAGGCGATCAGGGTGCCGACCAGGGGGTCGGAGGTCGGGAAGAACAGGGTGTTGAACACCAGGGCGGCGGCCGACCCGTAGAGGAAGAAGTCGTACCACTCGATGGTGGTGCCGATCAGGCTCGCGCCGACGATACGGGCGATGCCGCCGCGCCCGGCGGGTGCCGGGGCGGTCGTGGCGTCAGTCATGGAAGTCACCGGATTTCGCAGTGGGCCAGTAGGCGGGGAGGGGAGCGAGAGGGTGTGGAGCTCAGGTACTCAGCCGGCGGTCCAGCCGCCGTCCATCGGCAGTGAAGTCCCGTTGACGAAACCGGAGTCGGGCCCGCACAGCCACAGCACCGCCGCCGCCACCTCCGCCGTGTCGAGCAGCCGTTTCACGGGGGTGCGGGCCAGGAGCACGTCGGAGAGCACCTCGTCGGGGCTGATGCCGTGCGCCGTCGCCTGGTCGCGGATCTGGCCCTCGACCAGGGGGGTACGCACATAGCCGGGGCTGACGCAGTTGCTGGTCACCCCGTGCGGCGCCCCCTCCAGGGCGGTCACCTTGCTCAGGCCCTCCAGGGCGTGCTTGGCGGTGACGTAGGCGCTCTTGTACGGGCTGGCGCGCAGGCCGTGCACGCTGGAGATGTTCACCACCCGCCCCCAGCCGGCCCCGTACATGTGCGGCAGCACCCGGCGCAGCAGCAGGAAGGGCGCGGTGACCATCACCCGCTGGATCAACTCGAAGCGCTCGGGCGGGAATTCGGTGAGCGGTGCGACGTGCTGCAGCCCGGCGTTGTTGACCAGGATGTCGACCTCGGCGGGGAGGGTCTCGATCGCCCGGGGGTCCGCGAGGTCCACCACGTGGGCGGACCCGCCGCACTCGGCGGCGGCCGCCTTCGCCGCTTCGGCGTCCCGGTCGACCACGTGCACATGTGCCCCCGCCCGCGAGAGGGCGAGGGCACAGGCCCGGCCGATGCCACTGCCACCACCGGTCACCAGGGCACTCCGGCCGCTGAATATGCTCGTCATGGCCGGAAACAGTAGGGGCGCCCCAGACCGCCTCCCATGGTGCGGCACCCCACAATGACGGGGCGCGGTATGGCGGCAGGCACCAGGCCTCTACCCGAGCAGCCTCCGTGCCGTGGCCACCCGTTCCTCCGCGACCCGGATCCGTACGCCGTGGAAGTCCGGGCCGCGCGTCGCGTCCAGCGCCATCCGCGAGGTGGTCCCGTTCGCCGTCGACGACGGGTCGAGCGGGCTCCCGGGAAGGCCGTCGACCACGAACACGTCGCGGTGCGGCTGCAGATGCGTGGCCATCGCCCACAGCACCTGCGCGTCCTGGGTGACGTCCACGTCCTCGTCCACCGCCACGACCGTCTTCAGATACGGGTCCCAGCCCAGCAGCCCCAGCATGATCTGCCTGGCCTGCCCGGGGCGCGAGGCCCGCATCGCCACATACGCATGGAAGTGCGTCCCCGACGTCGGGTAGTACAACGCCGTGACCTCGGGAAACCGCTCCCGCAGCTTCTGCGCCATCTCCGACTCGCGCGGAATGCGGGCCAGGTTGAGATGCTCGTCCGTGTTCCCGCCGACCACGTCCATCAGCAGGGGGTCGGCCCGCCGCAGCACCGTCCGCACCGTCAGCACGTCATTGGTCGACCGGTCGGAGGAGTACCCCGAGAACTCCCCGAAGGGCCCCTCCTCCGCGTGCCGCGCCGGATCGAGGTACCCCTCCAGGACGATCTCCGCGCTCGCCGGCACCCGTATCCCGTACTCCGGCGTCCGTACGACCTCCAGCGGCGCGCCGAACAGCCCGCCCGCCACGTCCCGTTCGTCCTGGTCCGCCCCCAGCCGCGCCGACGCCGCCAGCATGAACAGCGGATGCCCGCCCAGCACCAGCGCCACCGGCAGCCGCTCCCCGCGCTCCTCGGCCATCCGCAGCAACTGCCACAGGTGGCCGCGCGAGTGCAGGCTCGTCGCCAGTTCGTCGCGGCCGTGCACCATCGAGCGGTGGTAGCTCAGATTGCCCGCGCGGCCGGGCGGCGCGTAGGAGGGGGCCTCCGCCGCGATGATCCCGCTGGTGATGTACGGGGCCCGGTCCGACGCGAAGTGCCGGATCAGCGGCAGCGCGGCGAGGTCGACGTCGTCGCCGGACTCGACCACCTCCAGGACGGGACCGTCCGCCACCACCTTCGGCTCGCAGGCCCGCGCCGAAGCCGCCTGGTACGCCGCGTGCAACCCCGCCGGGTCCGTACCGAGCAGCCGGGCGACGCGCCGCCGCGAGGCGAAGACGTTGGTGACGACCGGGGTGTCCAGCCCCGCCACGTCCCGGCAGACCAGCAGTTCCTCCCGCCCCCGTGCCGCCAGCTCCATGGCCAGCGCCGCCACGTCCTCGCCGTCCAGCTTCTCCTCGACGGTCAGGACGTCTTCCGGGTGCTCCGCCTCGTACGTACGCAGGAACTCCCGCAGGTCCTGCGAGACCTCAGTGCGTGTCACAGCACACCCCGGCCGGCTTCTCCGCGCCGAACATCTCGCCCCACTCGGGTGCCACGACGACAAGCCCCAGCAGCTCCAGTCCGGTACGGATCGCCACCCGCGCCCCGTCGTACACCGGCTTTCCCAACTCCCGCTCCACCAGGGCCGCCACGGGTGCCACCGGCAGCTCCGTCCCCGCGACCACGATGCACTGCGCGTCCAGCGAGTCCGCTTCCTTCAGCGCCCTGCGCACCCGCGACACCGGCAGCTCAGCCGCCTCCCGTGCGGTCGCCAGACCCAGCGCCGTCACCGACGCGATCTTGAACCCGGCCGCGAGATACGTGTCCGCCAGCCGCCCCGCCGTCTGCTCGTTGCCCGCCGACACCAGTGCCAGCGACACGATGTCCCGCCGCGACAGCAGATCGATCTGGCCGAGCGTGACCGTCGAGGCCCGTACCCCCGTGACCTCCTCCACCCAGCGTGCCATCGCCCGCCCGTGTGCCGCCCCGTGCAGGTCCGCCGAGCTGCCGCCCCACACCACCGCGCTCACCCCGGCATCCGCCAACTGTGAGGCCGCGCGCGTCAGTTCACCGGACTGCGCCGGGGCGATCGCCGGGCCGCTCAGCACTTCCGGGAGCGAGGCGCGGGCGATCGGATGGGTCACCTCGATGGAGACCGGCTTGCAGATCTGGGCCACCCAGCGCTCGACGCCGACGCTGGTGGAGGGAACGAGATGACCGATGCGCTGCTGCATGGCGACACCACTTTTCTCAGGCGAAGAAGAGGGAGCTACGTACCGACAAGGAGAGTTGTACGGAGAAGGGGCGGCCCCGAGCCTCCCGAGCATCGGAGCCGCCCCGGTCCCGGGAGCTACGGACGCATCTCCGCGGCCGACTTGGCCGACGGATTCTCCAGCGTCGCGAACGAGCTCTTCAGGCGCAGCTGCGCCTCCTCCACGTCCCGCGGCGGCGGCGTCGGGTCGATGCCCAGCAGCTTCGCCACGTTGTTGCCGAGGTACCCCTCCAGGTGCTCCTCGGAGAGGTTCATGCCCTGCGGCGGCGGGCCCATCAGGACCTCCAGCTCACGGGCCCACATGCCGGGCTCGTTGGGCGGCGAGTCGGTCCCGAAGACCAGCTGGTGCTTCTCCATCTGCTGCGCGAACTCCACGATGCGCGACTGGAGGAGCCAGCCGGACTCGCCGTACACGTTCGGCGAGTCGAGGATCATGTAGAGCGCCTCGAAGCAGTACACGCCACCCGTCTGCACACCGAAGTGGCCGAGGATGAAGTTGACGTTCGGGAACTCGCGGATGATCGGGTAGAACTGCGTCGGAATCGAGTACGGCCCGTCACCGGTGTGGATCAGGACGAGAATGCCGAGCTCGTCGCAGACCTTCAGCACCGGACGCAGCCAGTCCAGCGCCCGGTCCGGGCGGTAAGCGTGCATGTTGGCATGCAGCTTGACCATCTTGTAGCCGTATTCCTTGACGTGGTGACGCAGCTCCGCCGCGCCGTTCTCCGGGCCGAAGCGCGGGTTGTACATGAAGTTGCCGATGAAGCGGTCCGGGTACGTCGTCACCAGGTGGGTGATGTACGCCATGTAGTCCCGGATGCCCTCGCGCCCACCGCGCATCCCGTCCTGCCACACCGAGTTGCCCGGCGGGGGCATGATGCAGCCCATGTCGATCCGGCGCGGCTTCCCGTTGATCATGTAGGGGCCGTCCATCATCTCCAGGGTGCGCTCGCCGGTGAACGGCGTGCCGTCGTGCCTCCATGCCTGGTCGACGATGTTGGTGGGGTGCATGTGGGTGTCGATGATCAAGGTGCTGTTCCTTCCCTGCTGGTTCTGGTCGTACGTGGCGCCTGTGTGGACCTCGGTGAACCGTTGGGGGACCCAGGGCAGGGCCCGCCTCACCTCCCTTCGCTGTGGATGAAGTCGTCGGGCCGCACCGGCACCCTGGCCAGCTCCAGCCCCGTCGCGTCGCGCAGGGCGTTCGCGATGGCGGGCGTGGAGGACAGGGTCGGCGGCTCGCCCACCCCGTTCAGGCCGTACGGCGAGTCGGGGTGCGGCAGTTCGAGAAGGTCTATGGGGACGGACGGCATGTCCGCGATGGTGGGGATGAGGTAGTCGGTGAAGGAGGGATTGCGCACCTTGCCGTCCTTCACGTGCAGCTCCTCCATCAGGGCCAGCCCCAGCCCCTGGGCGCTGCCGCCCTCGATCTGTCCCTCCACGGCGAGCGGGTTCATCGCCTTGCCGACGTCCTGGGCGGTGGCCAGCTCCACCACCTTCACCAGCCCGAGGTCGGTGTCGACCTCGACGACGGCCCGGTGCGCGGCGAACGCGAAGGCGATGTGCGCCCGGCCCTGCCCGAACTCCGGGTCGACGGGATACGTCCGCCGGTGGGAGTACTCGTACTCCTCCTCCAACGACCCGTGCGCGGCCAGGAGTTGTGCGAGATCGCCGTCGCCGCCCAGCTCGGTGATCCGCTCCTTGAGGGCCTTGCACGCCCCCTGCACCGCGCCGCCGCTCATCCAGCTGATGCGCGAGGCGGACGAGGAGCCGGCGTCGCCGACCCGGGTGTCCGCGGGGAGGACGGTGACCTGCTGGACGCCTAGTTCGGTCCGTACGATCTGTGCCTGGATGGTGACGATGCCCTGGCCGCACTCGGCCGCCGAGGTGTGCACCTGCGCCACCGGCTCGCCGTCCGCGAGGGACAGCCTGACCCGGGCCACCGACCGGTCGTCGACACCGCCCGAGAAGCCGATCGCCTTGACGCCGATCGCGTAGCCGACACCGCGCTTGATGCCCTCGCCGTGGGTGGTGTTGTTGAGCCCGCCGGGGAGGCCGAAGACGCCCTCGCCGGACGGCGGGAGGGGCCGGTCGCGCAGGCGCTCCAGCAGTTCCGCCGCGGGCGCCGGGCCGTCCACCTCCTGCCCGGTCGGCAGCATCGTCCCGGTCGTCATGGCGTTCCGTATCCGCAACTCGACCGGCTCGATGCCCAGTTCACGGGCCAGCTTGTCGAGGTTGGACTCCACGCCGTAACAGGACTGGACGGCACCGAAGCCGCGCATCGCCCCGCAGGGCGGGTTGTTGGTGTAGACGGAGTACCCGTCGATCTCCACGTGCGGGACCTCGTACGCCCCGGCCGCGAAGTACGAGCCGTTGGCGATGACGACCTGCGAGGTGGAGGTGTACGCGCCGCCGTCGAAGACCAGCCGCGCCTTGACGTAGACGATTCTGCCGTCGCGCGTCGCCCCGTGCTCGAACCACATCTTCGCCGGGTGGCGGTGCACGTGCCCGAAGAAGGACTCCTCGCGGTTGTAGCTCATCTTCACCGGGCGGCCGGTGTGCAGGGCGAGGAGCGCCGAGTGGATCTGTACGGAGACGTCCTCGCGGCCCCCGAAGGCGCCGCCCACGCCCGACATGGTCAGCCGCACCTTCTCCGGGGGGAGCCCGAGCGCCGAGCACATCTGGTGCTGGTCGTCGTACAGCCACTGGGTCGACACGTAGACGTCGACGCCGCCGTCCTCGGCGGGTATCGCGAGCCCCGACTCCGGGCCTAGGAACGCCTGGTCCTGCATGCCCACGTCGTACGTGCCCGAGACGACCACCTCGGCGAGCCGTTCGGCCTCGGCCATGTCACCGTGCCGGATGCGCACGTGACGTACGACGTTGCCCAGCTCGTCCTTGCCGTCCACCCGCCGCTCGTGCACGCGCGGGCCCTCCCCGGTGACCGCCAGTTCCGGGACGGTCAGCGGGGTCCGTATCTCGTACTCGACCTCGATGAGGCGCAGGGCGCGGCGGGCGGTCTCCGGATGGTCGGCGGCCACCAGGGCCACCGGCTCGCCCTGGTAGCGGACCACGTCCTTGGCCAGGACGGGCTGGTCGGCGACCTTCATGCCGTACAGCGGATGGCCCGGCACGTCCTCGTGGGTGAGGACGGCGACGACCCCGGGCAACTTGAGTGCCCTGCTCGCGTCGAACCGTACGATCCGGGCCGACGGGTGCGGGCTGCGCAGGGTCGCGCCCCACACCATGTTGTCCGCGTGCAGGTCGGAGGAGTACGCGAAGTCCCCCTTCACCTTCAGCCGCCCGTCGGGCCGCCGGACGCTTTCGCCCACCCCGTTCCGGATTCCGGTTGCGGTGCGCACGTTTCGTCACTTCCCTTCCACGTCATGGGGGTTGGGGTGGTGCGATGTGGTGCGTGTGGTGCGTAGTGCGGGTGGTGCGCTCTGTGGTGCGTTCTTGTGGTGCGTGTTACGCGACCGGGTGGATGTCCGGCCCGGTCGTGCCGTCCTGGTCGGGGCCCGCGGCCACCGCCTGGGAGAGCCGGATGCGCAGCCGTCTGATGTGCTCGCGGGCCGCCAGCTCCGCCGCGTCCGGATCGCCGGCCGTCATCGCCTCGAAGATCCTGCGGTGCTCGGCCACGGCCAGCCTCGGCGCCTCCGGGCTGCGCCACAGCGAGTGCAGCGCCAGGTGCGCCTTGCCCTGGATGGTGTCGAGGGCGGAGGTGAGGTGGGTGTTTCCGGCCACCTCGCGGATCAGCCGGTGGTACGCCATGTCCATCTCGATGTGGGCGCGCTCGTCGTAGTCGGAGGTGACCACGCGCTCGTGCTGTTCGAGGAGTTCGCGCAGCTCGCCGACCTTGGTGGCGTCGAGCCGCTCGGTGGCCAGGCGCGCCGCCAGTCCCTCCATGACCTCGCGGACCACGTACAGCTGACGTACGTCCTCCAGGTCGACGGTGGAGACCACGGCGCCCCGGTGCGGGACGTGGGAGGCGAGTCCGTCGTGGATCAGCCGCTGCACGGCTTCCCTGACGGGGCTGCGGCTGATGCCCATCTGCGTGGCGAGTGCCGGGACGGACAGCGCGTCGCCGGGCCGGAGGCGGTTCGCCAGCACGGCGGCCTTCAGCTCGTCGTACGCACGGTCCGCCAGCAGACTCCCGGCCGCGACCGGATTCACTGCCTGGCTCATCGCCTGGTTCATCGCCTTGTCGGTCGCCATCCTCGCCTCCCCATCCCTGTGTCAGTCGGTCCTGTGTCGGTCGGTGCTACACGGGGTCTTTCTCCGTGCGGTCTTCATGTTGCATGTAATGTTCCGGTGGGTCAACGGGTCCGGCAGCCTCCTTCCTCCTTCCCGGCAGCCGCAGATGGTGGAAGAAGAGGTTCAGCAGGACAGCGGTGAGGGTGCCGAGGATGATGCCGCTCTCGAAGAGTGCATGCAGCTGCCTGGTCGGCATCTGCTCGGCGAACTGCGGGAACGCGGTCGGCAGGAACCCGATGCCCAGGCTCGCGGCCACCAGGATGGTGTTCCGCTGGTCGGTGAGGTCCGCCTGGAGCAGGATCTGGATGCCGACGACGCCGATGGTCGCGAAGAGCACGATCGTGGCGCCGCCGAGCACGGAGGCGGGCATCGAGGCCACGATCGCCCCGATCTTGGGCACCAGCCCGAAGAGAATCATGATCACGCCGGCCGACGCGATGATCCAGCGGCTCTTGACCCGGGTGAGCCGGATCAGCCCGATGTTCTGCGAATAGACGGTGCTGGGGAACGAGTTGAGGACACCGGCGATCGCCGTGGCCAGCCCGTCCGCCCGCAGCGCCCGGGTGACGCCCTTGCCGTCCACCTCACGGCCGACGATCTCGCCGACCGCGAAGAACTGCCCGATGGACTCCACCGCCACGATGATCATCACCATGAAGATGGCCAGGATCGCGAGGCTGTCGAACTCGACGCCGTAGTGCAGCGGTGCGGCCATGCCGAACCAGGAGGCGTCACCGATCTTCGAGAAGTCCGTCTTCCCCAGGATCGCGGCGACCGCGGTGCCGATGACCAGACCCGCCAGGACGGCGATGGTGGCCATGAAGCCGCGCGAGAACTTGTACAGCAGCAGAATGACCACGAACGTCACCGCCGCGAGACCCAGCTGCGCCGGCGAGCCGAAGGTCTTCGCGCTCGGGTCGCCGCCGCCCACCTGGCGTGCGGCCACCGCGAGCAGGGTGATCCCGACGATCGTCACGATGGTGCCCGTGACCAGCGGCGGGAAGAACTTCACCAGCTTGCTGAAGACCGGCGCGATCACGAACAGGGCGAGCCCCGCCGCGATCACCGCTCCCAGTACGGTCGGCATCCCGGCCTTCGCGCCGCCGGCCGCCAGCCCCACCGAGACCAGCGAGGGCACCGCCGTGGTCGAGGTGCCCTGCACGATCGGCAGTTTGATGCCGACCCCCTTGAAGCCCACCGCCTGCATCAGCGTGGCGATGCCGCAGGTCAGCAGTGACGCGTTGACCAGCATCCCGATGTCCTTGTCCGGCAGGCCGACTCCCTGCGCGACCAGCAGCGGCATGACGACCGCGCCGGCGTAGAAGGCGAGCACGTGCTGCAACCCGTAGACGGCGAGCCGCCAGGCGGAGGGCACTGCCTCCACCGGGTCGGCGGACCGGTCGTCCGTCCACTCCTGTTCCGATGAGCCCTGTGCTGTGGTGCGGGACATTGTGCGTTCTCCCTCCACCTGCCGCCCGTGACGGCAGGGGTCCTTGTATGCGCACGTACGGTGGCCGCGGACGGGCAGCCGTGGGTCCTGCGAATCTCGGGAGGCTGTGGTGCTCGGGAGGTCTGTGGGGCCCGGGAGGTGGCCGGTGGGCTGTGGGGGGGGCAGGAGTTACGGAAGGACTCAGTGCCGCCAGGAACTGCGCAGTGCGTCGAACCCGGCGCGGGAGACCAGCCGTTCGGCCCGCTCCTGCGCCTCTTCGAGCAGCGCGGACTCGTCGACGAGGGTGCAGCGGCCCTCCTCGAAGACCACCCGCCCGTCGACGATCGTCATCTCCACGTCGCTGCCGCGCGCCGAGTAGACGAGGGTGGCGACCGTGCGGTGGACGGGGCGCAGGTGCGGCCGGTCCAGGTCCACGACCACGACATCGGCCGCCGCGCCCACGGACAGCGTGCCGGTGCCCGTACCGGCGTACCTGCCGCCCTCGCGGGTGGCCAGTTCGAGGGCTTCCTCGCAGCGTGCCGACGCCGGGTCGAGATGGTGCTGCCGCTGGCCGAAGAGGGTCTGCTTCATCACCTCGAACATGTCCTGCCGGTGCCCCGCGCTCGGCCCGTCGGTGCCCAGCGACACCACCGCGCCCGCGTCCCGCAGTGCGCGCAGCCGCATCACCCCGGAGGCCAGATAGGCGTTCGACGTGGGGTTGTGGGACACCCCGGCCCTGCGCTCGCCGACGTGCTTGACCTCGGCGTCGTCCAGCCAGACGGCGTGCGCCAGGGTGGCCCGTTCGTCGAGCAGCCCCTCCCTGGCCAGCCACTCCACCGGCCGCACCCCGTACGCCTCCAGATAGCTCGCCGGGTCCTTGGCCCCCTCCGAGCAGTGTGTGTGCCAGCGGGTGCCGAACTCGGCGGCGAGCTCCACCGCCCCGCGGACCAGGTCCTGGTCCACGTAACTCAGATTGAGCGGCGCGGGCCAGATCTCGACCATCGAGGTCCGCGGCGGGCGGCTCTGCATGCAATCCCGGGTGATGTCCAGCTCCTCCTGCGTGGAGTAGCGGTACAGCGCGTCCGGGAGGCCGCGCGACACGGCGACCCCGGTCTTGCGGCCGAGCATGCCGCGCGCGATCGCGCCCCGCAGCCCCACCGCCTCGACGGCCCGCGCGACCGCCAGGACGGTGTCCGGGTCGGTCGGCGCGTAGTGGTTGTCGATCACGGTGGTGATGCCCGAACGCACCGCCTCCACCGCCCCGAGCGTGGCCGCCACCCGGGCGTCCTCGGGGTCCACGGCTATCGAGTACGGCCACATGAACTCGCAGAGCCAGGGCCAGATGGAGAGCCCTTCGCCCATCCCGCGGGCCAGCGCCTGGAACAGGTGCGAGTGCCCGTCGACGAACCCCGGCAGCACCGCCCGGCCCCGGCAGTCCACGGTCCGCCGCGCCCGCCACTGGGCGTCGGTCTCGGCCGCCGGGCCGACCGCCACCACCCGGCCGCCCGCGATCGCCACCGAGCCCGGCTCGTACACGGACCGCCGCCCGTCGACGGTCAGCACCCGCCCGCCCGACAGCAGCAGATCGCATTCCAGGGGGCTTGAGTGAGCCACGGGGCGTGTGGGACGCATGGAGGTCCTCCGAGAGGTCGGCGACATGCTCAATGTTGCATGTAACGTATTCAGGCCAGTCGGCCTGTCAACCCTCTCCGACGGAACGTGCTCGTCAGGAGCCCTCCAAGTCGAAAACCCCACGCAATCACCGCAGACTGAGCAAACCGGGATCATCCCGGCCGCTACGCGGTGCGCAGGGGAGGAGGTGGGGCACGGTGTCCGGTCACGGCAGGAGGGGCGCGGCGCTCGTGGTGTCCTCGGTCCTGGCGGTCGCCCTCGCCGGGGCGGCCTCCTACGCGGCGCTTCCCGGCGAGCGCGACCCCGGACCCCGGGCCGAGGCACCGGCCCCCGCCCCGTTCGGCTCCAGCTGCCGGACCTCGGTGGAGGGCTCGCAGGTCGTCTCGTACTGCCACAACCCGTACCCCGAGCCCGACCACGTCCAGCTGCACACCGAGTGCACCCGCTGGTGGGACATCGACAGCGACTCCGCCCACAAGGAAGTGGGCCCCGCCCAGACCGTACGGCTGACCGGCCGCTGCTGGAAGGAGATCGGCAGCACCTGGGTCAGCCACTCCCGCACCCCGGCGACACCGGGCAAGGGGCCCGCGCACGGCCTCAGTCCCGAGCGGCCTCGGTGAGGACCCCGCGGTCGGCCAGGCACTTCAGCGAGTACCCGGCCGCCTCGGACGCCGCGGTCTCCGCGTCCCCGGCCCGGATCGCCTCGATCAGCCGGCTGTGGTCCATGTGCTCCTCCGGCCGCAGCTCGTGCCCGATGTCGACGCGCAGCCAGTCCCGCAGCAGGTCACCGAGGTCGGCGTAGAGCCCGATCAGTACGTCGTTGTGCGAGGCGGCCACCACCGCCAGGTGCAGCGAGGCGTCCGCCGTGACGAACTGCTCCGTGTTCCCCGAGGCCCACGCCTCCTCGCGCCGCGCGAGCAGCGCGTCCAGCTGCCGCACGTCCTTCTCGGTGCGCCGCTGCGCGGCCAGCCGCCCGGCCGACGACTCCAGCGTGGAACGCAGCTCGGCGATGTGCAGCGGATCGGCGTCCGCGAACCTGCGGTGCATCACCCCCGCCAGCTCGCTCGTCGCCAGTACGTAGGTCCCCGAGCCCTGCCGGATGTCCAGGAGCCCGTTGTGCGCGAGCGCGCGCACCGCCTCGCGGACCGTGTTCCGCGCCACACCCAGCTGCTCGACCAGCTCGGGCTCGGTCGGGATCCGTGACCCCACGGGCCACTCGCCGGAGGTGATCTGGTTGCGCAGGGCGCTGATGACCTGGTCGGAGAGTGCGGAACGCCGGGGAGAGGTCAGCGTCATGGTGCTCCTCGTTCGGTGGTGATCTGTGACCGGTTTCCGATTGGACAACCAATCATCCCATGATTCTATGATGGTTCCATGCCTGTCGACGAAACCCGGACCCTGAGCCCAGAGCCCAGCACCGCACAGAAGCCCCGCACCGCCCCCGCAGCCGCAGCCGTGCGCCAGAACGAGAAGAAGACGGCCCCGCAGTCCGTCTGGCTCGTCCGGCTCATGGTCGTCGGCCTGGTGCTCGCCGCGCTGAACCTCCGCCCCGCCATCACCAGCCTCGGCCCCCTCCTCGAAGAGGTCCGCAAGGGGCTCGGGATGAGCGGCACCGTCGCAGGCCTGCTCACCTCCGTACCGTCCGTCTGTTTCGCGGTCTTCGGGATCATGGCCCCCCGGCTGGCCCGGCGCTTCGGCCCGGCGTCCATCGTCTGCGCGGGCATGGCCGCGATCGCGATCGGCCTGGTCCTGCGCCCCTTCGCCGGCGGCACGGCGGGCTTCCTCGCCGCCAGCGCCCTCGCCCTCGTCGGCATAGCCGTCAGCAACATCCTGCTGCCGGCCATCGTCAAGCAGTGGTTCCCCGACCGGGTCTCCACGATGACGGGCCTCTACTCGATGGCCCTCGCCATCGGCACCTCGCTGGCCGCACTCACCACCGTGCCCATGACCAAGGCGCTGGGCGGCAGTTGGCAGACCGGCCTCGCCGTCTGGGGCAGCCTCGCGGCGCTCGCACTCTGCGCCTGGCTGCCGCTGGCGCTGCGGCACGGCCGTGACAAGCGTGCCGCGGGCAGGAAGGCGGAGGCCGAGACCCCCGACGTCGAGGCCATCGAATCGGCTGCCGAGACCCCGGCCCGTACCGCCGCACCGGCCCTGTCCATGGTCCGCAGCCGCACCGCCTGGGCGCTCGCCTTCTTCTTCGGCCTCCAGGCCACCGCCGCGTACATCACCATGGGCTGGATGCCGCAGATCTTCCGTGACGCCGGCATCTCCGCCGGTACGTCGGGCGTCCTGCTGGCCCTCACCATGGCGATGGGCATCCCGCTCGCCTTCGTCATCCCCCGCGTCGCCACCCGGCTCCCGAACCAGGGCCCGGTCGTCCTGGTCCTCGGACTGTGCGGACTGACCGGATACGCGGGTCTCTACTTCGCCCCGGCGGGCGGCTCCTGGGCCTGGGCACTCCTGCTCGGCGTCTCCAACTGCGCCTTCCCCCTCGCGCTCACCATGATCGGGCTGCGCGCCAAGAGCCACCAGGGCGTGGTCAAGCTGTCCGCCTTCGCGCAGAGCGTCGGCTACCTGCTCTCCATCCCGGGCCCGCTGCTCATCGGCGTGCTGCACGACGCCACCGGCGGCTGGGGCGTACCGATCGCGCTGATGGCGGCGCTGATGGTGCCGCAGATGGTGGTCGGCGTGCTGGCCGGCCGCAACCGCACGATCGAGGCGGAACTCGCCGCCTGACCCCGGGGAACAGGGGGGGCGGGCTCGGCACGGGCTGGGGCAAAGGGTGCAAGACTGACCCCATGCCTGTGCTCGACCCGAACCCCCAGAACGGCCACAAGAAGCTCCTGATCGTGCTCGGCGCGATGCTCGCCGTCACCGTGATCATCGCCGTGATCGCGATGCTGGCCTCTCCGTAGACCAGGCCCCGGCCCCGGGGACGGGCGTGGGGGTGGGGTTGTCCCCACCATCCCCTAGGGGGCTGGGATCAGGGTCAAGTGGGGAGTTCACCGGATGGGCCCGAGCGTCCGGACTCCGTAGGTTCGAAGTGTCCCGTTCGGATACCGCTCACCCTCGGAGGCGGCCATGTCGGCCCCCATGCACACCGCACACCGCACCACCGAAGCGGGCAAGCGCCTGCCGTGGTGGGCGGTCGCGCTGCCGGTCGTCGCCTTCGTCGCGCTGTTCGTCCTGATGGCAGGTTCGGGTCAGGCCAGCGCCTCGGCGGGTCCGGCGCACGCCCCGGGCGTCGCGTACCTCCTGGACCGGATCCTCGCGGTCCTCTCCCTCTGATCCCCCTATTCACCCGTGCCGGGGGAGCCCGCCAACACCCCGGGCCCCCGAGTGCATTTCGTGCGAAGCTGGGATGCATGAGCGTCGATACACCCCGCAGGATCGTCCTTCTCCGGCACGCCAAAGCCGACTGGCCGCAGGTGTCCGACCACGACCGGCCGCTCGCCGACCGGGGCCGCAGGGACGCCGCCACCGCAGGCCGCAAACTGGCGGACACCGGCATCCCCTTCGGCCTGGCCCTGTGCTCGACGGCCACCAGGACCCGCGAGACCTGGAAGCTGGCCGTGCAGGAGATGCCGGAACGCCCCAAGACCGTCTACGAGGACCGGCTGTACGAGGCATCCCTCGGCGAGATCCTCGCCCTGCTCAACGAGGTGCCCGACGAGGTCGCCGACCTCCTGGTCATCGGCCACAACCCCGGAATGCACGCGGTCGCCGACGCCCTCGCAGGCAAGGCGGACCCCGACGCACTGGCCCGGATGACCAAGAGCGGCTTCCCCACGGCGACGTATGCGGTGATCGAGTTCACCGGATCGTGGAAGTCCGTGGAGCACGGAGTGGGCAGGCTGACGGACTACTGGGCACCGCACGACTAGCACGCAGGCACGCAGGCACGCACCGAACCAGGAACCAGCAAGGGCCCCGGCAGCGTACGCAGCCGGGGCCCTGACCCACTCACTCACTCGCTCACTCACTCGCACTCACTCAGTGCAGATGAACGACATCCCCGTCCGCGGCCTCGACCTCTTCACGAGTGATCCCGAGGAGATAGAGGACGGTGTCCAGGAAGGGCACGTTGACGGCGGTGTCGGCAGCCTGCCTGACCACCGGCTTTGCGTTGAACGCGACACCCAGACCCGCCGCGTTGAGCATGTCGAGGTCGTTCGCCCCGTCGCCGATCGCCACCGTCTGATCGAGCGGAACACCGGCCTCCGAGGCGAACCGGCGCAGCAGCCGCGCCTTGCCCGCCCGGTCCACGATCTCGCCGACCACCCGCCCGGTGAGCTTGCCGTCCACGATCTCCAGCGTGTTGGCGGAGGCGAAGTCGAGCGCCAGCTCGTCCTTGAGCGCGTCGGTGACCTGGGTGAACCCTCCGGACACGACCCCCACTTGGTACCCGAGCCGCTTGAGCGTACGTACGAGGGTCCTGGCGCCGGGCGTCATCCGCACCTCGGCGCGCACCTTCTCCACTACGGCGGCGTCCAGCCCGGCCAGCAGCGCCACGCGCGCGTGGAGCGACTGCTCGAAGTCCAGCTCGCCGCGCATGGCCTGCTCGGTGACGGCGGCGACCTCCGCCTCGCACCCGGCGTGCGCGGCGAACAGCTCGATGACCTCGTCCTGGATGAGCGTCGAGTCCACGTCCATCACCACCAGCCGCCGCGCCCGCCGGTGCAGCCCGGCGGAGACCACGGCCACATCGACCCCGATCTCCGCGGCCTCGGTGGCGAGCGCGGTCCGCAGGGGCTCGGTCTCGGCACCCGACACCGCGAACTCCACGGCGGTGACCGGGTACTTGGCGAGGCGGAAGATACGGTCGATGTTGCCGCCGGTGTCGGTGATCCTGGCCGCTATGGCGGCCGTCGACTCGGCGGTCAGCGGGTGCCCGAGCACGGTGACGTGCGAACGGCCGCTGCCACGGGGCCGGTTGTCGCCCGTACCCGAGATGATCTCGGTCTGGAGCTTCATCGAATCGGCCCAGCTGTGCACGGTCGCCCGGAGTTCACCGGCGGCCGCGACGGTGGGCTCGGTGACGAGGACGCACAGGACGATGCGGCCACGGGTGACGACCTGCTCGATGTCGACGACATCGACGGAGTAGGCGGCGAGGGTGTCGAAGAGCCCGGCGGTGATCCCGGGGCGGTCCTTCCCGAAGATCTTGACGAGAAGGGTGGGGACGTCGGCATTCGGCAATACGCTCATGGTGCCCCCACCGTATCGGCCCCCACCCGTACCTTCACCCACCGTCCCGCCCACCGGACACCCGGAACGAGGCTCCGCTGCGCGGGGCTTTTCCCCTCCCCGCCCCTTCCCGGCTGTGACATTTGCGGCTCCGCCGCGTGGGGGCGCTGCCCCAGACCCCGGCCCGTGCGGCCGGGCGGGGGTGGGTGGGCTGCCGGCCCCCGGGGTTGGGCAGGTGGCGGGCCCGGCCACGGCCGGTGGTCATGTGCGGGTGTGTGCGTGGCTGGCCGCGCAGTTCCCCGCGCCCCTGAGTACTCGTAGTTAGGGGCGCGGGGAACTGCGCGAGCAACCACACTCGACCCGCTGCTAACAACCCCTGGCCCCGCGGAGCGGTTTAGGGAAGGGGCGGGGAGGGGCA
>NZ_JBVIMX010000013.1:273641-284854 GCF_055579625.1 Streptomyces sp. NPDC032721 | reverse complement strand
CGCCCCGGGCCCCGGGGTGGCAGCCCGGTTGGGGTGGGTGGGGGAGGTGCGGGTGCGTCGTGGCTGGCCGCGCAGTTCCCCGCGCCCCTAAAGGGCGCACCCCCGCGCGAGGGTGGGTGGGTACGCGGTACCCCTGGGAGGAGGGCTGGTCGCGCTAGCGCGGTGGAGCCGCAGAGTGTCACAGCCCCGCACCCCTGAAGGCCGCGCCCGTGCGACGGCCGCCAACTCCCCCCGGTACACCGCAACTTCCCCACCCCTCCCGACCGGCCCGACGCCCCATTGCCACCCGTGCTCCCGCACTGCTATCCAGAGAGAGGTTCACCGACCGTGGCGCTTCCCGAGCAACCAGCAACCAGGAGCCACGAAATGCGCTTTGCGAAAGCTCAGGGACCGACGGGGCGGCTTGGCGGCAAGGTTGCCTTTGTTACCGGTGCGGCCGGAGGGCTCGGGCGCAGTCATGTGCGGCGGCTGGCGGAGGAGGGTGCCGATCTGGTCATCGTCGATATCTGCCAGCCGGTCGACACCGTTCCCTATCCGCTCTCGACGCCGGAGGAGTTGTACGACGCGGTCGAGGAGGTGGAGTCGCTGGGCCGCCGGGTCGTGGCGCGGCAGGCCGACGTACGCGACCGGGACGCGCTCCAGGAGGCGTACGACGCCGGGCTCGCCGAGTTCGGGCAGATCCATGTCGTCGTCGCCAACGCCGGCATCGCCCCCCTGCTGGTGAACGACCGGGTGGAGGCCTGGCACGACGCCATCGACGTCAACCTCTCCGGCACCTTCCACACCATCGAAGTGGCCATCCCCTCGATGATCGCCGCCGGGCGGGGCGGTTCGATTGTGATCGTGAATTCGACCGCCGGGCTGGTCGGTATCGGCGGCTCCAGCAACGGCGGTCTCGGGTACGCCGCCTCCAAGCACGGTGCGGTCGGGCTGATGCGTACGTACGCCAACAACCTCGCCCCGTACAGCATCAGGGTCAACGCGGTGCACCCCACCGGTGTGGCCACCCGTATGGTCGCCGATCCCGCCATCCTCGAATTCGTCGCCCGGGACCCCATGTTGTCGGGGACGTCGCCCAACGCCCTTCCCGTGGCCACCATCGAACCCGTCGACGTGGCGAACGCCGTCCTGTGGCTGGCCTCGGAGGAAGCCCGTTACGTCACCGGGGTCACGCTGCCGGTCGACGCCGGGTTCATCAACCGCCGTTGACCGCGAGTGACCGAGCGGCCGGCCGAGAGGTGGAGTGGCATGTCCGAACCGTACGCGGACACGATTCTGGTGGGCGGACAGGTCAGGACCCCGACGGGCTGGGCGCAGGGGCTCAGCGTGCGCGACGGTGTCATCGGCGCAGTCGGCGACGACTCCGAGGTGCTGCGCAGGCGCGGGCCCGGCACCCGGGTGGTGGAGCTGGCGGGCGACACCGTGCTGCCGGGACTGCACGACCTGCACGTGCACCCGATCTACGCCGGGGTCCGCGAGCGGCGCTGCAAGGTCCCGCAGGGGTCGAGCCTCGCCGCCACCCTCCGCATCGTCGCCGAGCACGTGTCGCGCGCCGCCCCCGGCGCCTGGGTCCTCGGCGGGCAGTGGGACGCGTCCGCGCTCGGCACGACCCCTGACCGGACCATGCTCGACGCCATCGCCCCCGACGTTCCGGTACTGCTGGAGGACACCAGCGGGCACAGCTCGTGGGCGAACAGCGCGGCCCTCCGCATCGCCGGGATCGGCCCCGGCACCCCCGACCCGGTGGGCGGCATCTTCGAACGCGACGCCGCCGGCAACCCGACCGGCATCCAGCGCGAGACCGCCGCCGAGCTCCTCGCCGCCTCCACCCCCAGGACGGCCGACGGAGAGGTGGAGGCGGCGCTGGAATGGGCCCTGGGGGAAATGCTCTCGTACGGGATCACTTCCTTCACCGAGGCGGCCGTCGGGTTCACCGCCGGGGCGCGCGCCGAACTGCTCGCCTACACCCGGCTCGCCGCACGCGGAGCCGTCAAGCAGCGGGTACGCCTGTGCCTGGTGTGGTCGCCGCACGACCCCGGCTGCGAGGACGTCATCGCCGCCCGGAACCTCTACGCGAGCAGCCACCTCACCCCCGACTGCGTGAAGATCTTCCTCGACGGCGTACCCACCGACAGCCACACGGCCGCGATGATCGAGCCGTACAGCGACACGGTGGCGGGCCGGGACCCCGAGTTCAGCAGGTACGGGCTGCTCGCGATCGAACCTGCCGTACTCGATCAACTGGTCACCCGCTTCGACCGGATGGGCATCACCGTCAAGTTCCACGCGGCCGGAGACGCGGCGGTCCGGGCGGCCCTGGACGCCATCGAGGCTGCGCGCGCGGCCAACGGGCACAGCCCGTACATGCACAACGTCGGACACTGCACCTTCGTGTCGAAGGCCGACCTGCTGCGCGCGACCAGGATCGGCGCGACGTTCGAGGTCTCCCCCTACCTCTGGCGGCCCTCCCCCATCTGCTCGGACATCACCGCCGCCGTCGGCCGGGAGGCGGTCGAACGGGCCTGGCCGGTACGGGAGATGCTCGAAGCCCGCGCGCTGGTCGTGGCGGGGTCGGACTGGTGCGTCGTACCGTCGGTGAACCCGTGGTCCGCCATCGAGTCGCTCGTGACGCGGCAGGAGCCGGGCGGCAGCGCGGAGTCGTTCGGGAAGTCCCAGGCCATCACGCTGGAGCAGGCCTTCGACCTGTTCACGGTCAATGCCGCACGCCAGGAGGGCATGGCGAACCGCGTCGGCCGCATCGAGCCGGGCATGCTCGCCGACGTGGTGGTGGTCGACCGGAACCCCTTCGAGGTGCCGATCACCCAGGTCCACGCGACGGAGGTGAGGATGACGTTCATCGAGGGCGAAACGGTTTTCGAAGCGGGGGCGGGCCGTCCGGGCTGACGGGTGAGTGGTGGATGACAGACTCGGGTCCCATGAGCATGGGGATCTCCGGTTTCGAGCCGTCCTTCCTGGTCGGGGCCGCCGCGGTACGGCAGGCCCACGGGGCGCGCCTGGCGGCGCTCGTCGGCAGGCGGCTGACCGGTTTCGCCCTGGTGCGGTTCGCCGAGGACGGGGACTGGTTCGCTGATTGCCCTATCGTGCTGGACTTCGACGGCGTCCGGGTGGAGGTCTGCCACTCGAAGCTGGACGAACTCTCGATCGGCTGGTCCACGATCGACACCGAGGCGCCCGTCACCGGCTGGGAGTGGTTCGAGCTCACGCCCCGGTGGTCGCACGAGGACGTACGTGTCGAACCGTTCGTCGGCCGGGAACTGCGCGAGGTCAGGCTCACCGAATGGCGGTCGTCGGCCGAGCACGACCTCGCGACGGGCACGGTGGCGGTGGAGTTCGTCTTCGACAACGACTTCCTGCGGATCGCCAACGGTCTCGACGAGAACCTCGTCGAGACCGGTGCGGCTACGCGAGGCCGCCGTTGCTCATCAGCAGCTGACCGTTGATCCACTCGCCCTCCCTGGAACACAGGAAGTCCACGAGGTGCGCGGTGTCCCGTGGAGTGCCCAGTCGGCCGAGCGGGGTGTCGCGGACCAGGTGTTCCCGGACCTCCTCGGGCATCCAGCCGGTGTCGACCGGGCCCGGGTTGATCGCGTTGGCGGTCAACCCGAGGTGGGCGAGTTCGTGGGCGGCAGCCAGGGTGATGCGGTCCAGGGCTCCCTTGCTGGCGCCGTAGGGCAGGTTGCCGACGGTGTGGTCGCTGGTGAGGCTGACGATCCGGCCGGTTCCCCGTTCGGCGGCGAACCGGCGTCCGAACTCGCGGATGAGCAGCCAGGTGGCGCGCGCGTTGACGGCAAAGTGCCGGTCGAAGCTCTCGACGGTGGTGTCGAGCAGCCCGGAATCGACGGATTCGCAATGGCACATTACGAGCGCGGTGACTCCGCCCATCCGCTGTTCAACCTCGTCGAAGACGCGTGCCGGGGTGTCAGGGTCGGCCAGGTCCGCTTCGATCGCGGTGCTGGACGCGCCGTGTTCGGCCAGGGAGCGGCTGATCTCTTCGGCCGCGCCGGGCTCGGCGCCCCAGCTCATCCGGGCGTCGTACGGGGTCCAGTAGGTGAAGGCGATGTCCCAGCCCGACTCGGCCAGTCGACGAGCGATGCCCGCGCCGATGCCGACGGTGCGGCCCACCCCGGTGATCAGTGCGAGCGGACGACCTGCCGAACTGCCTTGCGCGCGAGCCGACTTGTCATGATCGGTGTACGTGGTCACGGGCCGGAATGGTTCACGACCGACGCCGTGGGGTCAATCCCTTTCCTGCGTACGAGCCGTACGACCGCGACCAACCCGCACCCGACCGCCTGAACGACCTCTGGTCGGCACTGTGCCACCAGGGCAGCGTCGCCTCGGCGAGGAGTACGAGGTCTCCTGCCCCCACTGTCCGGGGACCCACGTGGTGACCGGCCCGCTGCACCCGGCGGACCCCGCCGTCCTGGACGGCGTCGCGGTCCGCCTGCACGGACTGGCGCTCGCGGACGGCCACGAGTCGGTGGCGCACGCGTTGACGTGCGCCTTCGGCGAAGCGGGCTGCCCGGACTGCGGGACGGCCTTCCCCGTGGCCCATGCGGTCCGGGCGCGCTGAGCAGCCGGGCGGGGGCTCAGGTGCGGCGGCCGCCGAACTCCCACTCGTGGACCTCGATCTCGGCGTACCGGTCCTGGGTGAGCACGGCGCGGGCCGCGTTCTTGTCGGGGGCCTGGACCAGTAGGGCAGTGCCGAGCCACGTTTCGCCGTCGTCGGACAGCAGCGGCCCGTACGCGATCAGGTGGTCCCGTACGTCGTCGGGAGTGGCGTCGGGTACCTCCGCGCCGACCGGCTCCGCCTCGCCGAAGCCGAGCACCAGGTAGCGGTTGCCGCCGGTCCGGTCGGCGGGGAAGTCCCACATGGTGCGGCCCAGGAGGTTGCGCCAGCGGCGCAGCAGTACGTCCCGGTAGACGCCCGCCTGGTAGTTCGGCTCGTCGAAGGCGAACGCGCGGGCGGCGGCCGGGTCCGGGAGGTCGGCGATGTGCACGCTGCCGGTGGGGGTCTCGCCGTCCTCGGCGAAGGTGGGACCGCGTGCGATGAGCTCCTTGGCGTACTGGTCCATGTAGGCCCAGTGGGCTTCGAGGAGTTGGCCGCGCAGGGGGACGGAGCCGGGGCGGTCACGGTGGTACGCGAGGAATTCCATGATCGGAGCCTCTCCCGGGAGGGGGCGGCTGCCAACCCTAAACCTAAACTTGACCCTTAGTCCGGCTGGTCCGGCCCCTCCGCCAGGACCGCGATACACCCCCTCCCCGCTATGGGAAACCCACGCCCCCCGCGCTACCCTCCGCCGCATGATTTCCACGGTTGTCTGGGGAACAGGCAATGTGGGACGCGCGGCGATCCGTGCCGTCGACGCCCATCCGGAGCTCGATCTGACGTCCGTACTGGTGCACAGCCCCGGCAAGGTGGGCCGTGACGCCGCCGCACTCGCCGGGCTCGAAGGCGAGCTGGGGGTGCGCGCCACCGACGACATCGACGCGGTGCTCGCCGCCCGGCCGCGCGCGGTGGTGTACGCCGCGTCCGGGGACATCCGCCCCGACGAGGCGCTCGCCGATGTCGCCCGGGCATTGCGGGCGGGAGCCGTCGTGGTCACCCCCGCTCTCTACGCCCTCTACGACCAGCGCAGCGCCCCGCCGGAGCTGCGCGAACCCCTGCTGGCGGCGGCCCTGGAGGGCGGCGGCGCCCTCTTCGTCTCCGGCATCGACCCGGGCTGGGGCAACGACGCCCTGCCCCTCCTGCTCAGCGGCGTCGGCAGCGTGGTCGACACCATCCGCTGCCAGGAGGTCTTCGACTACTCGACGTACGACCAGCCCGACGCGGTACGCGACCTCATCGGCATGGGGCACCCCATGGAGTACCAGCCGCTGATGCTCGCCGAGACCGTCCCCACCATGATCTGGGGCGGCCAACTCCGCCTGATGGCAAGGGGGTTGGGCGTGGAGCTGGAGGAGATACGCGAGACGATGGAGCGCCGCCCCCTGGCGGGCACGGTGCGCACCCGCACGATGGGCGAGTTCGAGGCGGGCACGCAGGGCGCGGTGCGCTTCGAGGTGCAGGGCATCGTCGGCGGCGTGCCGCGCCTGGTCATCGAGCACGTCACCCGTGTCCACCCGTCCTGCGCGACGGACTGGCCGCTGCCGCCCGACGGCGGGGCCGGGGCGCACCGGGTGATCGTCGAGGGCCGTCCGCGCATCGAGCTGACGCTCACCGCGGACGACGAGGACGAGAACCGTTCGGCGGGCGGCAACGCCGTCGCGGTCGGCCGGCTGGTCAACGCGATCGACTGGCTGGCCGAGGCGAAGCCGGGGCTGTACGACGCGCTGGACGTGCCCGTACGACCGGCGTTCGGCAGGCTGGGCGGCGCGGGGCGCGCGGGGCGCGCGGGCCGCGCGGGCGGTACGGGCCCCGCGGGCGGTACGGGCCCCGCGGGCCGCGCCGAGGGACCCCGTACCCACACCGGAGACGACGGAGGCGCGTGACCGTGACCCACATCGACATCCCCGAGGGCAAGGAACCGATCAGCTACGTCTGGGGCGAGATGGTCCCCGGCATCGGCCCGGCCGCCGCGGACCTCTCCCTCGCGGTGTACGCGCACACCACGCTCGGGCTGCGCGAGTTCGAGGCGGCGCGGCTGCGGATCGCGCAGATCAACGGGTGCCTGTTCTGCCTGGACTGGCGCACCGACCGGGACGGCGAGAAGGTCGAGGACGACTTCGCCGACGCGGTGAGCGGGTGGCGTACGACGGAGGCGTTCGACGTGCGTACGCGGCTGGCGGCCGAGTACGCGGAGCGGTACGCGCTCGACCACGAGGGCATCGACGAGGACTTCTGGGCGCGGATCCACCGGAGCTACAGCCAGGCGGAGATCGTCGAGCTGACGATGTGTCTGGGTTCGTGGCTGGCCTTCGGCCGCCTCAACCGGGTGCTGGGGCTCGACACGATCTGCGTGCTCCCGGGACATTGACCGAGGACTGACCGAGGACTGACCGAGGCAGGGCGGGCCCCGGTCCGCACAAAACCACTGTCCTGAACACGCTCCCCCCGGAAGAATGGAGGCACAGCAACCAGGAGTGGACCCATGAACCCGACGTCCCGCATGCCCCTCGACACCCTCTTCTCCGCCGCCGACCTCGCGAAGGCGGTCGAAACCGGCCACCTGTCGCGCCGGACGCACCCCTCGCTGCCGCTGTCCATCTACGCGTACACGCGCAGCTGCCAGTACGAGCAGGCGTGGTCCGAGGTGACGCTGCGGTGCCGGGGTCTCGTGGTGGATGACGAGCGCGGGGATGTGGTGGCGCTCCCGCTGCCGAAGTTCTTCAACGTGTCCGAGCACGCGGCGGGCCGCCCGTACGCGGGCGCGCTGCCGGACGAGCCGTTCGAGGTGTACGACAAGGTCGACGGCAGCCTGGGCATCGTCTTCCACTACGACGGCCGCTGGCACGTCGCGTCCAAGGGCTCCTTCACGAGCGAGCAGGCGACCTGGGCGCAGCGCCGCCTGGACGCCCGCGACACGACGGCGCTCGTCCCCGGCACCACGTACCTGATGGAGATCCTCTACCCGGAGAACCGCATCGTCGTCGACTACGGCGACCGCCGCGACCTGGTGCTCCTCGCCGCCTTCGGGGCGGACGGGGCGGAAGTGCCGCTGGCGGAAGCCGGTGCGGGGTGGGGCGGGATCGGTTCGGTGGTGCGGGTGTGGCCCGCCATGCCCTTCGACGAGCTCCTCTCCCTGACCACCTCCAACACGCTGCCCGGCGGCGCCGCCGCGACCGGCACCGACGCCGAGGGCTTCGTGCTGCGCTTCGCGTCCGGGGTACGGGCGAAGGCCAAGATCGCCGAGTACGTACGGCTGCACAAGGTGCTCACGGGCGTCACCGAACGCGACATCTGGACGCGGTACGGAATCCAGCGCTTCGCGGACGCCGGCCACCCGGCCAAGCAGATCGCGCAGGCGGTCGGCTGCTCCCCGGCCGAGGCGGCGGCCGGACGTCCGCTGGACGATCTCCTGGAGCAGGTCCCGGACGAGTTCGACGCCTGGGTGCGCAAGGTGATCGCCGGGCTGGAGGGCGCGGCGGCGGACCGGGAGCGGGCGATCGACGCCGCGTATGCGACGATCGCCGGGCTCGGGGGCGACCGGGCCGCGTTCGCCCGTGCCGCGCAGGAGTTGAAGGACCGGGAGCTGCGGTCCGCGATGTTCCTGCGGCTGGAGGGGCGGCCGACCGATCTCATGGTGTGGCGGTCCCTGAAGCCGGTGGCCGCAGACCCGTTCAAGACCGATGAGGACAGCTGAACCATGCCCGTACCCACTCCGACCACTCCCGACGCCACCCCCACTCCTCCCCCGCTCCCCACCGTCCACGTGATGACCGGCCTGCCCGCCTCCGGCAAGACGACGGCGGCGCGCGAGCTCCAGGCCGGGTCCGGCGGCCGGATGCGCCGGGTCAACCTCGACGACCTGCGGGCGATGCTGGACATCCCGGCGCGGGAGGGCGAGGAGCGCACCCGTTCGTACGCCCACGAGCAGACGGTCCTCGCGACGCAGGACGCGGCGGTCCGGGCGGCCGTCGACGGCGGTTTCGACGTGGTCGTCGACAACACCCACCTCACGCAGCACATCCCCAAGCGGCTGAAGGCTGCGGTCGCGGGGCACGCGGTGTTCGTGGTGCACGACTTCACCGACGTACCGCTGGAGGAGTGCGTACGCCGGGACGCGGCACGCACCCCGCAGGTCGGCGAGGAGATCATCCGGATACTGGCCGACAAGCACGCGAAGGCGCGGAAGGGCGGCTGGCGGCTCACCGCGGACTGGCTCAACGACCAGCCCCCGGTGACCCCTTACACGCCCGACCCGACGCTCCCCTCGGCGGTCATGTGCGACATCGACGGCACGCTCGCGCTGACCGGCGACCGTGGCCCGTACGACTTCTCGCGCTGCGGCACCGACCTGCTCAACCCCTCGGTGCGCGACGCCCTGCACGCCTTCCGGGGCACCCACGGCGACACCCTGGTCCTGCTCTCCGGCCGCAGCGAGGACTTCCGCGAGCAGACGGAGGAGTGGCTGACCCGCCACGAGGTCCCGTACGACGAACTGTGGATGCGCCCCTCCCGCGACCAGCGCCGCGACGACATCGTCAAGGCGGAACTCTTCGACAAGCACGTCCGCGACCGCTTCGCCGTCCGCGTCTCCCTGGACGACCGCGACCGCGTGGTGGAACTGTGGCGCCGCATGGGCCTGCCGACGTGGCAGGTCAACTATGGCGCGTTCTGACACGCCCGCACCACCACCGACGGGCGGAACCCCACCGGCTGACCTGATGCGCGGCTATTACTGAGGCGCGGCGGGCGGGGCGGCGGGGGCGGTCTCGCTGCCCGCCGCCCGGGCGGCGAGGATGCGCAGGGCGGTTCGGCCCCACCGGATGTTCTCGCGTTCGAAGGCCATTCCGCGCTGGAGCGTGAGGTACGGGCCGATGCGCGGGGCTTCGGCGTAGTACTGGTCCTCGGTGCGGCCGTCCAGGAGGGCGGTGCGCAGTCGTTCGTAGCGGGCGAGTTTGGCCTTGGCCCAGTCCATGCGTTCGGCGATGGCCGCGCGGACCGCCGTGGGGTCTCCGGCGTCGATGCTCTGGACCTTGACGAGGAGTTCGTCACGGACGGCCGTCGGTTTGCCGGGGAGTTCGGTGGTGTACGCGTGCACGACCGCGAGGCCGTCCTCCGTGAGGGAGAAGAGGCGCTTGTCGGGCCGCCGCTCCTGGCGCACCACCCGGGCGGCGATGAGCCCGTCGGCCTCCATCCGCTCCAGCTCGCGGTAGAGCTGCTGCGGGGTGGCCATCCAGAAGTTGGCGACGGAGGCGTCGAAGCTCTTGGCGAGGTCGTACCCGGACGCCTCGCCCTCCAGAAGGGCCGCCATCACGGCGTTACGGAGTGCCATCCGGGCACCGTAACACCCCTCCCCCTACCCAAAAAGTTGCCCATGCGGCCAACGGCCACCCCTGGACAACCTCCCCCCTCTCCACGAATACTCACCGACACGCACCTACTCAACTAATTGAGTAGCCCGCGCCAGCCCGTGCCAGCTCGCCCCAACCCCCGGGAGCCCTCCATGCACCCCTTCCGCAAGGCCGTCGAGGACCGCGACGAGGCCGCCATCAGCGCGCTGCTGGCCGAGAACGTCGTCTTCACGAGCCCGGTCGCGTTCAAGCCGTACACGGGCAGGCCGATCACGGCCGCGATCCTGCGCGGAGTGATGCGGGTCTTCGAGGACTTCACCTACGTCCGCGAGATCGCGAACCCGGACGGCCGCGACCACGCCTTCGTGTTCACCGCGAAGGTCGCGGGCCGGCAGATCGACGGCTGCGACTTCCTGCACTTCGACGAGGACGGCAGGATCGACGAATTCACGGTCATGGTGCGCCCGTTGACCGCCGCACAGGCACTGTCCGAGGCGATGGGGAAGGAGTTCGAAAGGATCGGGGCGGAGGCGGCGGCCGACGCGGAGGGAGTGTCCCGGTAGAAGGTGTCGGTAGAAGGTGTCCCTCGGCGGGTCAGGTCGGGCCCGCTCAGGTCCCGGTCAGGTTCCGCTCAGGGGTGACGTCCATGCCCCGTTGTGCCACGGGCCGCTCGTCAGGCCCGCGAGCAGTCCTCGTACCGCGCGCGGAACATCGACCGACGGGACGCCGACCGCCGTCAGCGCGGCGGTGATCCGGGACGCCGCCTCCTCCTCGGGCAGTTCCGCGTCCCTGAGGACGGGCAGCAGGAGCAGGAGGCGGGCGGCGGGGTCCGTGACGCCCTCCGGGGCCGGCGGTGCATCGGTGAGGGCCACGATGTCCCGCCAGGTCAGGCCCGGTCCCGGAAGTGCCCCTTCCAGGCCGGCGATCCGGCGGGGGTCGCCCTCCCGGTCCGCCCGTACGACGAGGTGGTCGACGTCGTGGTCGTCGGGCAGGTTGTGGAAGACGGCCACCACCCCGGGCCCGTCCCCGGCGAGCACCCGGAACACCGGCCAGGCCTCGGAGTCCATGAGCACCTCGGCCAGCGCGTCGGCATCGGCCCCGTCCTCGCCGAACCACTCGGGAGCGGGGGGGTCGGGGCCCCGCTCCCCCCCCCCCACCCACCACAAAGCGGTTGACCAGAAAACCCACCCCGTGATCAAGAGTTTCCCCCCCCCCCCCGGGGAGTACATTTCCCC